>CAMDFL010000181.1 GCA_945897475.1 Bordetella parapertussis
GTCTCGTGTGCGAGATGCATGGGTTGCGCTGGCCCTAAGACGTGAAGCTGAAGTTAAATCCGGAAAGGTTGCCCTGGTGGCCGGCCCAGAAGCAATAGGTCGCGTCCGCGCACGAATAGCGTGAGTTACTGGCTTCACCCGGAGGCCGAGGCCGAGTTTGGCGACGCCGCTGTTTATTACGCTGAGCACGCGAACAAATCTATAGCTGCCGCGTTTGTTACTGAGTTTGAGCGCGTTCTTGCCTTGCTAATCACCAATCAGCACCTGGGTTCGCCAGCCGATGGTGGCCTACGCATATACCCTTTCAGGAGGTTTCCCTACTCCCTGGTCTACCGGGAAGATCCAGATGGTCCACAAGTCTACGCAGTCGCTCATCAACACCGTGAACCAAACTATTGGCGGGAGCGTTTGTAATGTTCGTAACAATCGGCATCGCAATTCACTCGACGCATAACTTTAGCTGTACCGGACGCGCGAAAGCGGCCTTCGTTTTTTCGCAACCATCGGCGCGCGCGCGCCGGTAAGCACGACGTTGGGCCTTGATTGCGTCCGTTGATTCTTCATTAAAGGGAAATCGTCATGAGTAAGCTTCTATTTGCCTGCATCGCAGGTCTGGCCATAGCGCTCGCCGGATGCCAATCACCGCAAACGCGCTCGGCAAGCCCGTCGGCGGTCAAGCAATCGAATGCAAACGGCGTAACCCTAACCTACCTCGACCAGGGGCAGGGGACACCCGTGGTATTCGTGCATAGCGCCTTTGCCGATCACCGTTTTTGGGAAGCACAAAGGGAAGCAATCGCCAAAACCTATCGGTACATCGCTTTGGACCAGCGCTACTTCGGGAAAGGCCCGTGGCCCGATAACACGTCCAATTACTCGCTGGCCACGCACACGGCCGATCTCGCCGCCTTCATTCGTGAGCTGAAGGCCGGCCCAGTGCACGCCGTCGGGTCGTCTTACGGCGGCGCCGTCGTGCTAGCGCTCGCGGTGCAGTATCCTGATCTCGTGCGTAGCGTTTTCGTCAATGAGCCAGCACTTAATTCAATCGTCACTGACACCGCCGACAGAGCTGTTCTTGGTGATGCGGCTAAGGGGCTAGGTCCAATCGTGGCAGCGTCCAAGGCTGGCGACCTCGCCCAGGCCACTCGCCTTTTCACCGACTGGGTGAATGGGCAGCAAGGCGGCTTTGATTTGATTCCGGCGGCCATGCGCGCCGTACATCTTGACAACGGCCGAACCATCCCGCTACTTTTTGCCGCACCGCCGCCCACCCCGATCACCTGCGCGCAGTTGGGAAACATAAAGGTACCCGTCGCTGTCACTAAAGGACAACAAGCTAGGCAGAGTTTCCGCGTTATCGCCGACACCGCCGCCCGCTGCATCCCCGGCTCGCAGCTTACAACCATCCCCAATGCGCACCATATGGCGCCGTATGAAAATCCCGTAGCATTTAACAATGCTTTGTTTGCATTTCTGGCACGGCAGTAGCTGACACTGGCCCCCATCTATAGGTGCAACGGACAGGCGAAAGCGGGCTTGAGCCTCTTCGCCACCACCGCGCGCGCCGGCCGTTGACCACAACGTTAGGCGACAATTCCACCGCTAGCGCGCTGCCCAGATTCGCAAACTGGATCTACCTGCTTGAAGCTTATCGTTGTCCGATATACAATTAATTAATGATCAAGACCTTCCGCTGCACCGAGACCCAAAGCCTGTTCAACGGCGCGCGGGTGCGGCGATTCGTGAACATCGAGGCGGTAGCGCGCCGAAAACTGGAAATGGTGGCAGCTGCCAAGAAGCTGGAAGACTTACGGTGTCCACCAGGCAATCGGCTGGAAGCTCTGAAAGGCGATCGCGCCGGGCAGCACTGCATCCGCGTGAATGATCAGTTCCGCGTTTGCTTTCGCTGGAATGACGGCGCGGAGAATATTGAGATCGTAGACTATCACTGAAGGAGAACTGTCATGCCCAAGAAGCTGCTGCCACCTATCCACCCGGGCGAAATTCTGCGCGAAGAGTTTATGAAGCCACTAGGCCTGTCCGCAAACGCGCTTGCGCAACGCCTTGGTGTGACGGCCGCGCGTGTCAACGAGATCGCAAACGAGCAGCGCGGCATCACGGCAGACACCGCGCTGCGCCTAGGGCGCTGCTTTACCACTACACCAGAATTCTGGATGAACCTCCAGCAGCGGTATGAGTTGGAGGTTGCCCGTCGAGAAGTCGGCGTGGCAGTGGAACGTGAAGTTGCAGCACTCGCCTTGGTGGCCGGGAGCGTTCATGCTGGCCATGCCTAACTTTAGCTGCACCGGACGCACTGAAGCGCGCCGGTGAGCATGACGTTGATATGGCTAAATTCTGTCAAATGGCGATAGTGTCCACTGCTTTTCCTGCCAAGCATGTTTTCTCAATATGAACCCGATAAGGGACGCGGCGGGCACTGCATAGACGACGGTCGATCACGCTGATATTCGGGCGTTGGTTAGCCGCAAGACTGTGGTTCGTCACGGAGCTGCCTCGCTCTAGGGTCTGATGTGCCTTGCCTGGGACAACCGGGGTTGGCCCAGGGTCGGATCAATAACGTCCACCGAGGATTTTCCACCGCGTGCGCACCGCGTCGCTTATCGGGTTGGGATGTTCATTGGCGTCGGGGACTCTCCTTTCTCGTTGGGCAGATGGATGGGTTTTCAATGCCGATAAATCAGCTGGGCTTGACCTGTAGGCCCAGCGCCCACACAAACCCGGAGAGTTCGCGCGCCAAGGCCAGATAGATCTCCCAAATCGGCCACCAGGAGCACCGCGTGAATCTCACGAATGCCGCGAAATGCCTGCAACGCCAGCACCACTGGCTTCCAACGCCAATTGGCCAACTCGTCGCGAATCGATGTCTCCAGGCGCTCGTTGCGTTTATCGGCCTCCTGGATCGCGCTCACGTATTCCTCGAAGGCCAGGTGCTACCCCCGGTGGGGCAACTTCAACTCGGCCACCCAGCGCCGGTGCGCCTCGGTCCAGGTGGTCTTCTTGCTATAGCGGATGTTGTTGCGCAACAGCAGCGCGGCAAACCGCTGGCGCGCCTGGGGCTGCATGTCCACCGCGTCCTCGCGCGTTCTCACCCAATCGCGCATCGCCTCATCGAGCGCATCGGGCACGTGAATCGCGGTGAGTTCTCCGGCACGCGCCAAACGGCACAAGTTCAACGCATCGCGCCGGTCGTTGTTGATCCGATCGGCGTTCGAGCGCGGCGTCAGACCAGGGGCGACCACCCAGCAGGGGTGTCCTCGGGCGCGAAGAAATCGATAAATCCAAAAACCGCTCGGGCCGGCCTCGTAGACAAATACCAATTCCTTGGCGGTGGATTCCATCTACCTCACCAGCTTCTTGACCGACTCCATGTCACCGCCCACCTTGCCCTGGTGGCGTACCTCGCCTGCGCCATCATCGCCCGTGGCTACATCGATCGATTCCTTGTGCACATCCATTCCCACGTATAGCTTGCTAGACTTACCCATGGCCTGCCTCCTTTTTACGGTTGATACCTATGCGTTCAACGTGTGGCTCTGCGTGCGAAAGCACGTAATCCACGATACACAGGAGGCGGGCCGCCCTTCAAGTATGCACAGCCATTCTGTCTGGGTGACATGCGCTTCGTAACCACCATGGTTACACTAAAGTATGATACGAAGCTTCAAACACAAAGGGCTGCGTCGGTATTTTTCCGACGGCGTCAAATCTGGAATTCAATCAGCACACGCTGAGAAGTTGAAATTAATCCTTGGTTGGCTTGGTTCTGCGGTCGAACCAAAAGACATGAATCTTCCTGGCCTGAACCTGCATCCGTTGAAGGGAGATCGCAAAGGAACTTGGTCGGTTTGGTTCAATGGAAATTGGCGGGTGACGTTTTCATTTGAAGGCAAAGACGCAAAAGACGTTGATTACGAGGACTACCATTAAGGACAATTTATGTTGATGCACAACCCTCCCCACCCCGGTGAAATACTGCGCCAACTCTGTATTGAGCCCTTGGGCTTGAGCGTAACCGAAGCGGCAAAAGGTCTAGGCGTAAGCCGAAAAACCTTGTCCGCCATTTTGAACGGACGGGCGGGTGTAAGCCCAGAGATGGCGGTGCGGCTTTCTATCGCCTTTGGTACCAGTTCTGAAAGCTGGTTGAATCAACAGATTCAATACGACCTATGGCAAGCGGAGAAAGGTCGCAAAAATCTTCGCGTGTTGCGTCTCGCTGCGTAATGAAAAGTCACCCAACCAGTAGTTGTACCGGACGCGCGAAAGCGACCTTCTTTTTTTCGCAACTGGCGTCACGCGCGCGCCGGCAAACACGACGTTGGGCCACATAGTTGCGCTTTACGGTAATCACGCACGGCGTTACTATGACGCATGATTAATTCGTTTGCATGCACCGAAACGGAATCCCTGTCTAAAGGCGAGCGCGTTCGGCGATTTGTGAATATCGCTACGGTGGCGCAGCGAAAACTCCGGCAGCTTCAAATCGCCGGCCAATTGAACGATTTACGGGTGCCCCCTGGCAATCACCTTGAAGCGCTTACGGGCGACCGAAAAGGGCAACACAGCATTCGCGTCAACGTTCAGTGGAGGGTTTGCTTCCGCTGGACTGACGCTGGTGCTGAAGACGTGGAAATAGTGGATTACCACTGAAAGAGACTCAAATGCGCAAACTCAAACCCGTTACACCCGGTGATCTTCTCCTGGAAGAATTTCTAAAGCCCATGGGCATTAGCCAGTATCGCCTCGCGAAGGAAATCAGTGTTCCTGCCCAGCGTGTTGGCGATATTGTCTCGGGAAAGCGAAGTGTTACCGCTGATACTGATTTGCGGCTTTGCCGTTTTTTCGGTTTGTCCAACGGCTATTGGCTACGTGCTCAAGCCGCTCATGACACTGAAGTCGCCGAGCGCGCACTCGGTCCGAAGTTAATAAAGATTCGGCCTTGGTCTTCGCATGTGGCCCAACAAGCCGTCGCAACGGACACGCCAAAAGCCGCGCGCCGTTGAACGGCGACGTTAGCACGCAGGACGCCATGACTGGATTCCCAGTAATGCCTAGCTTCGACAAGACTGTTCCGTTGACCTAAAGCAAACGGAGTTCAACCGATGAGATTGCAGCAGTTTCTGGGAATAGAACTCCCGATAATTCAGGCGCCAATGGCCGGCTCCCAAGGCAGCGCCCTGGCGGTGGCAGTGTCAAATTCGGGCGGCCTGGGTTCGTTGCCTTGTGCCATGCTCGGCCTTGAAGCAATGCGCAACGAGTTAACGGTAATCCGTGCTCGAACCAGCCGACCTTTCAACGTAAATTTCTTTTGCCATCCCATACCCACGCCAAATGCCGAACGCGAATTGGCATGGCGAACGGCGCTCGCCCCGTATTTTAAAGAGTATGGAGTTGATGACAACAAAATCCCTGTCGAGCCAGGTCGAGCGCCGTTCAGCTCCGCGGCCGCTGACGTGCTAGACGACTTCAAGCCCGCAGTAGTGAGTTTTCATTTTGGATTGCCATCCGCCGACTTGTTGGTCCGAGCGAAGGCCTGGGGCTCAAAGATTTTGTCTTCTGCAACCACCGTCGACGAGGCGCGCTGGCTCGAAGCACAGGGAGTCGATGCCATCATTGCCCAAGGCCTCGAGGCGGGCGGACATCGCGGCATCTTCTTGTCGGAAGACCTTAGTACCCAGGTTGGCACGTTTGCCCTGTTGCCGCAGATCGTGCGGGCGGTGAATGTTCCGGTGATCGCTGCTGGCGGCATCGCCGATGCCAAAGGTGTCGCAGCTGCTATAGCACTCGGCGCAGCTGGCGTACAGGTTGGAACGGCTTACATGCTCTGCCCTGAGGCCACCACAAGCGTCGTACATCGCGCCGCGCTGAAGAGTGATGCTGTTCGCCATACAGCGCTCACAAATCTCTTCAGCGGTCGGCCAGCCCGCGGAATCATGAACCGCATTATGAGAGAGCTTGGCCCAATCAGCGCTGCCGCACCGGCTTTCCCGTTAGCAACTGGTGCAATTGCGCCTTTGCGCGCCGCAGCCGAACACCGAGGCTCAGGTGATTTCTCACCTCTTTGGTCAGGCCAGAATGCGAGCGGTTGCAGGGAAGTTCCGGCTGGCGAGTTGACCCGAGACCTAGCCTCCGATCTATAGCGGCCAGGTACCTTGTGAAAATGCGTACTAATAAGCCATTCGAGACGGACCTACGCAAGCGGGCTTCACCCGCTCGCTCGGCCACTCAATGGCGACGTTAGGCGTCATTACATGGGAGCCATGCAAAGCAGTCCCGCCAAAACTAGAACCATTCACATCATGGTCGTGCTGGACATATCAACTTTTCCAGCCAATATCGAATTTCGGTTTGGTGGTGATCGGGATATGCGGCGTCCATAACAATGAAGCTTCAGCGTGATATCACTCGGAAATATGTCAAGGGATCTGACATTCCCTGGTACAAAATCTATCCGTTCTTCCTGATCCACATGCTGGTATTCGGTGTTTCTGGCTTTCTTTTGGCCTATGGCTTGAATTCTCAGTTGCATTTTCATTTGCGCTACTTTGTGTACGCACACGGAGGTCTTGCAATTCTGACCTACACGGCGTTTTACCTCGCAATCTTTGGGCGAGACGAAGTGAAGTGGATGATTATCAATGCAGGCCTGGGTTCGCTGGCCATCTACAGCCAGATTGGATTGCTGTTGTCATTGGCGGGCAAGAACGCCAGCGATTACCCTTTCAACGTTCATGTGATTCCGTTTATCTACTATGTCCTTTATACATTTCTGGTCCGGCAGGCTGTCCTGGACATAACGCAGTCACGAGAAGACCCTATTAAGAAGAAACGAGTGGAGAACTTGTTTATTGCCTTCTCAGTGGCGGTTTGCGCGATTTCTTACTTCGCGAGGATTCAATGACGAACCTGCTGCTTGACTTTGGCTGGAGCGGCCGGGTAAGGATCGTTGTGCCAATTCACGCCGCCACGCCTGGATGACAATTGGATAAGACTAATCGAAAAATATCCTGAACGATTCCTGTCATCGAGCGATTACCGCCCGCCGGTGGCGGATGGGTACCCGAGTCAGATTTCGCGCCAGCGCAAGCTGATTCTGGAAGCATTGAGTGATCCCACCCGACACCTGGCTGCTTATGGGAATGCCTGGCGGTTAATCACTGGAGGGCCATGGAGCGGTTGAGTATGATCTTCACAACTGCGGAAGCGCTCTCGCCTAACTTTAGGTTGAACGGACGGGAGAATGCGGCCTTTAGCTTCTTCGCAACCACCTCGCGCACCCGCCGCAGACCAAAACGTTAGGCCTCTCATCCCACTCGCGTGCGCGGTACGCATAGAAGAACCGCCCAGGTCGAACGTCAACCGATCAGTGGTCATAACAGTCAGTCATAACAGCCGTAATTGACAGACTGTATTCGATCGAATACACTTTATCCGTGTTCACGATCAAACGCACCGACGAATTCAATGATTGGTTGCTGGACCTAAAGGACAGTCTCACTCACCGGCGCTTGCTGGCGCGCCTGCGCAAGGCGAGCGTGGGCAACCTGGGCGACGTGAAACCGGGGGCGCGGGTGTATTTGAAATGCGCGAGCACTTTGGCCCCGGCTGGCGCATGTACTACGTGCAGCGCGGCGCGATAGTGATCGTGATGCTGGGCGGCGGCGGCAAATCCACGCAAAAGGCCGACATCGCCGCTGCGCAGGCGCTGGCTGTAACTATTGAGGAGTGAAGCATGAGCAAGAAAATCAAGGTCACTGACCTACCCGACTTCGACTTCTCCGAATACCTGGACAGCGAACAGGCGATTTCGGAGTACCTGAACGCCATCGTCGAGGATGGCGACGCCGCGCTGCTCGCCGCCGCACTAGGAGACATCGCCAAGGCACGGGGGATGGCCGAGATCGCGCTAGGTGCAGGTATTGGGCGGGAAGCGCTGTATAAGGCGTTGCGCCCGGGGGCACAGCCGCGCTTCGACACCATCGCTCGCGTCTGCACGGCGCTGGGCTTGAAACTCACGGTGCGGCCGGCCGGGTAATGAGACTGTCAACATTGGCTTTTCTCGCTTCGAGCGCCGAGGACCAACTATAGGTGCAACGGTCAGACGAAAGCGGACTTGAGCTTCTTCGGAAATGCCGCGCTCACCTGCCGTTGACCAAAACGTTAGGCCGCACAAACGAACCCCTGCGCTCCTCAACCTGTCAGAAATCCTGAGCGCCCCCTCACCCGTAATCAATGCATAATTCCAACGCGACCTATAACCATAGCCACAATGACTAACAAAACTGAGATTCAAAGTAGCACGCAGATTCGCCAGACT
>CAMDFL010000182.1 GCA_945897475.1 Bordetella parapertussis
TCAATGACCAGCTTGCCTGGGTTGGCGAGCTGCGCGCCTATGGCCGCCGGCAGTCCGAAGCCCATCGTCCCCATGCTGCCCGAGGTGATCCAGGTGCGCGGGTTTTTGAAATCGATGTACTGCGCCGCCCACATTTGATGCTGGCCGACCCCGGTCGCGACGATGGCCTCGCCCTTGGTAATCTCGTTCATCTGCTCGAGCACATATTCGGGGCGAATCAGTTCGGTATCGCGCGGGTAGTCCATTTTGTGCACCGAGCGCAGGTTCTCAACATGTCGCTTCCACGGACTGAAATCTTTCTTAAATGCTATTGCCGGGCTTTGGCCGGCTGCGGTCAGCAGGCGCAGGCCGCGCTTCGCGTCGCTCACGAAGGACCAAGTCCGCCGCCTTTACCTTGCCAATCTCGGTGGCGTCGACATCCATATGGGCAATGAGGAAATCGCAGACCTCCACCGCGTAATTGGCGAAAGCTGTGCCTTGCATACACTGATAATCAAATCAAACCCGAACTGAACGTATGTAGGGAGTTAAAATTCTCGAGTTGGCCATGTTTTGGATTTTTGAACAGTGCACAGTTGCCGATTATGTTCAATCCGGTGGGTTTGGCGATGCCGATTCCGGGTTTGCTGATTAAGCGTGCGTGCGAGGCGCAATGCGCGGCCAAAGGTGGCTGGTAAAAACACGAGCAGCCGGGTCGATGTGCGATTACAGTACCGATTCATTGCCTGTCTAGGAGCAATCGCATGGCCAAAATCCGGCATATCGCCTACCGCGCCGAAAACCCCGAAGCCATGGCGAAATTTTTTGTTGATGCCTTCGAGATGACCGTTGCGCAGCGTCGCGAACGCGGCGCCATCGATCTGACCGATGGCACGCTCAACATCACCGTGCTGCCTCTCGGCCAACCTAATGCACCAACGTTCAGAGGTATCGAACACATCGGCTTTTCGGCCGAGGACAATGACGAGGCCATGCGCAAGGTACTTGCTGCCGGGGGCAAGGAGAAAAACACCATTCAGCTTGGCGCTGCATTTTACGAAAGCAAATTCGAAGGACCTGAGGGCATCGTTGTCGATGTTGGACACTGGGCGGGCGCAGCGCCCGTCGCGGAAAAACATTAACCCAAAAACTATAACCCCTTCGCGACCGGCCCGCAGTCTGAATGGCGCCTGCCGCGACAAACAAGGATTCAACATGAAATTGACCGGATTTCGCATAACTCTGGCTGCATTGAGTTTTAGCGCCATTGCGAGTTTCGATGCACTGGCGCAAACCTCAGCCGCGGCCTACCCCTCGAAACCTGTGCGCATTGTGATCCCCTTCGCCGCAGGCGGCGCCACCGACATCATTGGAAGATTGCTAGCGCAAAAACTCACCGAATCCTGGAAGCAAACAGTGATTGTCGAGAACCGCGCGGGCGTGGGTGGTTACGTGGGTTCCGAATTCGTCGCACGCTCACCTGCCGATGGCTATACATTGGTGATGGGCGGTGGCACTACGCATACTGCGGGGCCGGCGGTAAATCCCAAGACGCCTTACAACCCGCTGACCGATTTCACCGCAGTGACCCTCGTCTCGACCTTCCCCAATATCCTCGTCACCAGTCCTTCGCTTCCCGCGACGACTTTGCAGCAATTGATCGAGTTGTTGCGCGCAAATCCCGGCAAATACAACTTCGCCAGTTCCGGCGCAGGCGGCACGCCGCACCTGTCCGCGGAACTTTTCATGATGATGACCGGAACGAAACTCACGCACATCCCGTTCAAAGGATCGGGGCAAGCGCTCACCGAAATAATGGCGGGGCGCGTCGAGCTTTATTTCGACAACCTCTCCGCGGCACTGCCTCTGACGCAACAAGGAAAAATTCGCGGCCTGGGCGTCACCAGCACCGCACGATCGTCGAGCGCGCCGAATATCCCGGCGATTGCCGAAGTCTTGCCTGGCTACGAAGCAAGTTCGTTCGTCGGCCTGTTCATGCCAGCCAATGTGCCGGGCGACATCCCCAGACGCTTCGCCGCGGAAACCCGCCGCGCTTTGCAGGAACCCGATGTACGCAAACGTTTGCAGGAACTTGGCGCGAATGCGGAAGGCAGCACACCCGATGAATTCTCCGCGTTCCTGCGCAAAGACATCGAACGGTGGAGGCAGGTGGTGGCGAAGGCGGGAATTGTGATTGAGTGAAATGCGCAATCAAATTCAGCCCTTTTCCGATCGCTAAACCCTCCGCTGCGAAAACTTAGCCCTGGCCAGTACACCATCGCGCGCCGCATTGGCCAATCGTTGCACCCGCGCCAGATCCACCCCCACCATGCGCCCGTTGCGCTTCACCGCTTTACCGGCGACGAATACCGTATCGACATTCGAGGTATCCATGCTCTGCACCACCGCGCCAACGGCGTTGTTCATGGGCATGACGTTGAGTTGGTCGGTGCGAAGCATAATGATGTCAGCGTCTTTGCCGGGGGTGAGCGAGCCGCATTTCTTATCCACGCCGTTGTGCTTGGCGCCCTCGATGGTGGCGAATTCCAAGACATCGCGCGCGGTGAGCATCTTGGGCACGTTTTGCTCGTTGGCGCGAATGCGCTGGAAAACGAGCTCGCGTTGTAGAGACAGGGCCGAGCGCATCATGGTGAACATGTCGCCCGGCACCGTGGTCTCGACATCGACGGAAAGACTCGGTCGCAGGCCGCGATCAAGCGTCGCTTGAAGCACCGGCGTGCCGTGGCCCATGATCATCTCGACATAGGGCGCAATCGATATGCTGCCGCCAGTGTCGACAATGTATTTCCACTCGACCTCGCTGGTGCGGCGCACGTGAATATAGGTGGTGTCGGGCCCGAGGAGGCCTAACTTTCCCATGGGTTCGAGTTGACCTGGTTGCGAGCCAATGTGCACGCTGATGCGCGCACCCACCTCGCGCGCCAAGCGCCAACTCTCGGCGGCTTGTTCGGTGGGCACCACGCCACCCGCCAAGGCTAGAGTCAACAGCTGATCGGAGGAGGAGAAGTAGCGCTTGGCGATACGGCGCATATCGCCGGGATACTGGTTGCCCGGGTCTTCCCAATACCTTGGCGTGCCCCGCACCGGGAAACCGTAGCCGAACACCGCGCGGCTACCGGAATCCTTCAGCGCGGCAATCGACGCATCGGAATGCTCGGGCGTGTTTTGCGCTTGGGACCAATCGAGCACGCAAGTGGTGCCAGCCGAGAGAGTGCCTAGCGCGCTGACCAAATTTCCCGCGTACATGTCTTCGGGTTTGTAGACCGAACCTGCCGTGTTGTTGATGTCGCGCTGATAGTCGGCCAAGGTCATGTCTGGCCCGAGGTTGCGCAGGATGCCCTGCCACAGATGGTGATGCGTATCGACAAAACCGGGCATCACGATCATGTTGGCGGCGTTGATCACTTCGGCGTTGGGCGCGGTGATATTAGGTTGCACCGCGCGGATCTTGCCGCCTTCAATCAATATGTCGGCGCGCTCGAAATCGCCGATGGTGCGATCCATGCTGATCACCGTGCCGCCCTTGAGCAAAATCGGCCGGCCCGGCGCGGATTTCGGTGCCGGCTTGGCCGTGGTCTCCGCGAAGGCCGCGGAGGTGAAAACGTCGATGGAGGATGTCGCCACCGCGACACCGGCCGCCGTACCCAGGAATTTTCGGCGTGAAAAGCCACCACAGCACCGACAATCGACATTGTGCGATTGAGATTTGGGATCTTGTGTCATGTTGGTCTTCTCCTAAGATGAACAATGTTGCAGGGTAATCGAAACACAATTTTTAAGCGGAGGGTTCATGGCCGATAAAAATTTACCCAATGCCATCATCGTGGACTCGGTACCCGCACGCACTCGCTCGATCTATCCCGAACCCTTCGCCGCACGCGTCCTGGGGGGGGGCGATATTGATCACCGATTGAGGCGAAACATTGTTGACACCCGGCATGTGCGCAGGCTTCAAGGCCGCCACGGGAAA
Organism: Bordetella parapertussis; assembly: GCA_945897475.1. Lineage (GTDB taxonomy): Bacteria > Pseudomonadota > Gammaproteobacteria > Burkholderiales > SG8-39 > 2-02-FULL-62-17. The sequence goes on from CAMDFL010000182.1 coordinate 3,971, forward strand.
CGGGCACCGTTTGGTCAATCGCGGCAGCGAATATTTCGTCTACCTTGAAATTGGCGATCGCACCGCAGGAGAAACCGCGACTTATCCAGACGACGATCTGCGCCTGGAAACTGGCGCCGACGGTAAGGTGGTATTTCTGCATAAAGACAGCACAAAATACTGAAAACAAATCGGGGTACTCCATACCCCCGCTGGCGGATTGCTACGTGTGATTGACGTTTTGACGAATCATAGGGAATTCTCATGAGAGCAATTTTTTACATCGCCGCGTGGGTTTGGCGACGCCGAATCCGGTGACACCCGGATTCGATTTCGCCGAGGCGATCACCAGGCGCCCGTCGCCTGAGCCCAGGTCGGTCACCACGTCGCCTTTTTTGAGCTTGGCAAGATCGATCATTCGCGCCGCGACCTCCTCCCGGGTGCCGACGAAAAGGGAAAACACGGCCTGCGCCATGGCGGCGCCGGGCAGGGTCAACAGGAGAAACAGGGAAACGGCTTTTGCGGGTCGCATCAACATCTGCAACCTCGGTGAAAAAACTGAACAATCATTTGCTGCAATGCGCCGAGCGCGAAAAGCCGGCAGTTTAGCTCGCGTTCGAACAACAAGCGCGGCAATCGGTTTGGCATGGACTTTTTTACTCAACACAGTCCCGCGCGGCGCGAATATCACCCCAACCATAGGCTGCGCCCGCAGGTGATAAAGTGATCCTTCCGACCCGAAGAAAGAGAGACGTGATGCGTTCGATGCTCTGTTTGTTACTGACAACGGTTCTGTGCATTGCCGTGCCAGCGCTCGCCCAACAGCCGTGGCCATCGCGCAGCCTCTCCTTGCTCACACCATTCAATCCCGGCCCGGGCCCGGATCTCTACCTGCGGCCGCTGATGGCAAAGGTCAGCGAGCAGATCGGCCAGGTGATCGTCCACGACCATCGCGCGGGGGCGGGCGGCGCGCTGGTGCTCGCGCAGGCGGCGCGGGCAGCGCCCGACGGGCATACGCTGGTGGTGATCACGAACTCGAACCTCATCCAGCGCCACCTGCGGCCCGAGAATACGCCCGACGGGGTCGAGTTCGCGCACATCACGCGCTTGAGCCTGGCCCCCGCCGTGCTGGTCATCTCGGCGAGCGCTCCCATGCAGCGCCTCGAGGATCTGGTCGCGGCGGCCAAGGCCTCGCCCGGCAAGCTCAACTACGGCTCCGGAGGTAACGGCACGCCCTCGCACCTGCAGGGCGCCACGCTGCAGGCGCTCACCGGGATCGAAGCCGTGCATGTGCCCTTCAAGAACGCCAACGACGTGGTTCCTTCGCTGATTCGCGGTGACCTGCATTTCGCCTTCCAGGTGATGTCCTTCGGCGCGCCGTTCGTGCGCACCGGCAAGCTGCGCCTCCTGGCCACCACGGGCGCCACGCGCGCGCGCCAGTTCCCTGATGCGCCCACGCTCCACGAACTGATCAAAAACGATCTTGCCATCCAGGAGAACTGGCTGGGCGTTGCGTTTCCGGCAAAGACGCCGGCGGCGATCGTGAGGCGCTTCTATGCCGAGATCATGAAGGCGCTGCCCGATCCGGTGGTTCAAAAGGGCATGGAATCGAGCGGAACGAATTCCTCCCCGAGCGAGAGCCCCGAGGAATACAGCGCCTACGTCCGGCGCGAGAACGACAAATGGCGCGAGATTGTGAAACTCTCAGGGATAAAGGTGGAATGAGGGCGGGGTCGAATATAGTTTCAATACGGGTCAATTGACAAGGAGCGCCGGCATGCAACGCACATCAGTAACGAAAGAATCGAAATCGAGCGGCAACGCCTATGGCCGCGGGGCGCAGAGCTGCGATGCCGACATCACCGAAGTGGGCCCCGGCACGCCCTGCGGCGAATTCATGCGCCGCTACTGGCACCCGATTGCCGTGTCGGCGAACGTGACTTCGCGCCCGCAGAAAGTGCGTATCCTGGGCGAAGACCTGATTCTGTTTCGCGATGGGAAAGGCCGTGTCGGCCTTCTGTACCCGCGCTGCGCGCACCGCGGCGCCACGCTGTATTACGGCAAGGTCGACGAGCATGGCATCCGCTGCTGCTACCACGGTTGGCAGTTCGATGTAGAAGGGCATTGCATCGACCAGCCGTGCGAGCCCGGCGGGGGAGAGCACAAGGATCGCGTGCGCCAGCCCTGGTACCCCGTGCAGGAGCTCTATGGCCTCGCGTGGGCTTATATGGGGCCACCCGCCAAAGAGCCCGTGCTGCCACGCTGGGATGTGTTCGAGGCCCTGCAGCCGGGCGAGAAGATTGTCGCAACCGGGTCGAGCTTTGGCGCGGGTGGCGACGATACGGTCGAGATCGTGCCCTGCAACTGGTTGCAGGACTGGGAAAACATCATGGACCCATTTCATATTCCGATACTGCACACCAGTTTCTCGGGAGTGCAGTTCGTGCCCGAGATGGGAATCATGCCCGAGGTGGAGTGGGATGCTGTGGACCTTGGCATGCGCTACAGCGCCTACCGCAAGTTGGATGACGGTCGCGAGATGGACCGCGTGACCCTCGCCTTGTTTCCGCATGTGCGCATCGTGCCCGACATACGCCTGACCGCCGGACCGGCGCGCGGAATCGGTTGGGTGCTGCCGGTGGACGACACGAACTTCCGCCTGTTCCACACCATGCGCGTGCCCGCCGACTTCGCCGGCCGCGTGTCGTCGCGGCGCTCATGGTCGGCAATGAGCGAGGAGGAGCATCAGAGCGAGCCCGGCGACTGGGAGGCCCAGGTCGGCCAGGGGCCGATCAGCTACCACTCGGAGGAGAATTTAGCCACCAGCGACCGTGGCGTGGTGATGCTCAGACGCGCGTTGCGACGCCAGATCGAGATCGTGGCTCAGGGCGGCGACCCGGCCGGCGTGGTGTACGACCCGGCCAAGGCGGTATTCAAGGTCGAAGCAGGCAATTTCTACAGGGAAACCGCCGTCAGCGCATGACGTGAGGGAAATCGCGTATCGGGGTCATAGCCCTTGGCGAGCAGGTCCTGGATTTGCCGGTCGGTCATGCCGAAGACGAAGAAATTCTCCGCTCCGGTGGCGTCGCGGATTTCGATGTAGGCTCCATCGAACGTGCTCACGCTGGTGAGGGCGCTGGGCATAAGCCTTGACTGAAGACTGAGGCGGCTTGAGATTGGCATTGCGCCGGCGGGATTGTGAGGGCGCTCGCAGTCCCCGGCGTTCACAAGCGCCCGGTATCGCCGGTATGCGTTACTTCCCGGCGCCAGTGAAATAGGCCTCGGCGTTCCGATACAGCAGTTTTTGCACCACTTCCTCGCCATAGCCCAACGAGCGCCAGTCGGCGACGATCTTTTCATACTCCAGCACCGGAAAATCGCAGCCAATCATGACGCGGTCCTGCAACCGGCGCCCGATGTCCTTCTTCAGGTTGTCGGAAAGCTGTTTCGGTCCCCAGCCGTGTATTTCATAGCTGACATTACCCTTGTGCAGCAGCACCGCAATCATATCGTCCTGCCAGGGATAGGCTGGCCGGGCCGCGAGAATGCGAAGTTCCGGGTAGCGCGCGGCGGCGAAATCGATGTGCCGCGGATGGCCGTTGTCGAGCAGGATGCCGTAGCCGCCTGGCACGCCCTGGCCGATGCCGGTGAGCCCAGTCATGATCATCACCGGTGCGTTGTGCTCGATCGCCTGCTCGTAGAAGGGGAACCACAGCGGATCGCTGGCGGGCACGCCCACGCCCTGGCCTGAAACCGCAAAACCGATAAATCCCGCATCGGCATCGCGCGCGCGCCGGTATTCAGTGAGCGATTCCTCGCCGCGGCGCGGGTCGAACTGCAACCAGTGGCCGAAGATCACATCGCGATTACGCCGCGCCACTTCGAAGGTGTAATCGTTGTGCCGGCGTATTTCTTCGATGGGCAGCATTTTGTGGAATGACAAATCGAGGATCACGCGCACACCGTTGTTGCGCATGTAATCCATCATCTCGGCCTCGGCCCAGTTGCGCCCCCTGGTTTTCCAGATCTTTTCCTGGCGGTCGAGTTCCTCCTGCGTGCGGAAGATGTGCCCCTCCTGCGTTCCCCAGTGCGAGTGGCAGTCGAATATTTTCTGTGTGGAGATGATTTTTTCAGACATGGATCAGATTTCCTAGGCTGCAGTAGGTGCGCCCGCCGATGCGTCCCAGCGGGGTGTATTCCCCCGGGTCTATCTTGTAGTCCCGGACCAGGCCGCGGCGCGCATGCACCAGCAGCACCTGGCCGATAACAAGATTCGCGTCGCCAAAGGGAAGAATGCTGTGCAGCCGGCATTCGAACTGGACGCGGGTTTCGGCGATGCGCGGCGTCGCAATTTTGAC
>CAMDFL010000183.1 GCA_945897475.1 Bordetella parapertussis
CACGCGGCAACCATGGAAAACCCTTATGACATCACCCGCTCGAATTTGGCTGAGACACTCCCTCAAACAAGCCCTCGGCGCCTGCCTGATGGCCGCGCCACTGGCGGGGATGCTCGGCTCGCAGTCTGCGCAAGCGCAGTCCGAGTCGTGGCCGGCTCGCCCGGTCAATCTCGTGGTCACGGTCGCACCAGGAACCGTTGCCGATCTGGTGGCGCGCACGCTCGGCCCCAAACTCTCGGAGCGGCTGCGCCAGCCTGTGGTGGTAGAAAACCGCGTCGGCGCGAGCGGCATGCTGGGCGCCGACGCGGTCGCCAAGGCGGCGCCGAACGGCTACACACTGCTGCTGATGGTGAATTCCTTCACCATGCTGCCCTCGCTGTACAAGAAGGTGCCCTACGACACTGCCAATGATTTTGCCTCGATTTCGCTGATCGCCTCCTCGGGATACGCGTTCGTCGTGAACCCCGCGGCAATGGATGTCAAGGACCTCACCGAATTCGTCGCGACGTCGAAAGCCAATCCCGGCAAGTACACCTACGGCACGCCCGGCAAAGGCACCGGCCACCACCTGGCGATGGAACTGTTCGGCCAGCGCATGAACCTCAACCTGCTGCACGTGCCGCATTCCAACATGGGCGCCGCGATCACCAACATCGCCGGCGGCCACGTACACATGATGTTCGCCCCCACCGCCTCGGTGCTGCCCCTTGCGGGCAAGGGCACGTTGCGCATATTGGCCATGACCGGAAAGCAGCGCTCGCCCATCGCACCGGCGGTGCCCACCTACTCGGAACTGGGCATGGGTTTCATGGATGACGTTGACGGATATTGGGGCGTGATGGCGCCCGCAAAAACGCCCGGCGAGATCATCACGCGGCTGAACCGGGACATCGTTGCCTCCATGACCATGGAGGACGTAAAACAGAAACTCGCCTTGCAGGACGTGGTCGCGATCACCAGTTCCCCGGAACAGATGGCGGCACGCATCCGCGGCGACGTGGCGCGCTGGGGCAAGGTGGTTGCGGACGCAAAAATCGCTTCCGAGTGAAAGGCACAGGTCTGACGCACCTCGACGGACCGGCACGGCGGCATATTGGCATTGCAACAAGAGGAACCCTATCGTGGATAAAGCCGAAAACGAGTTACTGACCCGCGTGGGGCCCGACACGCCCTGCGGCGAGTTACTGCGCCGCTACTGGTGGCCGGTGGCGGTTTCCGAGCATCTGACGCAGGAACCGCAGAAAATGAAGCTGCTGGGCGAGGAATTCGTCCTGTTTCGCCTGCCCAATGGCAGGCCGGGCATGCTTGACCTGCAATGCGCACACCGCAGCGCTTCGCTGGAATACGGGCGCGTGGAGGAAAACGGACTGCGTTGCCCGTATCACGGGTGGTTGTACGACCCGGAGGGCCGTTGCCTTGACACCCCGTGCGAGCCGCCTGACAGCACCTTTCGCACGCGCGTCAAACTGGGCGCCTACCCGGTGCGCGACGTGTCCGGGTTCGTGTTCGCCTACATCGGCCCGCAGCCGGTACCGGAGTTTCCGAAATACGACATGCTCTATATGGAAGGCGTGGACAAGGTCGTCCAGGGCCGGGACATGCACACCAACTGGCTGCAGCGCGCAGAGAACATGCTGGATGCGCTTCACGTGATGGTGCTGCACGCCTCGATCTACCCGGAGCTCGCTTTGACGCGCCCGACGCGCTGCGACTGGAATGAAACCTGGTATGGCGTGGAAATGGAGCTGGATTACCCGAACGGCACGCGCGACAAGCACCATCACTTCTTCCCCGCGGGCAACCGAATTCAGCTCGCCCGCTCCGGCCAGATCCCGCATCAGTTCATCCAGTGGTGCGTGCCGCGTGACGACGAAAGCGCGACCATCTTCCAGATGCTCGCCTCACCCGCGAAAGACGGCAACGGTTCGGTGCGTTCGGCCCAGTACCAGAAGACCGAGTTCAACAACTACAAGCGCGTGAAGGACGGCTGGTGGAACATCTGGGAACGCGACCAGGACGACGCGATCCTCGACTCTCAGGGAAGAGTCGCAGACCGAACCAAGGAACACCTGGCAAGTTGCGATGTGGGTATCGTCAAGTACCGGCGCATGCTGAAGGACGCCATCGAATGCGTGCAGCGGGGCGAGGATCCCCTGGGCGTCGTGCGCAAGGGGGATTCGCACGAGGGCATCATCGATATGGAATCCTACAAGACCGAACTGGGCCAGGATCTCGAAATCCGCAACCCGGATTTGGGCAAAAAACTGGAAATCACGGAGCCGTACGACTTGTGAATCCGCAAGCAGGCTGAAGCGGGAAACCGCGATGTACCTCGGCTTCTCCGAGATACATACAATTTACGAACAATTAATACTGAAAACATAGATCAGGAATATGTTTCCGGCTAGTTGTAAGTCTATTTTTGAGATGTATCGCTGTTGTCTGCGGCGGTATCAATTCCTTATAACGCCTCGCCCAGCCGCAGCGTCAGGCATTTTGCCGTGCCGCCTGCCTTCAGGAATTCCGAGAGCGGCGTCAGGACCGGCGTGAAGCCGGCGGCTCGCAAGCGCGCCTGCAGCTCTTGAGATGCGTTGTTCATGACGACGCGGCCATCGAGGTCTACCGCGTTGCAAGCAAACTGCAGTGCATCGGCCTCGTTGACGGCGATGCGTTTTTCATTTGGCACGCGGCGCTCAATCTCTACCAGAGACGCCGCATCGAACGCGGGCGGGTAGTACAGGAGCCAGCCGCCGGCAAGGGGGCACAGACAAGTGTCCAAATGATAAAAGCGCGGGTCAATGAGACGAATGGAGATGGATTCGCAATCGAAGACTGTTTGAAGCAGGCTTGCCGCCGCGGCATCGGAGCGAAAGCCACAGCCGCTCCAGATAAGGTCCTGACCGCGATCGAACAATGCATCGCCCGCGCCTTCAAAAAAAATCTCCTGCGGCCAGGGTGCGATCGAGAATCCGTTGTCCTCAAACCAGGCGCGGAAAAAGGGTTCCTCGCCCTGGCGCTCGGGCGACCGGAAGCGGCTCACCACTGCGACATCGCCACGCACCATGCCGGCATTGGCGGTAAACACCATGTCGGGCAGGCCCGGTTTTGCCTCGACCAGCACGGTCCTGGCCCCGGACGAGAGCACCTGGCGCAGGACGTCCCACTGCTGGCTGGCGAGCGCGCGATCGGTGCGGCCAAGCTGGCCTTGCATCCAGGGATTGATGACGTAATCGACACCGTAATGGTCCGGCGGACACATGAGAAACGATAGAGGGGCATCAATCATGAAAAGGTTCCAGGCCGGCATGCATCAAAAGGCTGACAACGAAAGAACACCTACATTGTCACAGCAACGCCGGATCGGTATTGCTTGGAATATTAGATGCCCCTGTTGCGGCTGGTTCTGTGCAACAGCGAACCTGCGAGAAAACCGGGGACGTACCCCATTATTTTGATGCCGCCGGTGACCTTCCGGTATGAAGTACGCCGGAATCAACCTCTTCAGGTCGTCAATTGAACGCAAATCTGACAGGCTTCGAATTCGCCATCCTCGGAACCTATGCCAGTCATGGTGGGGGCCAATTTCCCCCACTTCGCGCAAGGGTGGAACAGGGCGGCTTTCATCGCCACAGCCAGGGGACTGTCGCAACAGACACGGGAATGAACCCTGCTGAAGAACGCTGCGAAGCAATTGGGCATCCGGCTCCAGGCCGGCGGCGCCGACGTTCAGGTAATCGGCCTTGACATCATTGCTTTTGCATACGATCCAGATGAAATGCGGCATCGCCAAATAGCTGGCCGATAACCAGGAGGCGTTTTGCATAATGACCGACACGGCATTCGTCGGTCATTCCCATGCCGCCATGCATCTGTATTGCCGAAGCGCCGACCTGTCGGCCCAACTGCCCTGTAAGAACCTTGGCGGCGGATACCAGACGGCGGCGTGTCTTACTTGATGTTTCAATACCGACATCGCTCGCCTCATTTCCATTGCCCGCCCCGACGGCCGGAACGCAATCAGCTTCTACCGCCATCGCCGCGGCGCATGCCATCGAATCCAGCTGCTCACGGGCGATCGCCATGTCGGCCAGTCGATGCTGCAGAGCCTGAAATTTGGCAAGCGGCGACCCAAATTGATGACGGGTGCGAAGGTGTTCCGCAGTGAGGGAAATCAGCGTGTCGATGGCGCCCACGGCTTCCGCGCACAACGCGGCGCACGCGGCATCCAGCGCACCCTCGACATGGCCCGCCGCAGTCCCGATATCGCCAAGAACACTGTCAGCCGCCACCTCCACATTGGTAAATTCAATGGTCGCGGCACGGCGTCCATCGAGCGTCTCGAATGACATGACTTTGACGCCAGGTGCGGTGGCCTCAATCGCGAACAGGGAAAGTCCCGCCCGATCCGCCGTGTCACCGGAGGTGCGGGCAAGCAACAGGATCCAATCGGCGCGGTCGCCATGCAACACCAGGGTTTTGCGCCCCGTGATCGAATAGCCGCCGGGAATCTCCCTTGCGTGCGTCGAAACCCGCCACCAGTCATATCGGGCATTTTCCTCGTACAAGGCCGCGGCGATGCTCAACCTTCCCGAGGCCAAATCCGGCATCCATCGCCGCATCTGCCCGGCCGAAGCGGTTCGACCCAACAATCCTCCCGCCAACACAACACAAGGCACAAATGCCCCGCCACCCAGTACCCGGCCCATTTCGCCGGCCGCTAGCATCACTTCAACCGGGCCCTGGCCGCTACCACCGTGTTCTACCGCAAAAGGCAGGCCCAGCAGCCCCAGCGCCGCCATCCCCTTCCAACGTTCTGCGGCGATTTCTCCAGTTTCCGGGTCGCCTCGCTGCTGCGCAGGGTATTCACCCTCCATGAATCGGCGCACCGCTTCGCGCATCTCAAGATGATCATCATTCAGTGAAAAGTCCATTTCTTGCCTTTCAGTTCGGGTCGCCGGGATCAAACACCCAGCGCGGCGCGCCCAATCAGCAGGCGCTGTACTTCGTTGGTGCCGCCATAGATCGAGGTTTTGCGGGCGTCAAGATCGTTGGCCGCAATGGCGACGTACTCAGGCGCGACCGCCGCCTGATCCAGATGCTCAAGAAACATTGCCTCGCGGGAAAAGGGAACTGCAAGCGGTCCGGCAATCTCCATCAAGGTGGCATGCACCGCCTGGCGCAACTCAGTGCCACGCACCTTGAGCATGGAGGCTTCGACCCCTTCGAAGCGGCTTTTCTGATTCACGGAAAGAATTCTCAACGCGGTGAATTCGAGCGCCATCAATTCCACTTCGTGTTGCGTGAGCCGCGTCTGCAGCACCGGGTCGTTTGCCAGCCCTTGCGCGGCCGCGAGATTGCGCGCCCGCGCAAGCTGTTGTTTGGTCAACCCGATGCCGGCGATGCCGGTGCGCTCGTGTCCCAATAAATACTTCGCGTAGGTCCAGCCCTTGTTCAATTCGCCCACCAGGTTGCCGACCGGCACGCGCACATTGTCGAGAAAGCATTCGTTCAGATCGGTACCGCCCTCCAGCATGCGAATCGGTCGAACCGTAAACCCGGGGGTTTTCATGTCGATGAGGAGAAATGAAATGCCTTCCTGCGGCTTGCGGGCATTTGCATCGGTGCGCACCAGGGCGAACATCATGGTGCTCCAGTGCGCATACGATGACCAGGTCTTGTGCCCATTGACCACGAAGTGCCGGCCATCCGGCTCCAGGACCGCCGTGGTTCGCAGGGAGGCCAGATCCGACCCGGCACCCGGCTCGGAGAACCCCTGGGCCCACCAGGTTTTGCCCGCCCGGATGTCAGTCAGGTATTTCGATTTCTGTTCAGGGGTGCCATAGGCCATCAACACCGGTCCCAGCATCATGACACCCGCCGAGGCCACGCGCGGCGCGCAGGCTCGAGACAGCTCTTCGTCAAACAGGTGCCGCTGCAGATGGTTCCAGCCTGCGCCGCCATATTCCCTGGGCCAACTGGGTGGAAACCAGCCCTTTGCATCGAGCAGGCGAAACCATCCGAGCAGGTCGTCGCGCTCCACTCGCAGGCCAAGGCGAACCTTCTTTTGCAGATCGGCAGGCAGATTGGCCTCGATGAATGCGCGCACCTCGCCTCGAAAGGCCTCGTCTTCAATCGAAAATTGCAGTTTCATTTCACGCTCCAGATTCCTTGTAGTGTCCCGCCCCGGCTCAATCCAGGCATATCGCGGTTTGCTGGTCTTCACCCAGCCTTTCTGATTCGTCCCCGCCAGCGACCAGTACCCACTCCGCAAGATATGCCGGGAGCAACGACGACCGCCACCGTACCCGGGCTTCCGTCGTTGATGCCTAACGATGAAAATTCGAATTCCATCTCCAAGATCCCGGTACACAACCGAATAAGAAAATACGCGAAGCGGAAACGCCCTTCGTCCTTTGGTCGTTGGGGTGCCAAGCCCCGGGTATCGGACCAGCAGTTCAGCCACCCGCTCGAACTCTCTTAGAAATCTGCCGGCAACAGCCTTGCCCGCGCTCTCACCATTTAGGTCGAGGGCATCGGCGATGTCCCGCTCGCCGCCCGGGTGGATCGAATAGCTCACCGATCAAGTCTTGCCCTTAACCTCGCGATGGCTTCGGGTCCAGGAACCGCCGCGACGGCCCCCGACTCCAACTCTGCTTCCCGTTGATCGGCCAATTTGTCCCAGGCAGCCTCAACTTCCGGATCCCGATCAAGACTGGCAATCAAGCGCTCGAGCAGTTGCGAACGCTCCGTGGCTCCAAGCTTCAGGACTTCGGCTTCCAGAATTTCGAGATTTATACTCATGTAATCTCCAGCTAGATAGACACCCGATTGACTAAGATTGCCACAACAAGGCAAGCGATGGAATCGGCAATTCACTCGCGGCAGGTTCTGCTACACACCAAACACAAACCGGCTCCCCAGATTATTGGCCACAACCCGATCCGGCATGCGCCTTCGCATTGCCTCGATAAACGGCGCGCCACTGCAATGCATGGGGATGATGACATCCGGGTCCAGCGCGGCGAGCGCATCCACCGTGTGCCGGATGTATTCGGGCGGCGCCATCCCCAGGTGAAAGCCGCCGATCACCGCATGCAGCTTGTTGACGTTCGCCACCTGCATCGCGGTCTTCAAGGTATTGACGATGCCGATATGGCCGCAGGAGGTAATCACCACGAGGCCCCGACCTTTGACGATATAGCAGGTGCCCTGCTCGTCGGCGTGTTCGTCCTGAACGTATGTACCTTATGCGGTACACTTCACAAACGGGAAAAGAATGGCCAAGGAACCAACACAGAAGACGCCACTGGTTTTCTATCGCAATAGCAGCGACAGGGAACCAGTACGGGATTGGCTCAAAGCACTCGATGCGCCAGATCGCCTTGCCATTGGCCAGGATCTGATGCGGGCGCAGTGGCGCTGGCCCGTCGGCATGCCGTTGTGCCGCCCCATGGGACAGGGGTTGTGGGAGATAAGAACCGAGTTGCCCAGCAACCGCATCGCACGCGTATTGCTGTGCCTGGATGAAGGCGTCCTGGTCGCGCTACATGCCTTCATCAAGAAAACGCAGAAGACGCCTGACAACGAACTGACATTGGCGCGAAAGCGTCACAAGGAGCTGAAATCATGAGCAAGCGGCAACACGGATCGAGCCTCGACAGCCTTCTCAAGGAAGAAGGCGTCTTCGAAGAAACCCAGGCACTGGCGATCAAGGAAGTGGTGGTGTGGCAACTGACCGAGGCCATGGCGAAGCAGTCGCTGAGCAAAGCGCGCCTCGCAGCCATGCTGAAAACCAGCCGTTCGCAGGTTGATCGCCTGCTCGATCCCACCCGCGATGTGACCCTTTCAACGCTGCAACGCGCCGCCGCCCTCGTTGGCCGAAAGGTCAAGATTGAATTGGCGTGACGCGCCAGGCGGTCTCCGCAGCAGGTTCTGCTACACGCCGAAAGTAAACCTGCTCCCCAGGTTGTTGGCCACAACCCGATCCGGCATGCGCCTTCGCATCTCCTCGATAAAAGGCGCGCCGCTGCAATGCATGGGGATGATGACATCCGGATCCAGGGCGGCAAGCGCATCCACCGTGTGCCGGATGTATTCGGGCGGCGCCATCCCCAGGTGAAAGCCGCCGATCACCGCATGCAGCTTGTTGACGTTCGCCACCTGCATCGCGGTCTTCACGGTATTGACGATGCCGGTATGGCCGCAGGAGGAAATCACCACGAGGCC
>CAMDFL010000184.1 GCA_945897475.1 Bordetella parapertussis
GCATTGCTCGCGGCACTCACCCCAACCGCAACGCTTGCTCAACAGAGCTATCCCGCCAAACCGGTGCGCCTCATCATTCCGTTTCCGCCTGGCGGCAGCAACGACGTGGTCGGTCGCATGTTCGGCCAGCAATTGGGCGATCGATTAGGACAGTCGGTGGTGATCGAGAATCGCGGTGGCGCCGGGGGCACCATAGGCACCGATGCCGCGGCAAAATCGGCGGCCGACGGGCATACGCTGTTGCTGGTGTCTATCGCCTACGCCTTTTCCCCGGCGATGTACAAGTCACTACCCTACGATCCGGCAACAGCGTTCACCGCGGTTGGGCCCATAGGCGCCGGACCGGTGGTGCTGGTGGTGAACCCGGGCGTGCCGATCAAGACCACCCGCGAATTAATTACATTCGCTCGCGCCAAACCGGGTTCGCTGCGACTCGCCTCGGCCGGCATCGGCAGTTTTCAGCATCTCGCGGGTGAGTTGTTCCGGCTGCAAGGAAAAGCAGAGATGCTGCACATCCCCTACAAGGGCGGTGGACCGGCGATGACCGACGTCCTCGGCGGCCATGCCGACGTAATGATGGGCTCGCTGATTCAGACCATTCAGCACATCCGCACCGGAAAATTACGCGCCTTGGGCGTCTCCGGCGCAAAACGCAACGCCACGATGCCCGAGGTGCCCACGATCGCCGAAGCCGCGCTGCCCGAATACGACGCCACCAACTGGTGGGGCGTGGTGGCCCCCGCAGGCACCCCGCAGGGAATCATCTCGCGGCTGCATGCAGATATCACTTCAATCGTTTCCTCGGCCGAAACCCGCAAGCGCCTGGAATCCGAAGGCGCGGAAGCGCTGCTGATGTCATCAGCGGAATTCGGGCGCTTCATGCAATCAGAAACTCTCAAGTGGTCGAAGGTGGTGGTCGAGGCGGGGATGAAGGGCGAATAGCCGCTTTGCCGTGCTTGCCGCGAATTGGGACAGACCGTGGTGGTGGAAAACCGCGCCGGCGTCAACGGCGTGGAATCCAACAACTGGTACGCCATCCTGGTGCCCGCCAAAACACCGCGCGCCACGGTCGATGCGATCAATCGGGGAATTCGCGCCAGCTTGTCCAATGAAACGATACGCACGCGCTTGCCCGACTCAGGCGCAGAGCCCGCGGCCTACAGCCCCGAAGAACTGGCCGCCTTAATCAAATCCGACACCGCCAAGTGGTCGCGCATCATTCGCGAGAAGAACATCAAGGCCGATTAGCAGAGGAACTACACCGCTATTGGGCTATGACCAATACTCATTCCCGCCGGGCGAGAATCTGTGCGAGCAGCGATAACGCCGCTGCCGCAAACGCCTGCATGTTCGCAGCTCGATCACCATGTCCGGTTTCAATCACCAGAGCTTCCTCCATCGGCCCGGCGACGGCCACGCAACTGCGCCCGGCATTGTATCCATAGCGGCTACCTGTCGGCCCCGCGGTGCCGGTTTCAGCCAAGCCCCAAGTCGCCGACAGACGATCGCGGGCGGTGCGTCCCAGCAGCATCGCATAGGCCTCGGTGGATGGCGTGATACCCACCAGAGCGCTGGCCGGAACCTGCAGGAACGCCTCACGCGACTGGCGCGTATAGGCCACCGCGCCACCGAGAAAAAAGGCCGAGGCACCCGGTACTGCCAACAGCGCCGCGGAAATCAATCCACCGGCTGAGGATTCCGCGACGACGAGGGTTTCTCGTCGAGCCGTCAGCACTTCCGCGATGGCTTTAACGTGCGCGGACAAGTCATTCATGCGGCAACTCCTTTCATGGCATTAACCTCGATATTTTCTCGATGGCTTTAAGGTGCGCGGACAAGTCATTCATGCAGCAACTCCTTGTTCACAGCAAAAACTCCGTGTTCATGGCATTCACTCCCGCATTTACTCCGGTATCCAACCGACTTCCTTGGTCATTCGCTCCCAGCGGGCACGTTCACTGCGCAGATATTCGGCGGTTGATTCAGGCGTACCCGCGCTCGCGGTCAATTTCAATCCCACAGACAGCAAACGTTTCATCACCTCTGCGTCCCTCACATAAGATTCGCCCTCGCGATTCAAGCGCCTTACGATATCGCCGGGCAGACCCGCCGGCCCCACCAGGTAATACTGGCCATCGACCACCACGCCCGGCAGCGTCTCGCTCACCGTTGCCATATCCTCGAATCCCGGAAAGCGCAGCTTTGATGCGACCGCGATGCGGCGCATCTTGCCCGCTTTCACCAGCGCATCGGTGGCAGCCATCGAGGCGATCATGAATTGGATGCGCCCCGAGAGCGCGTCCTGAATGCTTTGAGCGCCAGCCTTGTAGCGCACTTCGACCATGTCCACGCCGGCACGCTTGGCGATCAGAAGCCCGATCAGTCGGTGCGGCGAACCTTCGATGCCGTAGGCAATTTTGCCGGGTTGGCTTTTCGCCAAGGAAATAATTTCGGCTAGCGACTTGAACGGCTGATCGACGCCAGCGGCCAGCACAAAGGGCACCACCTCGATCAGGTTGGCAATCGCGGTGAAGTCGCGGTTGATATCGTAGGGT
Source organism: Bordetella parapertussis (assembly GCA_945897475.1). GTDB lineage: Bacteria > Pseudomonadota > Gammaproteobacteria > Burkholderiales > SG8-39 > 2-02-FULL-62-17. The sequence continues at coordinate 2,556 of CAMDFL010000184.1, forward strand.
ACGTTCTTGAAAAAAAGATTCGCACTCACCACCGTAGCCGAACCGGCGAACAGCAGCGTATAGCCATCGGGGGCGGCGCGCGCCACCGCCTGCCCGCCGATCAACCCGGCCGCGCCGGCGATGTTCTCAACCACCACCGCCTGCCCGAGGGATCGTTGCACTTGTTCGCCAAACAGGCGCGCGGCGACATCGCCGCTGGTGCCAGCGCTGGCGGCTTGAACCAGCTTGATGGGCCGTATTGGCCAGGTCTGCGCGTGGACGGAAAAGGCACTGGCCATCCCGATCAAAATGTAAGCTGTAATGATGATGCGATGCATGCTTATTTCCTCAAAAATAACTTTGGCCAATTCATTGGGAATCCCAAAGACGCCGGGAGGCGATACGCGCGCCCTCGCCCAGGGCATTGAGCTTGGCCCAGGCCACCGTCATCGGGATCTCTATGTTACCCGCCACCGAGGCAAATCCGCAGTCATTGCCGACAAGAATATTCTCGCGCCCGGCAGCGCGCGCCCAACGCTCGATATGATCGGCCACCACCTCGGGGTGCTCGATCATGGCGTTGGAATGCGTCACCATGCCAGGAATCAGGATCTTGCCCTCGGGGATCTTCACCTTTTGCGCAACGCGCCACTCGTGCTCGTGGCGCGGGTTGGCCGCCTCGAAGGAATAGGACTGCGCCTTGATTTTAAAAAAAATATCGATCACATCGGTCAATTGCAGGTCACTCATTCGAGGACCGAAATTCACGCCATAGCAGGTATGAAAGCGAATGCTCTCCTCGGGCAATCCGCGCAAGCTGTGATTCAGGCGTTCCACCTGGGCTTCGGCCCATTTGCGGTATTGGGACAGATCCATGGTCTTTTTCTCGTCCCAGGAGCTCACCAGATGCGGGAAATCGATTTGCACGAGCAAGCCTGCGGCTATGATGGCCTGGTATTCCTCGCGCACCGCCTCGGCGTAGGCCTCCTGATACTCCTCGTCACTTCGATAGTATTCGTTGGGCACTATCGTGAAGGGCGCTGAAGTCGGAACAAAGCCTTCCTCCACTGCCGCGGCCGCCATGCCTGCCTTGAGATTGGCGATGTCGCGGCCTATCTGTTTCTGCCCCACATACCTGATCGGTCCGACACAAACCAATGGTGGCAGACGCACCGCGCGCTCGAACGGATTGTGTTCGAGGACATTTTTGTAAAACTCGGGGAACATCTGCGCATCGCGCCCGGTGGTGCCTATAGGCCCGGTCGGCACAGGAATACCTCCCGCCGGGATGCGCGCTTCGAACCCCGCCAGACGCTCACCGATATAGCCGAGGAAACTGGGCTTGCCGCACTCACCGTCGTTGACTACATCGATGCCGCAGTCTTTCTGCCTTTGCACCGATTCGGCCACGCAACGCTGAATCGCTGCTTCATGGGCGCGCTCGTCGTAGGGTTTGCCGGCCGCGATCAGATGCATCGTCCGGAGTATCTCAGGCGGGCGCGGCAGGCTGCCGGTATGAGTAACTCGGATGCGCTCGCTACTGCGTTTCATTGTCGATCCTGCCTGACGATATTATTAATTTCTTCTATCGGGAAGTTCATCATTCATGAGCGTGGTCTTATCCACGGCATGGGTTTCATGAGGGTGTCGCGGACCCGATCGAGCAGCTCGCGTTGCTCACTAGTGAGCCAGCCACCCTGCTTGTCTTGAAATTCGGCGGCGCGCAGGAGCAGTTTGACGAAGCGCTCGCGGTCACTCGCGTCCTGCAAGAGCGCGGGCAACAAAGCCAGCGCGCGCTCTGGCGCTTTTTTCACGATAAGCTCCTGGGTGCCCTCAATGCGGCGCATTTCGGCCGGCTCGATGTCGGGCAGCAGCTTCAAATTAGCTGCCCTGAAGGCTTGCCGTGCCTCGATGCGCGACAGCGGCACCGCCGCGCCCACAGTGCGCAACAACACCGACATCCGTCCGACCGCCTCGACAAAGCCGCCCTCGGCGATGGTTTCAAGTGACGCCGTCACCAATGGATCTTCATCCGTCGGGCGATCCCGCCAACGCCTGCCTTTTTCAGCCGGAACACTGGCGGCTTTCGGGTGAAATGCTTGCAATGTCCCATAAATTTTCGTGAAAGCCGCCTCGCTACAGGCGTCGCGCAGATCGCGACAGTAATCAAGCGTTGCGTGCACCAGATCCGAAGCCGCGTGCTCGGCACGGCGCAAGGGCGCATTGGCGGCGAGCGGCGCACGCGCCGATTTGACCGCCTCGGCCGCAGGCGCGAGCCATTGCAAACAGGGATTGCGATCCGATATCGACCAGCGAGAACGACGCAAGGGGTGCATCTGGCGCGAAACATGTGCCGTGACTTCGTTCGACATGGCCTGCACCACGGGCTGCGCGACGAGTTCGTAGGCGCGCTGGTTCAACTCGGACACTCGGGCGACTGCCTCGAACGGCTGCTCGTCCACGCGCTCTTCCCGGTTGAGGCGCGCCAATACGTCCTCAAGCCGGGTCTCAACAAATCGCACGCTGTAGCTCACACCCTCGTCAACACCCTCGTCCTCAATTATTTCCATGCCGTAGATGCCTGGTGAGAGCGCTTCGATCGACTCGAGCACCGAGACGATTTGCGTGTGCTCTTTTTTCGCGACGTGGCCCGCCACGAATATTCCCAGGTGGCCGATATCTTTGTGCAACAGACCCACGATCACCTGGCCGCGCGCCTTGACCTCCTCGGTCGATCCATAGACATCGCCGACCCAGTTAAACGCCTGCTGGGGCGGGGTGATGTTGTCGCCCAAGGAGGCGAACAGGATAATGGGCGAACGGATATTTCGAAGATCGAACATGCGTTCGGTATTCGATTTCAAATCGCCCGTGGACAACTTATTGCCGACGAAAAGATTCTGCGTGATCCAGTCGATCTCCTCCCGATTCATCAGGAAGTAACCGCCCCACCAGCGCTCGAATTCGAGGAAACGCTCGGTCTCGGTATCGATATTGGAAAACAGGTGCCGAAACTTTCCCCATTGGCTTGAAGCCGGGTCGAGCGCCTCAAAATTTTTCACCAGATGCGCGCCATCAAAACGGCCGTTGCCGATATCGGCGGCGAAGCTCGCAAGCCATGTGCCCCCGGCCAACCCACCCGCATAGCGCATGGGATTGTCGCCATCGCCTTCACGTCCCGCGCCGCCCCAATAGGACATGGGCGCGCCATTGATGACGATGGGGCCGGTATCCTCGGGGCTCGATGCGGCCAGCAACATCGCCGCCCAGCCGCCCTGGCAGTTGCCAACGATTACCGGCTTGGCGACATCCGGATGCAGCTCGCGCACACGGCGAACGAACAAGGCCTCGGCCGTGCATACGTCGAGCAGCGTCTGGTTCGGTTCAGGCGCCGGGTAGAACACCACGAAATACACCGGATGGCCGGCACGCAAGGCGACACCGGCCTGCGAATCGTCCTTGAAACCGCCGATGCCAGGACCGTGTCCGGCGCGCGGATCGATAATCACGTAAGGACGTTTGCGCTGTTGCAGGCCCCCCCCCTTGGGCGCAAGGATGCGCAGCAGCGCGTAATTCACCGGGCGCTCAAAACCGCGCCCGTCCATCACCATCTCGCTGTCAAAAAAAAGCACCGGCGGCATGCCCGCTCGTTCATGCTCGATAAAATTATTGCCCCGCTGACGTAGCGTGTCCCAATAGAGGACCCAACGCTGCGCATAATCCACCGAATAGCGGCTCCAGTCAGTCCATGAGGGCAATACGCCCAGTGCCTCGCCAGGTGATGCGCACGCTGCCGTCAATGTCTCGTGAATTTGCTCGCGGTAACGTTTCTGCGCGGCGCTCATGCGCCCCTGCAAGCGTTGCGCGCTTGTGGCGGGCTTGTGATCACTTGCGACCGCGGTGGCGGGGTCGCGAACGATTGAGTTTGGCGCAGTAGTAGTCATCTTCGCATTGTCGCGGTCGCTCATATGTTGCTCCTCACGAACCGAGGTGGAAAAGACTGCTATTGGGCCGCGTATAGGCTTATCCTGATTTCGGCCACAACGGCGTCATGATCGGTGCTTTGCAAGCTCTCCTGCACACCCTGCACCCGCCCGCCAAGAAGCGCGCCGCATCCATGCCCAGCGCCCCTCCCCCCGCGTCATCGCGAGCAGTGCCATTTAGGACAAGGGGCCAGGCTCGAAATAAAGCGGCCAGGCTTGAATAAAAATAATTCGAGCCTGACCCCTTTTTTACAGATCCAGAACCAGTTCCGACGACTTGGATCCCGAACAACAGATCATCATCGTCTTGCCGGCTTTGCGTTCCGATTCGGTAAGTATCATGTCGCGGTGGTCGGGGGTGCCGCTGATGACCTTGGTCTCGCAACTGCCGCACACGCCTTCCATGCAGGAATAGGGCGCGTCTTCACCGGCATCGAGCAGCGCATCCAGGATGGTTTTGCCTTCGGCAACAAAAATATTCTTGCCCGAGCGCTGCAACACCACATTGAAACCTCCGCCCTTGGCCGCATCTTCCCGGGCCGAAAAATACTCGACGTGCACGGTTTCCTCGGCGCGCCCTTTGCACGCCGCCTCGAACGCAGCCAGCATCGGCAGCGGCCCGCAGCAATACAGATGCGTGGTGGGAGCCATGGCGGCGATGAGTGCTTTGAGATCCAGCATCTTGCCACCGGGCACCTGGTCGTAGTTGAAGATCACCTGCTGGCCGCTGGTTCTGCCCAGCGCCTCGATGCCATCGTGATAGGCCGCATGCTGCGGCGTGCGGCTTGAGTAGTAGAGTTGCCAGGACGCGCCCACCTCGGCCAGGCGCCGCACCATGCAATACATCGGCGTGATGCCGATGCCGCCTGCGAAAAACACGCTATGCGGCGCAGCCTCTGCAAGAGGAAAGTTGTTGCGCGGCGCGCTGATGGTGAGCTTTTCGCCAACTTTAAGATTATCGTGCACATAGCGCGATCCGCCGCGGCTTGCCGGGTCGCGCTGTATGCCCACCACGTAGCGATGAGTTTCACCCTGACTATTCACCAGGGAATAGCTTCGCACCATGCCGTTGCCCAGATACAAATCGACATGCGATCCGGCGTCAAAAGCCGGCAAAGCCGCACCGTCCTGTCTGCGTAATTCGAAACTATTTATACCCAGGGACTCCCAGGTAATGGCGTGTAGACGGGTTTCTATTTTATGTATGGGATTGTTGGATTCTGACATGAGATTACTTTTGACGATAAAAATTGCCAGCGTCGACTCAACTGACGGCGCGGACAGGATCTAAGGTGACACCGATTGGGCCACCGCCTTGTTGCACGATTTGAATCCGGATTTTTCAATTCCGCATGGTCCATGCTTGCCATTACTCGCTCGCGAAGGCTCCATTTTAATCCGGCGCCCGCATTTTAATTTTTTAATAAATCCCTGCCGCAAAGGCGAGACAAGACCCGAGACCATGGCTGAGTTTTTTCTCGCGATCCCAGCATTGGCGCAGCAGGACTACCCCAACCGTCCCATTCGCCTGATCGCCGCCGCCTCGCAGGGCGGCACCCTCGATATTCTGGCGCGCATTTTCGGCGCCCGCTTGTCCGACGTGTTCAA
>CAMDFL010000185.1 GCA_945897475.1 Bordetella parapertussis
CCCGGTAGCGCGCCTCGAGTGCGCGCAGCCCCGTCGAGACCCAGAATGATCGACTCGGCAGCGTAGGCGTTGTCCCCTTGTTGCGCTGCTCGACTAAAGCTTCCAGTGCCTGTTTGAGATTGGGCGAGGTTGAAACGATGCGATCAAACGCGGTTTTGCCCACGCGCCACACCGAAATGTCACTCATGGCGGTAACTGTCGCCGATCGCGACTCCCCGGTGAGCAATGCTGCCTCGCCCACTACGCTGCCTGCCCCGACGTGGATGACTTCCGACGAACCCGAGCGCTCCACCCGGGCGGTGCCGCTCTCGATCAGGTAAAGCGCGTCACCTGTATCTCCCTGCGCCATGAGACAGTGGCCTGAGGGGAAATCGATTTTCTCGATATTGGGAACGAGTTCCTGAACCTCCTCGGGCGGCAGCGCACGCAGGATGTCGATCTGACTGAGACGCTGCAATACATCGTCTGCGTCGAATTCGTCGCCGGCAATTACACTGTTTCGTTTTGTGATTTTATCCATGGCCCCAGCTTAACATCGGCAATCCAAGTAATGGGATCCACATGGGAGGCTTGATATTCTTGCGCCATCCTCCATCTGGATCAAGCAGCACTTCGCTTGCTGCCTTGTTTTGCACCAACGCAGCGATAAAAAAGCGGTTTTCGCGCCAGGGTGACCCCTCCAATGCCCGCACAAGCTGCGCCGCATTCATGATGGAGGCTTCGGCCACGGCGTGCTCGAGGGCCAGTCCTTGCCCTGAAGGCGCGCATTTCCGGCGCCCGGCAACGGGCCGCCGTTGCGGTCAATCAGGAACTGGTGCGGCTTTATCACGACATCGGCAAGTTTATAGCTTCAGTAACCTCGCCGCATTCTCCCCATAAATCTTCGCCATATCTTCCTTGCCCAGGGGCACTTGCTTCATCCAATCGGTCCCCGGAGGGTTGTCCACGAACGGCCAATCCACAGAGAACAGGATTCGATCAACACCCATTTCCATCATCGAGCAGATGAGCGCGGGCGTTGAGAAGTTGCCGCTGGTGGTGATCCAGAAGTGTTCGCAGAAAGTATCGCGGAAGTTATTGGGCTTGTTGCCGCCACGGTTCAAAGACTGGTTGATGCGCCACAGGGAGAACGGGATCGATTCGCCCATGTGGCCGGTGATGATTTTCAGGCCCGGATAGGCATCGAATACGCCGGAGAGGATCAAGCGAATGGTTTGCGTGGCGGTTTCCACGGTGTAGCCCCAGCCCGAAGTGGCGATGTTGGGGTAGTCCTTGATGTAGTCCTTGTAATAGGCGTTCACCACCGCAGGGCTTGGCACCGCCGGATGCAGGTAGATGGGCACATCGAGCTTGCGGGCACGCTCAAAGATTGGCCAGAAACGCTTGTCATCAATGAATAAGCCATCTTGATTGAGGCCATGCACCATGGCGCCTTTCATGCCCAGTTTATCCACGGCGCGCTCCAACTCATCCGCCGCGGCCTTTGGGTCATTGATCGGGAGATTTGCGAACGCCGCAAATCGATCCGGATGGCTGGCAACGCCGGCGGCGAGGCGGTCATTGGCGCGTTTGGCCAGGGGAACGGCGGTGACGGCGTCGATACGCTGCATGGCGGGGGCGCCGTGCGAGATCACTTGGATATCGATGCCGGCTTCGTCCATTTCTTTGATACGCAGTTCGCCCAGGTCATCTAGCTTCGCGCGCAGTTTAGGCGAGCGCGCTTCCGCGCCGTCGAAATGGGTGGCAACTTCGGCATCCCAGTAGTGTTCTTCCAGCGCGACCACGCGCGGCTTTTTGGCCATGATGAATTTCCTTAGTTAGCCCGCCGCGACGACATGCCCGGCCCGGTGCAGGCGGGGATTCTAGTTGCCTTGCGGCAAGGACGCTTGCTGCGTACCGCCCTATACTTGCGTCCTTGCCGGCGCTGCCGCGCGAATATCGGGAGAGGCTTATGCATTACATCAAATTGGCGACGGCGATAGCGGCTTTGCTGCTGGCCGCACCCGTGACGAACGCGCAATCTTATCCATCGAAACCAGTGCGTTTGATCAATCCACTCGGGACCGGCGGAACCGCCGAGGCTTTGTCGCGCCTGCTGGCGAAAGCTTTGTCCGATGGTCTCGGCCAAACGGTGGTGTTGGAGTCGATGTCGGGCGCGGCAGGGACGGTGGGCGTTGCTTATGTGACACGTGCTGCGGCGGATGGCTATACGCTTCTCTACGGCGTGACCGGCGCGAACAGCATCGCGTCGTCGATTTACGCCAAGCTGCCCTACGATACAGAAAAAGATCTTGCGCCAATTTCAATCGCATTCAGCGGTCCGAATGTTCTGTTGGTTCACATTTCGCTTGAGGTCAATTCGGTGCAGCAACTGATCGCTATGGCGAAATCCAAGCCTGGCGCGCTGGCATTTGCTTCTGCGGGTAACGGTTCGATGTCGCACCTGAATGGTGAGTTGCTCAAAATGCAGGCCGGGGTGGATCTGTTGCATGTGCCCTACAAAGGCGGTGGCGCCGCAGTGCCCGACTTATTGAGTGGCCGGGTGCAGGCCATGATAGAGACCGGTGGCGGGGTGATGCCGTTATTGAAAAGTGGCAAGCTGCGCGCCCTCGCCGTGACCAGCCGGCAACGCAGTGCGCTGTTGCCCGAGGTGCCGACATTTGCCGAGTCGGGCTTTCCGCAGTTGGTGACTACCGTATGGGGCGGCGTGTTCGCGCCCGCGGGCACGGCGCGCGCCACGCAGGAGCGTGTCGCCGACGCAGTCGCGCGTGCGGCCAAAGATGTCAGCTACCGCGAGCAAATCGCGGCGCTTTATAACGAAGCCGTGGCGTCAACTCCCGACGAGTTTCGCACCTTCGTCAATGCCGAAATCACCAAGTACGCGGATGCGGTGCGCCGTTCCGGCATGAAAATCGAGTAGCGTTGGCACCTCGATGACATCTATCAAGCCTGCATCTGTCTATTCAGCCAGCATCCGTCTATTAAGATCAGATACGTCTACCAAGACTGCATTCATCTATTAAGATCAGATACGTCTACCAAGACTGCATCCATCTATCAAGATTACATACGGCTATTAAAGCCTGCATCCATCTGATGCGAGCGCCACCTACTGGAGTTTGAATTGAATATTCTTCTTTTTCACCTGATGCCCTACGCCGACCTCGATCTGGAGGCGACCAAGGTTTTCCCGACAACCTGGACCACGCTGCCCAACACCTTCTACGATCCAAAGAAGGGGCACGCGCTGTACACGCGCTACCTCGATGAGCTGGCATTGGGCGAGACTCTGGGTTTCGATGGCGTCTGCGTGAACGAACATCACGCCACCGCCTACGGCATGATGCCCTCGCCTGTCGTGACCGCCTCGGCGCTCACGCAGCGAACCAAGAAAGTGAAAATTGCGATCCTTGGCAGCGCGCTGCCGCTGCGCACCCATCCGCTCACGGTTGCCGAAGAGCACGCCATGATCGACAACATCAGCGGCGGACGGTTGATTACCGGATTCGTTCGAGGCATCGGCGCCGAGTACCACACCTTCGGCGTGAATCCGACTTTCTCGCATGAGCGCTTTCATGAGGCGCACGACTTGATCGTGCGTGCCTGGACCGAGCCTGGGCCCTTTGAATTTCACGGCAAGCACTACCATGTTCAGTATGTAAATCCCTGGCCGCGCCCGTATCAGCAGCCGCATCCGCCGATCTGGATTCCTTCGCAGGGCAGCCGCGAAACCATTGAATTTGCCGCCGATCCTAAGCACAAATACACCTATCTGCAAACCTTCAGCCCGATCAAGCAGGTTGCTCGTTATTTGCAGATGTATCGCGATATGGCGAAGGGTTTTGGCTATACCTCCACGGCGAAGCAACTGGGTTGGGCCGCCATGATCTATGTTGGCGATACCGATGAATCGGCCCTGCGCGAAGCTGGCCCGCATTTCGAGGTGTTTCGTAATCGGTTTCTCAAAAAGCCGCTGGAGATGCTCCTGCCGCCAGGCTATACCTCGCGCGAGTCGATGAAAGCCATTGCGTTGTCAAAAGGCGATCTGACGGTAGAGGTGGACGCCAAACGTGCCGTTGACTCTGGCATGTTCGTTTGCGGCAGCGCCAAGACAGTGCGTGAAACGCTTATTACCTACGCCAGGGAGATCGGTTTCGGCAATTTGCTGGCGATGCTGCAATTTGGCACCCTGCCCGCTGATCTGACGCTTCGCAATATGAATCGCTTCGCCGAGGAGGTCATGCCTGAGGTGCGGCGCGCGGCGAGAGAATTTCAGGGCGAAGAAGCCCTGCCTTAGTAGGATATCTTTACGCGGATGGCGAAGATCCCGTCCAGACCTATACTTACGCACTTATCAAACCTGCGATCGGAGTCGACTCCATGAAGAAACTACCTGTTCTAATTGGCATGACACTTGCGATTCTTGCGGCCAGTGCCGCGCAGGCGCAGTCCTACCCCGCCAAGCCGGTGCGCGTGATCGTGCAGTTCACCCCCGGCGGCACCCCCGATACCTATGGGCGCGTCATGTCATCGGAACTCTCGAAGATATGGAATCAGTCGGTGGTGGTAGAGAATCGCACCGGCAGCTCGGGCAACCTGGGCACGGACTTCGTCGCCAAGGCGCCGGCAGACGGCTACACATTGTTGTTCGCCGCGGATGCGCCCATGGCGATTTCGCCGGCTTTGTTCGGCGCGAGCCTGTCCTACGACCCGGTCAGGGATTTCGCGCCCATCATCACAGCGGTGCAGGGAGGCTTCACCCTGATGGCGCATCCCTCATTTCCGGGCAACAGCATCAAGGAGTTGATCGCAACGGTGCAGTCGCAACCCGGCAAGTGGACCTATGCCTCCTCGGGTTCGGGGGGTTCGCAGCACCTGGCGATGGAAATGATCCGCGCCAGCGGCGGAAAAATGGACATGACACATGTCCCCTACAAGGGTTTCGGGCAGGGGCTGGCCGATGTGCTCTCGGGCCAAGTGGCGATGATATTCGCCGGCCCGCAGGCGGCACCCGGCCTGGTGCAAGGCGGCAAGCTGAAGGCGCTGGGCATTACCAGCCGCAATCGCTCGCGCGTCATTGCCAACGTGCCAACGGTGGCCGAGACCCTGCCGGGCTTCCAGGTGCTGGCCTGGTTCGCGTTTTTCGCCCCCGCCGCCACGCCGCGCGACATCGTGCGCAAGATCAACGCCGACGCGCAAACCATCATCAGGCGCCCGGAATTTCAGGAGCGCGCGTTAAAGGACAATCTCGATCCGGTTGGCGGCACGCCCGAAGACCTTGCGGCATTGTTGAAAGTTGATCTGGCGATGTGGGACAAGGTGGTCCGGCCGCTCAACCTCAAACCCGAATAACAGGCGGCGGCTCGGATATCAGCCTGACTATGAGATTTAAATATCCCCATAAGGCAGGCTAGATGAAATTGTTTCGTTGTCCTTGTCACGGTTCGCGCCTGTGCCTTACAAGGGCGGGGGCCCAGCACTGGCGGACCTCTCCGGCAATCAACTGCCTTCGAAAATCGTAACGCTGGAGGATGTCGCGCGGGGCTGCGGCCTGAGCGAACAAGCCGAACCAGATCCACATGTCCAGGTCGATGCCCGCTTCCTTGATGGTCGGAATGTCGCGAAGAAATTTTCATGCGCCCCCGATCGACAACTCATTAACCAGATTGCCATTACTCCGCTTTCAGCCCCGCATCTTTAATCAACTCACCCCACATGCGATAGTCGGCACGCACGCGCTCGGCAAACGATTCGGACGTACCGCCGATGGGCTCGATGCCGGATTCGACCAGGCGCGCTTTGTATTTCGGCTCGTCAATCACGCTCTGATAGCGCGAATTGAGCAGCCGCACCACGTCGGGATTAATCGACTTCGGGCCAAGGATGCCAAACCAGGTGGTCATCTCATATCCGGGCAGACCGGCTTCGGCGGCGGTTGGCACCTCGGGTAGCGCGGGTAAGCGTTTTTTCGCGGCAGTGGCGAGCGGCCGCAATTGACCGTTGGTGATTTGCCCGCGTACCGGTTGCAATCCCATGGAGATCATCTGCACCCGGCCCGCCACCAGGTCTCCGAGCGCTGTGGAGGTGCCCTTGTAGGGAATGTGCGTCATCTGCACCCCGGCAACCCGCGTGAAGCGGTCGGCCGCCAAGTGGGTTGTGCTGCCTATGCCAGCTGAGGCGTAGTTCATTTTTCCGGGATTGACTTTGAGGTAGGCGATGAACTCCTGCACGGTTTTCACCGGCAACGCGGTAGGCACGAGCAGCAACTGCGGCGCTTCGGCGACATTGAAAATAGGCGTGAGCTCATCGACGGGTTTGATGGTGAGCGAACGGTACAGCCAGGGTGCAATGACGATGTCACCACCAGCGACCAACAACAGCGTGTAGCCATCCGGCGCGGATCTGGCGACCAGCTCGGAGGCCACGTTCCCTGTAGCACCGGGCCGGTTCTCGACCACGATCTGTTGTCCGAGCAATGCGGCGGCGCCCTCGGCCGAGGAACGCGCGAGGAAATCGGTAATACCACCTGGCGAAGTGCCGGCCACCAGACGTATGGGTTTGACCGGATAGCTTTGCGCGATCGCCGGCAGGCACAGCGCGGCGCCATAGCCTGCGAGCGCGGCGAGAATCGCGATGCGGATTGCTTTGGAGTTCATCGTTTCACTTTCCGCCCCAATTGGGGCTCGATATTGTCGACGCAGGCGAACAAGTTAGCCCAGTTGTCGCCTTCGCTTTTCGTGAATTGCGCGATCCCGGTTGCAGTTTCAGCGTTGAGTAGCACCAGGTGTTCCGGAACAAGTAATCCAAATGCAAAATTCTTTAATAGTGAATTTTTCTACCAGGGCAGGGGTGAGCCGTCACGCGACAGGAAGGCCCCGGATTCCTTGAATGTCAGGCGCTCTATTGCGCCACGCACCCGCGCGACGCTGTCCTCGGCGGTGTAGGGCGCATCCGCGCCGCCCATCTCGGTGCGGGTATGGCCTGGTGCGATGGAAGCCACGGTGACACCGCGTGAGCCGAGGTCAGAGGCGAGAATTTTCATCGAGGCATTGAGCGCTGCCTTGCCGGTACGGTAGGCGTAGTTGCCGCCGGTTTTCATATTATTGATGCTGCCCGAGCCGCTGGAGATGGCGACGATGCGTCGCAGCTCAGAGCGCGCGACGTTATCGGCGAGACTTCGCGCGAGGATCATCGGTGCGATCACATTGACATTGAATTCTAGCAACCAGCGCTCCTCATTCAATTCCCCAAGAGTGCAATCTTTTTGCAGATGCACCGCAGCATTGAGCAACAACACGTCGACGGACTTCTGGCCCAGTATGGTGAGCAGGGCGTCGATGGATCGACTGTCGGTCACATCAAGTGCGACGCGTTCGACATCGCCATTCAAGCCTTGCAGCGCGTGGGCGCGCAAGGGATCGCGGCAGGTGGCAATGACACGCCAGCCATCGGCGGCATACTGGCGGGCGAATTCCAGGCCCAGACCGCGATTGGCGCCGGTGATGAGTACGCTTGGCATAGTTGAATCCTCCGTCGGTGGGTATTATGCCAAGCATTCATCGCGAGCTTGGCTTTGTGAGCCATTTAAGAGGCGCGCCGTGCATTTTTATATAGAAGGCTGTTGCCGACCATCCCGTTGCCGTATTCCATCGCGCGGGACTCGCTGAAAATTTCTTTCTCGCACTGTCTAATATTCAATACTTTAATTTATAAGATACAAGTATTGGCGTGCATTACAGGTGTTTTTACATCCTATTACTAGAATGGATTAACGGGGCACCATCGCGGTTCTCCACCACGATGGCCTGCCCCAGGGCCTCGCCCATGCGAGCCGAGAGGGTACGGGTCATGATGTCGATGGAACTCCCAGGCGCATTGGGCACCACGATACGCACCGGGCGTGTGGGGTAGTCCTGCGCGAACGCAGTAGATGCCAGCAAGGCGGTGGCCAGAACCAACGGGATGTGTTTTTCCATGACACCTTCCTTCCAGATTGATCTTTCTGCACCGTGGCCGAGCTTACCCCTCTCGGCCGTTTCGCC
>CAMDFL010000186.1 GCA_945897475.1 Bordetella parapertussis
CATCGGGCGCACACTGGTCAAACTAAAACCGGCACATCTGGTCAAATCGGCGCCGGCGGCAACACCTGATTTCGTATTGCAACGCAATAAGGTTGCGTCTCCCAATTCATACTGCGTTGCAACGCAATAACATTTACCCAGTACGCGCCAACCCGCCATCGGTCACGATGGCGCGAAACGACCGGTCACGTTGCGCGAAATACGCACTTGAGGAATTATCGAGGTATGGTCAAACCTCTAAGCTTGCCGCCAAGATTGCTGAACCGAGTAGGACGCAGGTGCTGACAATGCCAAACAGGTGGTTCCTCCAGCTTGAAACCCGCTAGAAGGCATCAGTACCTATTATGGGAAGTTCGTCCTTCATGTGGCATCTGTGGAGGAGGCGTCACTGGGAACTGCCCTATCCGCCAATGTAACAACTATTGATTTTTTGAGGGACGGGTTGAGGGACGAATTGCAAACACACCAATAAGTCGTTGATTTAATTGGACTTATGGCGGAGAGGGAGGGATTCGAACCCTCGAAGGCCTTGCGACCTTTCCGGTTTTCGAGACCGGTACATTCAACCACTCTGCCACCTCTCCGGGGGCGCGTATTCTAGCAAAACCCCTTCAGTTCTTACCGCCGCGATGACTTAAATGTGATGATTTAAATGCGATGAATGAAGGGGCGGGAAAAAACAGTCTCAGCTGAGGGTGACAACGATCTTACCGCGAGCATGCCCGGTTTCGCTGGCGAGGTAGGCCGCCGGGAGCTCCGAATAAGGAAATCGCTGCGTGATCTGCGCCTTGAGGATGCCTTTAGCAACCAGTTCCAGTTGCCTGGCCATCCGGTCTCCAGTGCAGCGCACATTGGCAAGTTCGGAGCGCACATCGTCGCGTGGCGGCTTGGGATCAACCGGAATGGCGTTGATCCGCACCTGCAGGCCACCGGTTTTCAGCGCGGCAAAGGCTCGCTTGTGCGTGTCACCGCCGACGGTGTCGAACACCACGTCGCAGGGCGAGGCGATTTGCACGAAATCCTCTTTGCTGTAGTCGATGACCCGATGCGCGCCAAGCGTCTTTACATAGTCGATGTTGTTCGGCCCGCAGGTGGCGAACACTTGCGCGCCCAGATGGCGCGCCAGTTGCACCGCGATGCCGCCCACCCCACCCGCCGCAGCTTGTACCAGTATGCGCATGCCAGGACCCAGTTTCGCCATTTCCACCAGTGGTATCCAGGCGCTGGTGCCGGCTACGCCGAAAGCCACTGCATCTGCGTCCGTGACACCTTCGGGAATTTTGCAGGTGAAATCGGCGGGTACGCGGGCGTATGGCGCATGCGCCCCCTGAAATCCACGCGCCTGATCGGCCACGCCAAGCACGCGATCACCGACTTTGAATTCCGCCACGCCTGACTCCACCACTACGCCGGCGCAATCACGACCCAGGGTCGCGGGAAATTTCAGCTCGTACATGCGGCGATGGCCGCCTTCGCGGATTTTCCAGTCCACCGGGTTGACCCCCATCGCCGTGACCTTGACCAGCAAGGATCCGTCAATCGCGGCAGGCACCGGCATATCCTCCAGGACAAATTTGTCCGCTTTGCCGTAATCGTGAACGCACCAGGCGCGCATGCTCGTGGGATTGCTCATCGCATTTTCTCCTCGCTATATTTTCTCTATCGACGATTTATCGGGTGGCGCAGGATGATCGTTCGCCGCCCTGTCGTTCGCCGTCTTGTTGTTCGCCGTCTTGTTGTTCGCCGTCTTGTTATTCAATTATGCCGGGCGCAGTGTATCCAGACCGCCCATATACGGTTTTAACGCGGCTGGCACCGCGATAGATCCGTCTTCCTGCTGGTAATTTTCCATGATTGCGACCAAGGTCCGTCCAACTGCCAGCCCCGATCCATTCAAAGTGTGCGCCAGTTCGGGCCGCCCCTTTTCATTGCGAAAGCGCGCCTGCATGCGACGCGCCTGAAAAGATTCAAAATTCGAACAGGAGGAAATTTCGCGATAGGCATTCTGCCCCGGCAGCCAGACTTCAAGATCATAGGTTTTGGCGGCGGAGAAACCCATGTCACCAGTACAAAGGGTCATCACTCGGTAGGGCAGATCCAGGCGACGCAGGATGGCCTCGGCATGCCCGGTCAATTCCTCGTGTCCCTCGAAGGACTTCTCCGGATGAATGATCTGCACCAACTCCACCTTGTCGAACTGGTGCTGGCGGATCATGCCGCGCGTGTCCTTGCCGTAGGAGCCGGCCTCGCTGCGAAAGCACGGGGTATGGCAAACGAACTTCAGTGGCAATTTATTCAGCGGCACGATTTCATCGCGCACGATGTTGGTCACCGGCACCTCAGCGGTTGGAATCAGATACAACTTGCCGGCATCGCCGCGCGGAATTGCGAACAGATCTTCCTCGAATTTTGGCAATTGCCCGGTACCGCGCAGGCTCTCGGCATTAACAAGGTAGGGCGCGTAGATCTCGGTATAGCCATGTTCAGCGGTATGCACATCCAGCATGAACTGCGCGATCGCGCGATGCATCCTCGCCAATGGCCCCTTCATCACCACGAAACGCGGGCCGGCAATCTTGGTGGCCGTCTCGAAATCGAGCTGCCCCAGGGCCGCCCCCAGATCGGTGTGGTCTTTGGGCGTGAAGCTGAAAGTTCTCGGCGTGCCGACGCGGCGCGCCTCCACATTGTCATCGGCGCCCCTGCCATCGGGCACCGAGGCATGCGGCAGATTGGGCACATCAAGTAAAAACGTGCGTAGCTTTTCCTGGATTTCCTGCAACTTCATCTCCAGCCCGGAAAGCTCGACATTGGCCTGGGTAGCCTCCGTCATGAGGGCGCTCACATCCTCGCCCTTCGCCTTGGCCTGGCCGATGCGTTTGGCCGAACTGTTGCGCGCGGATTGCAATTCCTGGGTGCGAGACTGCACCGACTTGCGCTCATCCTCCAGCGCGATAAAAGCCGCGGTGTCGAGCACGTAGGGACGCGTCGCCAAGCGACGCGCCACATCTTCAATATCACCGCGCAACAGTTGTGGATCGAGCATCAGTTCCTCTATCAATAAAAATTTCGTAGCCGGGGTATTCACCCCGACCTTGACCACGGGGCCTCGCCCCTTTGGATTCCCCGATATCAGGCCCGCACTGCAAGTGAGCGGGGAATAGTAAATTTAACAACTTTAATTAAATATGATCCTTTACTGACGCCATGTTTATACAATTTTCAATACCAACAAAGGTATGCCATATACCTTGCCGCTACTTCCCGCGGGCCTTGCGATCGAGTTCGCGCAAATGCGCGAGCTTCTCGGCAATTCGCGCCTCAAGCCCGCGCTGGCTGGGCTGGTACCAGTTGGGCCTGGCCATACCTTCCGGAAAATAGCTTTCGCCCGCGGCAAACGCTTCGGGCTCATCGTGCGCGTAGCGGTACTCTTTACCGAAACCCATGTCCTTCATCAGCTTGGTAGGTGCGTTGCGCAGGTGCGGCGGCACCGGCCGCGATTCATCATGGCCGATGAATGTGCGCGCCTGATTATAGGCGAGGTAGGCGGCGTTCGATTTCGCGGCGCAGGCGAGATAAATCACGCATTGCGCCAGCGCCAGCTCGCCTTCGGGACTGCCCAATCGTTCATAGGTTTCGCAAGCGTCCAGGGCCATACGCAGCGCGCGCGGATCGGCCAGCCCTATATCCTCGGAGGCCATCCTCACCATGCGGCGTCCCATGTAAAGAGGATCGGCGCCGCCATCGAGCATGCGCACCAGCCAATACAAGGCCGCATCCGGGGCGGAGCCACGCACCGATTTGTGCAAGGCCGATATCTGGTCGTAGAAAGCATCGCCGCCTTTGTCGAAGCGGCGCAGATTTCGAGCCACGGCGTTTTCAACGAAGGCTCGATCTATTTTTTCCAAACCGGCGCCGGCCGCAGCGGTTTGCAGAATCTCAAGCAGATTGAGCAGGCGCCGTGCATCGCCATCTGCCAGCCCAACCACGCTGCCACGCGCATCGCCATCCATTTCAAGGCCCGAGAGGGCGGTGGCCAGGGTTCGATCAACCAGTACGCCCAATTCATCCGCCGACAGACTTTGCAGCACATACACCGAGGCGCGAGAGAGCAACGCGCCATTCACCTCGAAGGAGGGGTTTTCCGTGGTTGCGCCAATGAAGGTGAATAGGCCCTGCTCGACAAACGGCAGGAAAGCATCCTGCTGCGCCTTGTTGAAGCGGTGCACCTCGTCGACGAAAAGAATGGTTCGCCGCCCGCGTATGGCGCTTGCCTGCGCCTGTTCGACCGCGGCCTTGATGTCCTTGACTCCCGAGAAAACCGCCGACAAGGCAATGAATTCGGCATCGAATGAAGTGGCCATGAGCCTGGCGAGAGTGGTCTTGCCCACGCCAGGCGGCCCCCACAGGATCATGGAATGCGGTTTGCCCGATTCAAAAGCAAGCCGCAATGGCTTGCCCGGCCCGAGCAGATGCGCTTGCCCGATGACTTCATTCAAGCTCATGGGCCTCGCCGCCTCGGCAAGCGGCACGGCGGTTTTTGGCGTGGGAAACAAATCGCTCATTTCGGAACAGGCACTGAATCGCTCATTTCGGACAGGCGCTATCGCTGATTTCGGGACAGACGCTCGCTCATTTCGGGACAACCGTTGAGTCGCGCCTCGTTTTATTTTGCGGCGGGTTTGGGCGTGTCGCCGATGACATCCGCGCCCTTTGGCGGCACGAAGCGGAATAGTCCGGGATCCAGGCCTGGGTTGCGCTCGAAACTCATCAGGCGCAATACCGTTTTCTGACCGAAGCTGTCGGCCAGTTCCATGACTTCCAGACCAGAGAAACCAAAACCCAGACGCACGTGCTCGAAACCGCCTTCTTTGTCCTTGGGTGTCGCCTCCAGCCACTCCAGTCCCTCGCTGGTTCCGCGATCAACCATAGTGAAGGCGCGCAATGCTTCATTATTGCCTGCCAGCAGCGCCGCCGGCGTGGATGTCATCACCTGATCAACACGCTTGACGGTCACTTGTTGCAGATCGGGATCGTAGACCCAGACGCGCACACCATCGCCAACGATCAATTGCGCGAAGGGTTTTTCGTAGGACCAACGGAATTTCCCTGGCCGCGAAAACGCCAGCGTGCCCTTGGATTCCTGAATCAGCTTGCCGCCGCGGCCGAACACCTTTTGTTCAAAATTTGCCCGCGCCGATTGCGTGGCATTGATGAACTGGGCGAAGCGCTCGGTGCTGGCGGCGCCCGCGAGCGGGGTCAGCAGCAAAAGGGCGAAACAACAGATCATCCGACTGAAATGACGAAGTGCAAATATCGATATGCGGGAAACCATCAGCCGATTATAAACCGCGCCATTCTCTGGCCGCCATCGTGTTTATCGGACATCACGCTTATCGGACATCGCATTTATCGGCATCGCGCGTATCTGGCATCGCGCTTATCGGCATGAAAACGCCTGCATCGGCGTCCCGCCATTACACAGAATGCGTGAATCTAATAAACGCGGTGACCGATCGATGGGCGTCAGTGCCGGCCCAGCCGCGGTTACCGGCAAAGAATTGATGTCATCAAGACTGTTTATTCGATTTAAATCCGACAAGATCAAAGGCGCCTGGGTAAATACGATCGGCGTACCTGTCGTATAGCTTGAAGTATCAGGCAGCCTTACGCGTTGCAGTTCCGCAAGATTGAGATTGGACAAAACGCTCTGTAATGATGTAGTGCTTTTCAGATTTTCAGGATCTATTCTCAGATTTCCCGAAATGTAACTTATCGCGTAATTGGACGAACTCAATCCAAACGGTATCACCGCATAATTGCCCACCGTAGACAATACGGTCGCTGGCGTGAAGAATTGCAGGCTGCCGCTGAGAGCGGTCGGGGTCTGCGCGAATTGCAATCCGGAGTAGGACGCCGTGAACGCCGGATTGACCTCGCCTGCGAACTTGCTCTTATCATCGGCGGCAATAGCAAGCGCGGCCGTCGTAATCGTAAGATTCGCACCCGAATAGCTGGTCACCAGGTAGTTCGAATTAGCCGAAAGAGAACCTTGTGTGATGGCATACGGGCCGCCGAGTACGGACTCCCCCGCTACCCTGGCCTGAGTACCGGTTATGGCCGATGCTTGAGTATCTACGATGCCAATGCTTGGGTTATTTGCCAGTCCCGATCCACCTATGATGTAGCGCAGCAGGGGATCGTTGTTGCCATAGGTCTTGGACTGGGCCTCCGATAGGATTGAAATCGAACGTGGGGCAATGCTTAGGCTGCTGCCACTGGCAAGCGAAACCGCATAATTAAAAGCCGCGCTGCCGGTCAACGCATTAAAGCTGCCTGCGGTGATGTTGTAGGGCGATCCGCTCACCGCCTCGCCCGCATCGCGCGTCAAGCTCGCCAAGCTGCTCGCCACATTGCCCGTGTCATCCAGCGCCACCCCACCGTCCCAGGTGGCCACCGTGCGCACCACCAATCCATTCAAACTGGCCGAGGGCAGCACCGGATCATCCGCCCCGTAGATCTTGTTCTGATTGGGAATCGAAGCGGTGAGCGAGGCTTGCGTGATCGTCAAGCTCGGTGAGCCAAGAAACGTGGGCAAACCGTAGTTGCCGCTGGCCGAGGTGAAGGTTCCACCGGTGATGTTGCGAACCCCCACGTTCTCACCGGCCACCCGCGCCAGGTCAGTCACACTGGTCGTGAGCGCGCTGTCATTCACCCCCACCCCACCGTCCCAGGTGGCCACCGTGCGGTTCACCAAACCATTCAAACTGGCCGAGGGCAGCACCGGATCATCCGCGCCGTAGACCTTGTTCTGATTGGGAATCGAAGCGGTGAGCGAGGCTTGCGTGATCGTCAAGGCATTGCCCGTGACGAAGCTAATGTTGTATCCCGCATTCGACGCAAAAGTGCCCTGTGTGATTGCGCGAGCACCAACCGATTCCCCCGCCACACGCGAAAAGGAAGTAAGGCCCGCACTCGTCGCAGTATCGGTGAATCCGTCATCAGTAAGAAACGCGCTTGTCAGGTAGGTCCGAGTGGGATCGTTCGCCCCATAGACCTTGAAATGGTTATCAGGCGTTACGGTCAAACCAGGCTGGAAGCTGTAAATCAGATGATTGCCAGGCTCGGAAATTGATCCCGGCGGATTGCTTGCATAGCTGCGGTTGTACAGACGCGGCATTGCCGAACCGGCAGCCGACGTCAAACCACCTTCTGTGGACCCCGCGGGAGACGTGGAGTATGCCAACCAGCGGCCTGCGCCCGGATTGAGTGAATAGGAACCCGTATTGACAAAATTTCCGGCCGCCGCCAGAACAATCGAGTCACCGCCGCCGGTTGCCGTTATGTTTCCGAGAACAGTGAGGTCTGCTGTGAGCGTCCGTGCAGTCAGCGTGGACATGTTCGACGCACCCAAGCTCAGCGCATTGGAATCGATTAACGATATGGCATTGCCGCTGCTCACAGAAACCGTGCTGAAATCATTGGCGACATTATTCATGTTGATGCTGCTGGTGCCGCCATCCAAGGCAAGACTGCCTGCGGTGGCAATCACTGCACCTGATAGCGTCAAGGCCTGAGCGCCTTGAGTCAATTGGATCGTTCCCCCGCCGGCACCACCGACCGTAATAGGTCGATCCGTAGTGCTTGTATTGCCTGTATAGGAAAGCGTGGCGGCAGACGCGCTACCCAGCGTTATGCCGCCCCCCGCGCCCAATGAACTATTGAAGCCCGCATTGGCCAGAGAAGCAACTGAAGTTGTACCGGCGTTCAGGGTGACGGCGCCAGTAAAGCTACTGGCGCCACCGCTTAGGGTTAAGGTGCCGGCGCCTGCCTTGACGATGTTACCGCCAACGCCGCTGATCGCGCCGCTGTAGACAGACGATGTGCCGTCCCCGTCGCCTATGGTCAATGTGTTTGCGCCCAACTGCGTCGCTCCCGCCCCACTGATCGAGTCGATGGTCTTCGCGGCGGCGATGCTAAACGTGCCAGCGTTAGCCACCCCGGCACTCGCCACTATCGTGCCCG
>CAMDFL010000187.1 GCA_945897475.1 Bordetella parapertussis
GCGGTGGAGCATCTGCCTGATGGCTTATCGGTTTCCGATGGCATACGTCAGGCTTTGAAGTCATTCGCGAAGAGTTAGCCCATGGCCATTGAAACCGATCGCTTGATTTCCGCGGCACCCGCTTCGGTGCATGAGGAGGCGCAGGAGCGCGCGCTGCGGCCTAAATCGCTCGCCGAATATGTTGGACAGGAAAAGATACGCGGGCAGTTATCGATCTTCGTGGAGGCGGCGCGCAATCGCAAAGAGGCCTTGGATCACGTGCTTTTATTCGGGCCGCCCGGTCTGGGGAAAACCACGCTTGCCCACATTATCTCGCGCGAGATGAATGTCAATCTTCGCCAGACCTCGGGGCCGGTATTGGAGCGCGCGGGGGATCTTGCCGCCATCCTCACCAATCTCGAGCCCAACGACGTACTGTTTATTGACGAAATTCACCGGTTGTCTCCCGTGGTCGAGGAAATCCTCTATCCCGCGCTGGAGGACTATCAAATCGACATCATGATTGGCGAGGGACCTGGGGCGCGCTCGGTAAAACTGGATTTGCCGCCATTCACGCTGGTTGGGGCTACTACGCGAGCGGGCATGCTGACCAATCCACTTCGTGATCGATTTGGCATCGTGGCGCGCTTGGAATTTTATACCGCCGAGGAGTTGGAGCGCATCATCCAGCGTTCGGCCAAGCTCCTTGAAGTTGAAATGTCCAGCGATGGCGCGATCGAGATCGCACGCCGTTCGCGCGGCACGCCGCGCATCGCCAATCGCCTGTTGCGACGGGTTCGCGATTACGCCCAGGTGCGTGCGCAGGGATTCATCGACAAAGATGTGGCGGATCTGGCGTTAAAGATGCTCGATGTTGATTTGCTTGGATTCGATCTCATGGATCGCAAGCTGTTGCTTGCGATCATCGAAAAATTCTCCGGTGGCCCGGTGGGCGTGGACAATCTGGCTGCTGCGATCGGCGAAGAATCCGAGACCATCGAAGACGTGATCGAGCCGTTTCTCATTCAACAGGGTTTTCTGCAACGCACGCCACGCGGACGCATCGCGACACCCTCGGCATGGCGGCATTTTGGTTTGGCGATGCCGGGGGCCAATAGCGAGGATCTGTCCAAGAGCGCTTAAATCGCGTCAGCCATGGGGTAGAATCCGCGGGTTATAGCGAGGTCTCCAAAGGAGTGTTATTGACCACAGCCCGGTTCAGATCTAACGACCGTGCGCACAACGAAAACTTGGACGGCGCGGGCGTCGTCTATCTCGCCAATGACCTGCTTTATTATTGGTCGGCGGCCATTGGTAAATCCATCAGGACGATATCGTATTCATGAACGTCTCCCACGATATGTCGATGCTTGCCCTGATCTGGAATGCAAGTGTAGTGGTTCAGTTGGTCATGGCTCTCCTGCTGATTGTTTCGTTCATGTCCTGGTATTTTATTTTTCGCAAATGGTTCACGATTCGCCAGGCGCGCACCAAGACCGAGCAATTCGAGCGCGACTTCTGGAGCGGATCGGATCTCAATGCGCTGTATCAAAGCGCGGTCAATCACCGCCATTCGACCGGAAGCCTTGAACGCATTTTCGAAGCGGGATTCCGCGAATTCGCCAAGTTGAAAGCGCAGAAAGGCGTAGATCCGGCGACTCTGGTCGATGGCGCGCGCCGGGCCATGCGAGCCACGCATCAGCGCGAAATGGATAATCTCGAAGCGCATCTCGCGTTTCTCGCGTCGGTGGGTTCGGTGAGTCCCTATGTGGGTTTGCTCGGTACGGTATGGGGCATCATGCATTCCTTCCGCGGACTCGCCAACGTCCAGCAGGCTACTCTGGCGGCAGTTGCGCCGGGAATCGCGGAAGCCCTGGTGGCCACGGCAATTGGTTTATTCGCCGCGATACCGGCGGTGGTCGCCTACAACCGCTTTGCCCATGATGTCGATCGCATCGCAGTGCGCTTCGAGAGCTTTATGGAAGAGTTCTCCAACATTTTGCAGCGCAGCGCTCCGACAAGATGAAGCCCGAGATGAATCCTGCAATGAAATCCGGGGTAAAACCCGGGATGAAACCCGGCAGATAAAACAGCGACAATGAATCGAAAGCAATGAGACCACGCCGCCAGATGAACCAGATCAACGTCGTGCCTTATGTGGACGTGATGCTGGTGCTGTTGGTTATTTTCATGGTGACCGCGCCACTGGTCAATCCCAGCGTGGTCGATTTGCCCAGCGTGGGCAAATCGACGCAGGCGGCTGCAACGCCGATTGAAGTGGTAATCAAGCTGGATACCTCGATGCTGTTGCGAGATCGCGAGGACGTCAAAAATCAGGAGCGCGCGGTAAGCATTAAGGATCTTTTGCCGATGTTGCGGCAACGCCAGGGCGTCAACCCGGAGCGCCCTGTGGTCATCGCTGCCGACAAGGAAGTCCGCTACGAAGCCGTGTTGAAGGTCATGGATGAACTGCAGCGCGGTAATATTCGCCGTGTTGGTCTCGCGGTAAAACCGGCAGGATAATGAACGCGGCCGTCCTTGCCTTCGAGCACGAACCCACCCACCTGCCCTCGGCGGTGCTGGCGGTCAGCGTGCATGTGCTCCTTTTTGTCGTGCTGATATTTGGTGTGAGCTGGCAATCGCGGGCGCCTGAGGCGGTCAGTGTCGAGCTGTGGGATCTTGCGCCGGGGCAGAAGGCCGAGCTGTCGCCACCGGAGATCAAGCGCGAACCCGATCCGGCGCCAACTCCGCAAGTCAAGCCCACGCCAATAGTAGAGCCCAAGCCCGCGTTAAAAGTCGAGGCCAAGCCCACGCCAATAGTCGAGACCAAGCCGACACCAGTACCGAAAAAAGTCGACATCGCTATTGAAAAAAAGCCGGCACCGAAAGAGATGCCGATCAAGCTGGATATGGCCAAACAGATGAAGGATCAGCTCGCGCGTGAACTGGAGTCTGTGCAACGTGAGCGTGAACGCAGCGAGCTGATGTCACAGTTCAAGCCGGCCGCTACGTCAGCCGCCCCACAGATTGACGCGACCTATGGCAGCCGGATAACGGCGAAAATAAAGCCCTTGATCAATATTCCTCCAGATATCAGCGGGAATCCGGAGGCCATCTATGATGTCGAACAGCTGCCGACAGGGGAAATACTTTCGGTAAAATTGCGAAAATCGAGCGGTCATCGAGCCTATGACGATGCGGTGGAGCGCGCCATTCTGCGGGCATCGCCCCTGCCGCGACCGGATCGCGCAGAGCAGTTTCAACGCCGCCTGGAATTGAAGTTCAGGCCAAAAGAATAGCGATCGAGGATATGAAACAATTTGCAGCTCTGGTGTGGTTCGTTCTGTCTGGGATCTGCGTGAATGCGAACGCGCAGCTTGCCGCGCCGCTGTCCATAGTCATAGAAGGTGGAGGGGCCACACAGACCCCTGTCGCGGTGCTCCAGTTCGCGGGCGAGAGCCAGTTGCCATTTGCCATCACGGATATTGTCGAGGCGGATCTGCAACGCAGCGGTCGCTTTCGCTTGCAGTATTCAGGTGGCGTAGCACAGCCGCCGACCGAGCCCTCCCAGGTCAATTTCACCGAATGGCGTAATCGCAGCGCCGATTTCATGGTGATCGGGGCGGTTGCGCGGCTGTCCGATGGTCGCTTTGAAGTACGCTTTCGTTTGCTTGATGTGTTGCGACAGACCCAGGTTTTGGGATTGGGTTTCACCATGTCTGAGGCTCAATTGCGCCTAACCGGGCACAAAATCGCCGATGCAATTTACGAAAAAATTACCGGTGAACGTGGCGTTTTTTCCACACGAATCGCCTACGTGGTCAAGCAGGAAGGGCGATTTGAGCTTCGCATCGCCGATGCCGATGGCCAGAATGCACAGACCGCGCTTGCCTCGCGTGAACCGATCATTTCCCCATCATGGTCGCCCGATGGCACACGTATTGCGTATGTGTCGTTCGAGAATAAGAAGGCGGTGGTCTACCAGCATTCCCTTGCGACCGGGCAGCGTCAGGTCGTCGCCAATTTTCGCGGTTCCAACAGTGCCCCGTCCTGGTCTCCCGATGGACGGCAATTGGCGGTGGTACTGTCCCGCGATGGCGGCTCGCAGTTATATCTGATCAACGCCGATGGCAGCAACGTGCGGCGCATCACCCAAAGCCAATCCATCGATACCGAACCATTTTTCTCCCCTGATGGCCAAAGCATTTACTTCACCTCCGATCGCGGTGGCAGCCCGCAGATCTACCGCATGTCCGCCAGCGGCGGCGAAGCGCAAAGAGTCACCTTCGATGGCGGATACAATGTCTCTCCGCGCGTGAGTTCGGATGGCAAGACATTGGCGTATGTATCACGAAATGGAAGCCGTTATCAGTTGGTTTCCATGGATCTGGCGAGTCGCCAGGTGCAGGTGTTGACCGATACGCAGCGTGACGAGTCGCCAAGTTTCGCGCCCAACGGAAAATTGGTGTTGTATGCCACGGAATTGGGTGGTCGCGGCGTGTTGGCGGCGGTATCCTCGGACGGCAGAGTAAGGCATCGGCTTACCGTGCAGGCGGGGGATGTGCGCGAACCGGCGTGGGGACCGTATACGGAGAAATAAAAACGGCAATAAATAAAGACGGGCGCAGAAAGTTCACGGCCTGGTTGGAGAATTGAGGGCGAAGGCAGAAAATAGTCGCGCAGCTTGGGTGCATGGCGCTTAAAAATTAAAAGGAGATGCAAAATGAAAAAAACCTTAGTTGTGGCATTTGCCGCATCGTTTCTTTGGGCTTGCAGTAGCGATCCCCAAAAGGATGACAGCAATAAAGCGGGCGTTGAAGATCGTACGACGGGCAAGTCTTCGGCCGACCCTTCCGCCCAATCTGTGCCGGTGAAACCGCAGACCATCGCGCCGGTAAGCGTGGGTCAAGCGAAGCCGGGTGCAGGCGGTGCGAACGCGTTGCGGGATCCCAGCAACATTCTCTCCAAGCGATCCATTTTTTACGAGTACGACAGCGACACCATCAAGGATGAATACCGTCCGATGTTGGAGGCGCATGCCAAATACCTCGCGGCCAATTCCAACGCGCGCATGCTGGTTCAGGGCAATACCGACGAGCGTGGCGGACGCGAGTACAACCTCTCCCTGGGTCAGCGCCGCGCCGAAGCGGTGAAAAGGTTGTTGGTACTCCTGGGAGCGCGTGAATTGCAGATTGAATCGGTCAGTCTGGGCGAAGAGAAGCCGCGTTGCGAACAGCAGACCGACGCCTGCCATTTGCAGAATCGTCGCAGCGACATGTTGCATGGTGGAGAGTTCTAAATTGAAACTCCGGCGCCAACTTGCGTATCTAGCGTTCGCGGCCCTCTGGGCCATGACCGCCATGGCGCCGGCGGGCGCGGGGCTATTCGATGATGACGAGGCGCGCGCGCGCATTGCCGAATTGCGCCGTGATTATGAAGCGAACCAGAAACTCGTCGGCGATCGTCTCACACGCATTGAGGCGGCGGTGCAGGACCGCAGCGCCTTGCTGGATCTGGCCAAACTCATAGAAGACTTGCGCCAGGATATGTCTCGTTTGCGCGGTAATTCGGAGGTATTGCTGAATCGTGCTGAAAATCTGGAGAAGCGCCAGCGTGACCTTTATGTCGATCTGGATACGCGGCTTCGCAAGATTGAACAGATCCAGCAGCAATTGGAACAATCGCAGACGCTGTTGCAGGAGCGTCTTGCCACCCCGGAGCGCGAAGCGGCAGAGGAGAAGCAAGCGTATGAGGCCGCTCTCAATCAATTCAAGGTTGGCAATTACCAGTCATCGATTGCCGCGTTTCAGACTTTCATGGCAAGCTTTGCGGCGAGCTCATTGGTGCCCTCGGCCCAGTATTGGGTGGGCAACGCCCATTACGCCTTGCGGGATTACAAGGCGGCAATCGCCGCGCAACAGAAGGTGGTCTCGACCTGGGCCGAGAACGCAAAAGCGCCTGATGCGCTGCTCAATATCGCCAGCTCGCAGGCTGAACTGGGGGATCAAAAAGCCACGCTGGCAACACTCAAGACCCTGGTGGCCAAATACCCGCAAAGCCCCGCTGCCGAACAAGCAAAGCAGCGCTTAGGTGGCCGCCGCTAGCCCCGGCAACCCGCGCGCGCACCATGCTTTCGCGCACGCCTCTACGCGGACCTCGTCATTGAAGCATGACTGAACCCTTAGCCATTGCCAAAACCGTCGTCTGGGGCGCTTTCGCGCTGGGTGTGGTATTCGGTTTCGTCGGCAATAAAACGCATTTCTGCACCATGGGTGCGGTATCCGATATCGTCAACATGGGCGACTGGAATCGCATGCGCATGTGGATGCTGGCGATGGCGGTCGCGATTCTGGGTGCAGCGGGCTTGCAAGGCGCTGGCCTCATCGACGTCTCCAAAACCATTTACGCCACGCCCAACCTGATGTGGCTGTCTTTTCTCGTTGGCGGCTTTCTATTTGGCGTGGGCATGACGCTTGCCTCGGGTTGCGGCAGCAAGACGCTGATTCGCGTCGGTGCCGGCAACCTCAAATCCCTGGTTGTGCTGATTGTTGCTGCTATTGCCGCTTACATGACGCTTCGCGGCCTATTCGGGGTATTTCGCGTCTGGGCAATCGATCCGGTGGCGATCAAACTGCCGGTGAATCAGGATCTGCCTTCGCTGGCGGCGTATGTATTCGGCACCGGCCGCGGCCTGATGCTGTCGATAGTCTCCATTTCGGTTGCCTGCGCCTTGCTGGGTTTTGTGTTCATGAAACGAGAATTTTTGAGTGTCGATAATGTGCTCGGCGGCGTGGTTACCGGGCTGGTAATTGTTGGCGGATGGTATTTGTCGGGCCATCTGGGATATTTGCCCGAAGATCCCAATACCCTGGAAGCAAAATTCTATGCGACCAACACCGGTCGCATGGAATCGCTCTCCTTCGTTGCGCCGCAGGCTTACCTCCTGGAATTGCTCATGTTCTGGAGCGATACCAGCCGCGTGGTGAGCTTTGGCATCGCCGCTGCCCTGGGCACCATTGTCGGATCGTTCGCATGGGCACTGTGCTCGCGTAGCTTCCGTCTTGAGAGTTTTCGCGATCCGGAGGATATGATCAATCACATAGTTGGCGGCGTATTGATGGGATTTGGCGGAATTTTGGGCCTGGGCTGCACCATAGGACAAGGGCTCTCCGGCATTTCAACACTCGCGCTGGGATCGATACTCGTCCTCATATCCATCATCGGCGGGAGCATCGCGGCCATGAAGTACCAATATTGGCGCGTTGGCGGCTGAATAAGAGTGAAAAACAGGGCGTTTTCAAGGTGTTTTAATTGACGCTACGAGATCTGGCGTAATAAAATCCGCCCCTTCGTTTGACGCGTTATTTTTTGGGTCGTTAGCTCAGCCGGTAGAGCAGCGGACTTTTAATCCGTTGGTCGCCAGTTCGAATCTGGCACGGCCTACCAAGACATTCAAGGGGTTACGCAATTTCTGCGTAACCCCTTTTTGTTTGGCGGGACACTGGCGGGACACTCCGCCACAACAACCGCCTTTGTTCTCCCTCCCCAAGTCCGCACAATACGGGCGAAGTTCACCTAGTTCACGGTGACCTGATCTTTTCACCAAGCCCAACCATAGGAAAGCATGTTCACCAAGTTCACCAAGTTCACGGTGACCTGTGCATAAGTGGTCGTTTTTCGTCTTCACTGTCCCGCTGATGTCCCGCAATAAGGTTTAATTCTTGTAACCTATTGTAAAAGAATGATTTACAGTAATACATCATCCGATTAGTAATCCGTTGTTGCTACTTATTGCCCTTTGTCCTATGCTGCTCTTGTCACTTTCAGCAGGGGCAAAATCATGGCGGTAATCGAGAAAAGAATCACCGGTGACGGGCTGACCACATACCGGGTAAAGGTTCGCATCAAGAGTTTCGCGCCTGAGTCCGCGTCATTCGACCGCCTAACCGACGCAAAGACCTGGGGGAA
>CAMDFL010000188.1 GCA_945897475.1 Bordetella parapertussis
TGCTGCTGGTCGCGAGCCTGGTGGCGATCTGGCCGCGCTGCGAGTCTTCCTTGCGCCCGCTGCTGGCCGCCTGGTGCGCGGCGGGAATCGCTTATGTCGCGTTCATGTTTCTGGTGGATGTGCCGATGTACTGGGCGCGCTGGATCGCCGACGAGGCGGCTGGGCGCGATTACCTCAGCATCACGCAAGGCTTGCTGGATGCTTCGGACCGCCGGGTGGTCTCGCACCACTGGGATGACTGGAAAAGCGAGGTGGCGTGGATGTCGCTTTACTTCAGCGTGGCGGTCTGGCTCAGCATTGCGCTCATTCACGCGCCGTTGCCGAAACGTCGCTGGGATTATTAAGAATCTTTGTCACCATAGGGCTCGAACGCGTTGCCGTCCCGGGTCAGCAAGGTCATCAATTTCGGATGAACAAATAGTTTCTCCTTGCCAAACGCCTGCTCGCTCAGCACGCCGATGTTCACCAGCGCCTTGAGATAACGTGAGGCTGCCTGGCGTCCGGCGATTCCGGCCTCGACCAGGTTAGCGATGCGGCAATACGGCTGCTCGAAGATGACATCCACCAGTTCACGGCTGTAGATTTTCGGTAGCTGCATGCGCACGTAGTCGGAGGTATCGACCGCAAGTTTGCGGACCGCGCCGATCTTGGCCGTAGTCCACGTGGCCGTTTCTTCCACGCCGCGCAACATATAGAGTAGCCAGGGCTCCCAGGCGGCTTCGCGAGTTACTGCTAGCAACAGCCGGTAGTAATCCGTCTTGTTCGCAATGATGTAGCGGCTCAGGTAGAGAACCGGCAGGGGGAGCAGGCCTTGCTCGACCAGAAAAAGACTGTTCACCACTCGGCCGGTTCGCCCGTTGCCGTCAATGAACGGATGGATCGCCTCGAACTGGTAGTGCGCCGCCGCCATGCGCACGAGTGGATCGATCGATTCCTCCAAGTGCAGAAAACGCTCCCAATTGGCGAGCAGGTCGCGGATGCGCGCTTCGCCTTCGGGCGGCGTGTAGACCACTTCGCCGGTGGCATTGTTCGCGAGCGCCGTTCCTTGGATCTTGCGCACGGTCATTTCGATGCCCTTGATGTGGGTGCAGATCGCCTCCGCCGTGCGTGTCGTCAACGGCCGCGACTTCAACGCCTCGGCGCCCTCGAGCAAGGCACGCCGATACCGCAGAGCCTCTTTGGTTGCGGGGTCTGCACCGGCGTCGGCTTGCAGGTGACGGAACAGCTTGTCGGCCGTGGTAACGATGTTCTCGATCTCTGAACTAGCCTGTGCCTCCAGAAGAGGGAGAGTACTTATTAACATTGCAGGATTGGGGAACAATTCCACTGCCTGCTTTAATTCGGCGAGCGCCGCTCTTGACATAACACATTGTTTTAGAACTATTTTTGTCTCTAGATCCACGTCGGGCGGCAAGCTGGGCAGATCGTTATGGGGTCGATCAGGCTGCCAGCCGAGTCGATTATTCATGTCGTCAAAAGTCGATTTTTGCGCCATGTGAGAAGCTTATGTCGCTGGTGGCGACATGTCAAGAGAACGTGTTGCTAATTTCTAATTATGGCGACATGAAATCCACCCTTAGCCAGGATCTGTGCGCGTCTCGGGGATGGAGCCCCCCCCCCACTTGACAGTTGCAAAGTACCGATCAGGCGGCCTTACGCCCAAACACGCTGGGGTAATAGGCCTTGATATCGGTGAATGGGTCGGTGATCAGCTTCACGAACCACACCAGCGCGTTGTACAAGCCGTGCTTTTTGACCAGCCCCGCCACCCTGCCGAAGACCACGATTGCGGTGAACACGAACCATTGGAGCGCGACAGTGGGCGCCATAGCGAGCAAGGCTTCCGGGGCGTACGAATCGGCTGCGGCCAGATGCGCCAGCGGAATCAAAAGGTACCCCCCGAGAATGAAGCTCTTGGTACGCGTATCAAATCCCAACAGCAACTGCTCCTTGTCGTGACAGGTCGGCTCAATCAGAGCGTGACCGATCTGGCGAATAAAAAGCGCGGCCAGACCAAGCCACATGGCGGCCGCGAAGTCCGAGAAGATCAACACATAGGCAACAACGAAACTCGAACTGCTGATTAGGTGCAATAACTGATTGATCCGATGGCTGTGCGAGGCAACATGATCGTCGTGCTTGCGGCGCATGATCTCGGCATAGAAATGACCCACCGGCCGCGGTATGCGAACCAGGCTGCCAAGCGCCTCGCGTGTCAGGCTGCGGCGAATATCGCGGTCGCGGCCGGGTTGTTCTTCTTCGCTCAACCACCATTTGTCGTGTTTCATTTTTGTCGTTGCCTCTTTTAATTTAATTCTTAGCACGTCGTAATCGGCCTCGGTGTAATCCAGACTGGTCAGACAACGCCCAGTCCCCACCCAGCTCATGTTGATGCCCGCGATGCGCAGGTAATACTGCAACAGCCAGTTGTAGCGCCCAGGCTGGGAGTAGAGCACCGTCCAGATGGTGCCCAGATGTCCGATGCGCACTGGCAAGCCAAGCGAGGCGAATTCATCGTTCGTTTGCTTTGCCCACGCGGCGCAGCGCCGATTGCCAGTGGCGTATTCACCGGCTGCGTCCGGTGTCATCACCCAATTCAAAAACTCATTCATCGCGCCCATCGCCTGCGGGTAGGCTGCGAAGGTTCCCACCACATAGGCAATGCGCATCGGATGCTCGGGGTCGAAGCGGCGCATCAGACCGCGTTTGGCGCACACCACCCCGATCGGCAGGCCCGCGGCGACTGTCTTGCCGTAGAGCACCATGTCGGCCTGGACGCCGAAGTATTCCTGCGCGCCACCAGGTGATAGCCGGAACCCGGTGAAGACCTCGTCGAATATCAGCGGCACGCGGCATTCATCGCAGACCTTGCGCAGTTGCCGCAACCATGTCGAGTAGCTGGCGGCCACATCGTCGCGGGTCTTGCGGATGCCGCTGGTCATCATCACCGCGTCGTTGGGCGGCGGCGAATTGGGGTGGAAGGACTGAACCGGGTTCACCAGCACCCCGGCCAGATCGTGCGCGTGACGGCGAATCGCATCCAGCGACGCCGGATTCATTTCCTTTAATGTCAGGCAATCGTCGATCAAACGCTCGCTGCCAAGGCCGGGTTGCACGCCATCCCACCAGCCGTGATAGGCGCCGGAGAAGCAAACTATTTTTTCGCGGCCGGTATTAAAGCGCGCCAGGCGCACCGCGGCCATCACCGCTTCGGTACCGCTTTGATGAAAGGACACTTCCTCCAGACCCGAGATCGACTTCAACATGGCAATGTTTTCGCCGACGATGGGATGCAGTGGTCCCAGGACCGGTCCCAGATCGCGCACTTTGTTCCAGCCATTGTCGATCCAGACTTTATATCGGTCGTAGCCGGCGACATTGACGCCGTATGAACCGCCGATATCCAGATTGCGGTTGCCATCCAGATCGACGATATACGGGCCTTCCGAGGCCACCGCAACCGAGCAAAGATTGAATTTTTCGCGCATCACCTTCGCGAATGGAAACGGCACGCGATTGGCGTCCGCGAAGCGCAGATCTGATAATCCGTCGCGCACGGTGAGTCCCCATGCCTCCGATTTCGGGCTGCGCTCGCGCATGGCTCGCGCCAGCTCGTCGATCGCGGCTTTGCGTTGTTGCTGAACCAGCGCCGAGGCGCCATCGGCAGCAAGGAAATCGGCCTCAGAATAATGTCGCGTCCCCACCCATTTGGAGAGCAGGCGCGAGATCGCAGGCGTCGGCGATATGGCGCGAAACGACAACAGCGTCGCCGCGAACCGCCTGCCGTAGAGCACCACCAGCAGCAGCACCGCGGCGACCAGCCAGCCGGGTCCGACATCAAGCTGCAAGGACTGAAATGCGGCCTGCAAAGTGTTTTCCATCATGGCTGAATTCTCCTATTTTTTATGCGTGAACCACCGGGCTGGCGTACTGTTTGGCGCTCCACCTCGAGGCATCGGCGGACAAGGCGCCTGTTAGTTCGCCCAGAAAATCATCGAACACGCGATCCCAGTCCAGGCTCTCGGCTTTGCGGCGCGCCTCCTGGCGCAACATGCGCAGCCTCATCGGCGCGCGCGCCAGCATCGCGGCCATTTCGGTGAAATTATTTGCGTCACCGAAGGGAACCAGTACGCCGTTTTCCATGTAGCGCAGGTGCTCGGCCTCGGCGCAATGCAAGGCGGCGTAATCGGCTGGCAGCCGCGGCCGCACAATCTGCAACTTGACGCCGCGAGCCACCAAGCCGGCGCAGATTCGGGAAATACTGTGGGCCACGCCGTTGACTTCAGGTGGAAAGGTTTCCGTCACGACGGTTATGCACAAGGGCCGTTGCTGGCCGAGTGGTGTTGCATGGGTGATTTTCACGTTGACGTAATGTGCCATGCCAATGCTGCAAAAAAATGACGGTCTGGTTTAATTATTTATTGCGACACCGGGGTTCTGGAGTGTAATGATGTGCTTGCGCTGCGCGCCGATGCGGCGCCTTGAACATGGGGAGACTATGAATGCATTGCTTGGTGCTCGGGCCGCATGCGCCCCGCTTATCTTGATGGCTTCACCGCTATGGGCACAGACTTATCCGCTCAAGCCCGTGCGCTTGTTGATCGGCCTGCCTCCTGGCGGGGGCAGCGATCCATTAGCAAGGGGAACTGGCGGCACGCGCCGAAGTAGTGAGGATCTCTGGTGCAAAGGTCGAATGATGTTGCCGTGGGGACTGGCAGCGCTTGCATTGACGATGGCTGGTGCTGCTCTGGCCCAGGGCCAGGGATTTCCCTCGAAGCCGATTCGCATAATCTCTTCGGGCGGCGCGGGTGGACCGAACGACGCGCAAACGCGCGGCTTGGCGCAGTTCCTTGGCGAGCGCATCGGCCAGCCGGTACTGGTGGAAAACCGCGCGGGCGCCGGTGGCATTGTCGCGGGTGAGGCTTGCGTCAAATCACCGCCAGACGGCTATACCTTGTGCACTTTTGGTTCCGGCGCGATCAGCTGGATGCCGGTGCTGACGGTCATGCCCTATGACCCGCTCAAAGATTTGACCGGGGTATTTCACATGGGCTTTATAGATTCTATCTTCGGTGCCCACCCCTCGGTGCCGGTGAACGATTTAAACGATGTAGTGGCGCTAGCGAAAGCCAAGCCTGGGTTTGTTACCTGGGGATCGTTCGGACTCACCACGTCGGGGTATTTTTTCGTTCAGTGGATCAAGAAATACCGCAATGTGGATATCACCATCGTTCCCTACAAATCCGCGATCCAGGCGCAGCAGGCATTGGTGGCGGGGGAGATCATGGTCAACGGCTACGCCGCAGGGCAAACCCTGCCCATGGTCAAGGCGGGAAAGGTGCGGGCACTGGCGGTCAATGGCGATGGGCGAATACCCGAAATTGCCAACGTACGAACCGAGGAAGAACAAGGCTTCGATCTGCCACTGGTCAAGTCCTGGTTTGCCATGATGGCGCCGGCGGGCCTGCCCCGCGACATCGCGTTGCGCTTGAACACCGAGATGAATCGCATCACCAAAGATCCGAAATACGCCGACCAGTACATGCTGCGCTTGGGTTTTCGCGCGGCGAACATGGATGTGGACCAGTTCAATGCTTACTTGCGAAAAATGCGGCTGGATTTCGAGGCCTTCGCCAAGGACATGGGTCTGCAGAGGAAATGAACTGGGGTAGGCCGATCAAGACGATTGGCCTCGGGCTCGATCAATATTTTGAATTCCTCTAGACGTTAAAACCATCATGGCGCGCATTCGCCGGTTTTCAAGCCATCGCCCTCAGGGCAGCAAGGAGAGCAAGACAGCCATGGATCATCAACACAGCCTGCAACGCGACGCCATGGGCCTCATACACTCGGTGATCATGGGCATTGGTGGCACCGCGCCGTCTTTCAGCATGGCAGCGAGCGCGGCTACCCTGATTGCCGCGGTCGGCATCCTCGCCTCGGCGACCGTTTTGTATTGCGGACTGGTGATGTTCGGCATCACTTTCGCCTTCACCTATCTCAATCGCGTCGATCCCAGCGCGGGCGCGAGCTTCACCTGGGTGAGCCGCATTTTCAATCCAACCTTGGGCTACCTCTCGGGCTGGACGGTGATGGTCACCGCGGTGCTGTTCATGGCCTCAGCGACCATTCCGGCGGCGAGCGCCACATTGCTTCTGCTGGCGCCCGATTTAGTCGATAACCAGGTGGTGGTGACCTTGATCGCACTGGCTTGGTTGCTGTTGGTCATCGCCATCACAGTGCGAGGCACCGCCGTGGCGGCGCGTGTGCAGACCGTGTTCATCAGCACCGAAATTCTGGTGCTGGCGGCCATCGCCGTGGCGGCGTTCATGCAACTGGGGCAGCAGGCGCCACGCGAGATCACCTGGAGCGATTTCTCCCCTTCCAGCTTCGATTCGCAAACCTTCGCCAGCGGCGCGATGATTTCCTTGTTCCTCTTCTGGGGCTGGGATGTCACGCTTAACCTGAGCGAGGAGACCAGAAGCGGCCATCGCGCCTCCAGTTGGGGCGCCGCGCTGGCAATGATCGCCTTGATAGCGATTTTCGTTTCCATTCATACGGTGGCGCTGGTGGTGCTGGATGACGCGCAAATCAAGGAAGCGGGAACCAATCTGCTATTCGCCATCGCCGAAAAACTGTTTCCCAGACCCTGGAGCTATCTGGCCTTGCTGGTGGTGATGCTCTCCACTGTCGGAGCGCTTGCATCTTCCACTCTTTCCTTCTCCCGCACCCTGTTCGCCAAGTCGCGCCATGGCGTGGCGCATCCGCGCTGGAGTCGCCTGCACCCGAAGTGGAAGACTCCGCACCTGGCAACGCTGATGTTTGTGGGCTTGGGCTCGGTGCTCCTGTTGGTCTCGCTGGTCGCAAAGGATATCGGCGAAGTGCTGAGAATTTCGATTACCGCGATCGGCCTGCAAACCGCGTTCTATTACGGGCTCACCGGGTTCGCGTGCGCCTGGTCGTATCGCCAGGCAGCCAGAAAATCAATCACCACCCTGGTGTTCGCGGTGCTGTGGCCCGCAGCCAGCTCAATCACCATGTGGGTCGCCGCCTTTTTGCTGATGCGCGACTTCGATCTTTTGACCACCAGCCTCGGATTGGGCGGGATTCTGCTGGGGCTAGTGCCCTTGCTACTTCAGCGAAAAAAGCCATTAAAGATGCAATAATTAATAAAATTTTTATTATCTATTAATGTATGACGTGCTTTATTAACAATTTTTAATTCCATTTTTTGTCTACATAGACCTGGACCGCCCTGAGGAAAAGGCAGTTTTCAGCGCAACATAATAAGGGCCTGGTCCAGGCTTTCAAGAATTGGACGCGCCTGCGGCGTGATGCCGTTTTCATCGCGACGCTGGTTGGGCTGGCGCTGTTTTTGCATCCGGCGGGCATTACCGACTAGCGCTTCGCGCCCTATCACCTGTGGAATAGCCTTGACCAACCGCTGGAGGAAGCGCTGGGCATGGCCTCGCTCTGGTATGAGGGCGTGCTCGATCGGTTTCCAAAGTTAAAAATTTGCGTTGCCCATGGTGGCGGCTACCTTCCCTATTACGCAGGACGCATGGATCGCAATTACGAGGACAAACCTTTCACCCGCGTTCATATGAAGAAGAAGCCTTCGGACTACATCAAGCATATGAAATCCGCATTGAAATTGAAGGTGAAATCCACTGCAGGCAAGGCCGCCGCACATAACGACCGCGCATTACTGGTTTATTGATCGATGCGTGTAATACGGTCAATTGCCGGCGGGGATATGGGGCTTTGGGACCCCAGGTAGGCCACCAGCACGTCGACATAGTGCTCGCCCCCCACCGCATCAGTGCCCTCATTGAAAACCGTGAAATTATCGCCTCCCGAAGCGAGAAAATCATTCGTGACGACACGATAGCGAA
>CAMDFL010000189.1 GCA_945897475.1 Bordetella parapertussis
GCCGTACGAAACAAACTCCCCAAGTGGCTTGATGCCACGCTTTTCTGCTGCGCGCTTCGACATCATCACGATGGCCGAGCCTGCGTCACTGATCTGGCTTGCATTGCCAGCAGTAATCGTGCCGGCTTTGTCAAACGCTGGTTTGAGTGATGCGAGTGACTCCATAGTTGTTGATGCGCGCACACCTTCGTCGGTGTCGACAATGAGAGCGTCACCTTTGCGTTGTGGAATCGACACGGGAACAATCTCATCAGCAAACTTGCCAGCAGCAATGGCTGCGGCAGCACGTTGGTTGCTCTTCATTGCCAAATCATCTTGTACATCGCGGCTGATGTTGCCTTCGGTGTAACGGTCGGTGCCAAGACCAATGAGGCACGCATCAAATGCACACCACAAACCATCTTTTTGAATTGCATCAAGCAGCGACACATCACCAAAACGAAAACCAGAACGCGCACCCATCGCAAGGTACGGCGCATTGGTTACACGCTTCGATGCCGGCGCCGGGAACATTCCGATAATCCGCGACCGCCTTTATCGAAGAATCTGTGTTGCCGGCGCTCCGCACGAAAGCTCCGGCGATCGGATGTTCGCAGACCGCCTCCAGGGACGCGGCTATCGCCAGGCAATCGTCGCGCCCCAGCGCGGCGAACAAGCGCGTCTCCAACAGAAGCGGCTCGCCGTAAGTCAGCGTTCCCGTTTTGTCGAATACGACATCGGTGGCGCCCGCGAGCGCTTCTATCGCGTGCCCGCGGCAGATCACCAGCCCGTTTCGCGCCAAGGCGCTGGTCGCCGAGGCCAGCGCCGTGGGCATCGCCAGTGAAAGCGCACATGGGCAGGTGGCCACCAGCACCGATACCACCACCAGCACGGCCCGCGAAGGATCGGCCCACATCCAATAAATCCCGGCGAGCAGCGCCAGCAACAGCACCACAAAAATGAAATGGGCGGCCACGCGATCAGCCAGTTGAATCAAGCGCGGCTTGTCCTGCGTACCTCGGCTAACCAGTCGCAGGATCGAAGAAAGCACTGTGTCCGCGCCAACGCGGACGACACGCACAACCAGCGGCGACGAAACATTGACTGCGCCGCCGGTAACCAGGCTGCCGGGCGACTTCTGCACCGGACGCGACTCGCCGGTGAGCAAAGCTTCGCTCGCCGCGCTCGCCCCCTCGACCACCACGCCATCGGCGGGAAAGGTTTCCCCAGGCTTCACCAGCGCGTGCTCGCCGGCGAGAAGAGTGGCTACGGGTACGCGGCTTGCCTGCCGCGATTCGGGATAGCCCGGCAGGCGGTGCGCGAACTCGGGAATCAAACGCTCCAGGTGCGCGAGGGCCGCGCCGGCACGCTGGCGGGCTGTCAACTCCAGGTAACGCCCCAACAACAAAAGAAATACAAACATCGCGACCGAGTCGTAATACACCTCGCCGCCGCCTGCCACGGTGGCGGCGACGCTGGATCCAAAATCTATTGCCACCCCCATCGCGATCGGCACATCCATTCCCAGGCGTCGTGCGGCCAGGCTGCGCCAGGCGCCAGAAAAAAAAGGCGCTGCCGCATACACCACCACTGGCACAGTCAATACGAAACTTGCCCAGCGCATCAGTTGTTCGATATCCCAACTCATCTCGCCCTCGCCGGCAAGGTAGGCGGGCACGGCATACATCATCACTTGCATCATGCCGAAGCAAGCCACGAACAATCGCCACAGCAGATCGCGGCGCTCGCCATTTCGCGATTGATCGGCGCCGCCGGGCTCATAGGGCGTGGCGCGAAACCCGATGCTTGCGACCGCGGCGAGAATCTGACTCAACTTTATGCGCGACTCATCCCAGCGCACCACCGCGCGATGAGTAGTGAAATTCACCTCGACCCGAACAACGCCGGGCAATTCGAC
This sequence comes from Bordetella parapertussis, assembly GCA_945897475.1. GTDB lineage: Bacteria > Pseudomonadota > Gammaproteobacteria > Burkholderiales > SG8-39 > 2-02-FULL-62-17. The sequence continues at coordinate 1,898 of CAMDFL010000189.1, forward strand.
AAGGGTTTTTTCATTCCTGGCGGCACACCCGGCACAGCGTATGCCTTCGATCAGCAAACAGGCTTCGCGCTCGCTGCCCAGCGAACGCACAAAGGCGCGTTGCGCGACCGGGTCGTCATAAACGGCCAGATCCGCGGCCGCGGAATTATCGATGCTTGAAACAATGGTCATGATCTCAAACGCACCAAAAGCAGCTATTGCCGGAACGGCAAAAGTCTAGTTGTTGGGATGCCATCGGCTTTGACTTGGATCAACCGGTCGCAAATGACATCCGATAAATTGGCTGCTGTCGCCATTTCCGGAATCGCCAAAATGCGTTACCTGACCATCGAACAAAGAGAATCGCTTGAGCTAGCCCTCAAACAGCGTGCGGGCGTGCTGGCGGCCGAGATAGCCTCGGCCCTGCGCCAGAAAGACACGCCCGAAAGCCTTCATCTGGCCAATCGATTCGAGGAGTGCGGCGAGGCCGCTCTGGCCGAGCTGGAGCTTGCGCTGGATATTGCCTCGGTCGACCGCGACATGACAGAATTGCGAGACGTGCTTGCGGCGCAAGGCCGCATTCACTCCCCTGAATACGGCGTCTGCGAAGCCTGCAACGCCGATATTCCGTTTTCGCGCTTGCAAGCCGAACCCGGCGCGCGGCGCTGCATCTCCTGCCAACGGGCGCTCGAGCATGCAAGCCCGGGCAGCGCCCATTCGTCTCTCTGAGCGCCGGTGATCGATTATCGATAGACCAGGGTCGGTATATTCGATTTGGTGAGAATTTCGTGAGTCTGGCTGCCGTGCAGCAGCTCATCGAACCCCCTGCGGCCGTGCGAGGCAATGAATATCAGATCACAATCATTGCGCTTGGCCGTTTGAATAATCGCCTCGTAAGGCTCGTCCGAAAGCACCACCTCGCATTTGACCTGCACGCCGGCATCCTGACCGAGCTGGGCAACGCGCTCCAGCAGCTTGTCGCCCTTGGCAGTAATCCGTTCCTCATATTTGGCAATATTCTCGAATTTTCCGGACAACAACTGATTTCGCGTCGGCACCGGATAGGTCGGCATGGCGGTAACCGCGGTGACACGCGCATTCACTTCGCGCGCGAAACCGAGGCCTGCTAACACGGCTTTCTCGGCCGTCTTGGAACCATCTGATGGAATAAGTATGTGCTTGAACATGGCATATCCTTTGTCGGTTGGACCTCCCTCTACGAAGCGCATTACTGCGCGACTTCGCGGAATATCCTTGGCAAACTGTGCCGCATGAGATCCTGGTCGCCATTGATTCAAATCAAGTCCGCGCCACACTGCTGGCGCCACGACCATCAGGGCGCAACCCGCGGGCTCTGGTAGACAGGCATACCCATCAAGCTGCGCGTCGCCACTTACAATATTCAACTGATAGTCAAATCAAAGCCGAGCTGAACGTATGGAGGGAGCTAGAATTCTCGAATGGGTCATGTTTTGGATCTTTGAACAGTGCACAGTTGCCGATGATGTGGAAAGCGGCGGACTCGGGTAACAACAGGTCCAGTGTATTGCCCTGAGTGCGGAGCCGGGATTGGAGCTGTTCAGACCAGCGCGCCCACCAGCATGCCCGCGGCTTGGTCGGCGATCGGCTGGGGAACCCTCTTATGCTGGAGGACGCCCGAAATAAGCGACTGCACCTGCCGCATGGCGAATGTCTTGGCCTTGGCCTCGCCGGATTCGATGGCGCTGTTGGCAAAACTGTTGATCACCCGCGTCACCGGTGCGTGCAGCCCGATGGACCTGAGCATACTAGATCCCTGCGCCACGAACCTCCGTTGCTGAATATCGAATGCGTTGTCCTTCAGGACAAGACGGACCCCCAGCTTGACCACCGTCGGTCCCGGCGTGTTCGACTTCACCTTGTCAGCCATTTCAACCGCCATCTGCGTGTATTCGTCAGCGGTAGCAAGAAGGTTTTTTTCAGCATTGCGCACCAAGTCTGCAGCGGAGAGGATTCCCGTATTTACCCCTTCCTTGAGCTTCTTGTTCCCCGTGGCCGAGTAGGCGTCCACCATGTCCCACAGCATGGGGTGGATCGCGGCGATACTCGACTTCAGCTCCACGCCGATGAGACCGATGATGTCAGCTTTTTCAGCGAGCTGCACCATGTTCATGCCCAGTTGGGAGAGCCGGGTGATGATCTGGGCCGCGGCATCCTTGACGGCGATTTTGAGCTTTATGGCAAGGGACCGCACCATGGCGACGAACTTGATCGCCATTTCCCGGATAAATGCGATGATTTTGTTGATGTCCTCGGAGATGGCCTGGTAGTTTGTGAATTCGATTAGGGGGTGCGTGTAGGTGATGTAGCGGGCCAGGCTTTGTTCCAGGGCGCTGATTGCCGTGGTGATCTCGCGGCTTATGGCGTTCATCTGACTCAGCCCAGTTTCCTTGGTTTTCTCCCACGTCACCCCGAGCGTCCTGACGATGTCCTCAGGATCGATGAGTCGATCAAGATCGGCGGTGAGTCCGGCGAGTTCTCGTTGCAGCCGCTGGGCATGTACAGTCAGCATTCTGGTCTCCCTGAAATCAATAAGATAATTCGGCAGGAGGGCCTGATCGGCGTTTGTCGACATGAGCAGATGAACCATGTCGCGAGGGAACGCTGTACGCACGGCGCATAATGTGCCTTAAGCCCGTTATTGTATGTATTGTACAGCTGGCCTCCCAAGGAATTCGGCACTACTGCGAACGACAAGGCTATGCATTCTACGAAATCCGGGTCGGCGACACGTATCCGCGAGCAAAATCGGAACGGGGGCAGCGCCTCGCAAATAGGTGGTTGCAATCCCGCGCAGCCGTCCAAATGACGCGCTATGTCGATATCCCCGGCGACGTTCGTCTAAAGGCGAGGCCGGGAAGGGTAGTGATAATCTAGGCAAGTTTTGAGGTGTTCAAAATGGTACTTGGAGACTTGAGGAAGTTCGAACAATTTGACCACATCAAGAATTCAACTCAGGCATTGCGTGCCGGAATTTGTTATTTTATCCAGTAAGCCCGGAATCGGCATCGCCAAACCTACCGGGTTGAACATAATCGGTAACTGTGCGTTTTTCAAAAATCCAAAACATGACCAATTCGAGAATTTTAGCTCCCTCCATACGTTCAGTTCGGGTTTGGTCTGAATATCAGTTCCTGCAAGGGTGGCGGGCCGGCGATGAACGACCTCCTGGGCGGGCAGGCCCAGGCGATTCTCATTTCGCAAACGCTCGCTGCTGCACAGGTAAGAAATGGCAAGCTGGAGGCCCTTGCCGTGACGAGCGAATCCCGCTCGAGCACGTTGCCCCAGGACGCAACCTTCCCCGAAGCCGGGTACCGCGACTTCACGCCGCACACTTGGACAGACCTCTTCCTCCTGGCAGGTGCGCCTCCAGTCATCCTGCAGCGCCTGCATGGTGAATACGCCGCGACCATCCGATCATCCGAGGTGCTGGCGCGGCTCGGTACGCTCGGCGCTGAACCGGTGATGAGCTCACCCTCCGATTTCACCGCATATCTTAAGAACGAGTCCAATCGACTCGGCAAAGTAATCAGGGAGCGGGGTATCAGCGCCGACTGATCATGCAGGCACTTTGCAAAGTGGTGGGGAGAAGGACTGTGGACGTAGACGAGAATTAAATGCTTATGGAATTACCAAGGACGGGACATGGAGACTAAAAGAAAGAAATCTGCTTTTAAGAAGAATGCTTTGGGGGTTGCCGCTTTCCTTGTCACCGCAGTGGTGTCTGCGCAGGATTACCCAACAAAGACCATTCGTATGGTGCTTCCGTATCCTGCAGGGGCGGGCGGTACCGATCTGGTAGCTCGGCTGGTCTCGGGGAAAACCAGCGAGTTTCTGGGTCAAACCATCATTGTAGAAAACAGGCCTGGCGCAACCGGCATTATCGGTACTGAGATTGTCCAGCGAGCGGTGCCGGATGGCTACACGCTTGGTTTTGGTACACCCAGTTCTCACGTACTGTCCTCACTGTCGGGAAAGGCGCCTTACGATCCGATAAAGGACTTCACGGCCATCGTGACGCTGACCGACTCCGTATTCGCGCTTGTGGTGCATCCGAGTGTCCCCGCCAACAGCGTCAAGGAGTTGATTGAGTACATCCGAAAGAATCCTCGAAAGATCGCTTACGGCAGTAACGGCTTGGGTGGAACATTCCATCTTGCTACGGAGAATTTTCGAATTGCTGTAGGCGGCAACCTTGATATTGTGCATGTACCGTACAAGGGCACCGCGCAGGTCATGGGCGATATGGCAAGTGGTCAGATTCAAATGGCATTTACATCAGTGACCGGCGCCGTACCTTTCCAGAAGCAGGAAAAACTGCGAATCCTCGCAGTGCTGGAGGACGAACGATATCCCGGTTTGCAGGACGTACCCTCAATCATTGAAACCGTGCCGAACTACGAAAAGCCTGCAGCCTGGTTCATCATCTTCGGTCCTTCCGGATTACCGCAGCCCATTGTGCAGCGTTTGAATACCGAGATGATCAAGGCCATGCGCGCGCCGGAGGTACGCAGCAAGATTGAGGCCGCTGGGCTTATGATCATCGCGGGCACGCCACAGCAAGCCGCTGCACGTCTTAAGCGCACGTTGGACAGTTACGGCAACGCCATGAAAGCCGGATTCAAGTTCAGCGAATAGGATATGAAACAATCAAGATGTGCCTAGACTGGCCGGCTTGTCCGGCTGAAACGGTGGTCGGGGGTGTCGTACTGCCACGCCCTCGGTCTGCTGGGCGAAGCTCAATGCCATGGGCGCAGGGTGGAAAGCTTGCATCAAAGAAACTTTGGGGGGAATAGCACTAATATTCCCCCCCGAGGTTCGGCCGAGGGTCGGTGCCGGCCAGCGGGGCGCATCAGCATAGGAACAGATCATGAAGCACATCACCACCATCGCAGTTCTACCCACTTTGCTGCTGGCCGCTTGGCTACTTCCATTCTCCGCTGCGGCGCAGCCCTATCCCAGCAAGCCCATACGCATCGTGGTCAACAGCGGCCCGGGCGGCCCTTCGGATCTGATCGCCCGCGGCTTCTCCCAGTTGATGCCGCAGACGATGGGACAATCCGTGGTGGTGGAGAACCGCATCGGTGCGGCCGGCATCATCGGTGCTGACGCGGTGGCCAAGTCCGCGCCGGACGGCTACACCGTGCTGATTACGGTAAGCGCGCCCATCACACTCAATCCCTACTTCTACGCGAAGCTCCCCTACGATCCCCACAAGGATTTCACGCCGCTGTCCATGTTATCCATCATCAACGCCGCGTTTTTCGCGCACCCCTCGGTGCCTGCGAACAATATGAACGAGCTGATTTCACTGGCGCGCTCAAAGCCCGATGAGGTGCTGTTCGGTTCCTGGGGCATAGGCAGTTTCCCCGACCTGTATCGCGCCTGGATGGAGAATAAATTTAACGTGCGCTTTCGCCACATTCCCTACAAGGAGGCCAATCAGGTAGCAGCGGCGCTGCTCTCGGGCGAAGTGCAGGTGCTGCAGAACCCCGTGGGCGCGCTCGCCCCGCACGTGCGATCAGGCAAACTCAAAGGCCTGGGCACCCTGGGCGAGAAGCGCGTTGCGGCGCTGCCCGATCTCCCCTCATTCGCGGAAATGGGCCTGGATCTGTATTTCCTGGGTTGGGTGGGCGCCTTCGGACCCGCCAACATGCCGCGCGATATTGCACAGCGCCTCAATGCCGAGATGCACCGGCTGGTCAACGACAATGACTTCGCCGCTAAATTCCTGCGCACGCAATCCATGGAAGGTCGCGGCGGTTCGATTGAATCGTTTCAGGCCTACCTGAAAACCGACCACGAAACAGCGGGGCGCCTGGCGAAACTCGCGGGCGTAAAACCTGAATAAAGTTCTCTCTTTTGTTTTTATAA
>CAMDFL010000190.1 GCA_945897475.1 Bordetella parapertussis
CCGGAATCTGGCTTGAGGCTACAAGAAGGCCCAAGGCAATCGGCAGATCGAAACGGCCGCTTTCCTTGGGTAATTCTGCTGGAGCAAGATTGACGGTGATGCGACGTGCGGGAAAATCAAACCGGCAATTGGATAAAGCCGCACGCACACGTTCGCGCGACTCCTTCACCTCGGCTTCGGGTAGCCCCACGATGGTGAATGAGGGCAGGCCATTACCCAAATGAACCTCTACGGTGACCGGCGGTGCATCAGCCCCCACCAGCGCGCGGCTGTGCAGTACCGCCAGAGACATTTATGCAGCCTTATGATCCAAAAGACAGGAATAAAACGGCCACCTCGCCGATCGCGTTGACCGCTTGGCGCAAAAGTTTGATGGGGAGGGTAGACGGGCGAGGGGTAGGCGTTGGACAGACGAGGCGCGGGACAGACGAGGTGTAGGCGCCAAGCGCGATCGCTTGCTGTGGACGAGCGCTAAGCGTTCAGCTTTTTTTCCAGGTCGGCAAGCTGCGATTCCAAGCGGGTGAGCTTTTCGCGGGTGCGCTCCAATACCTTTGCTTGAATATCGAACTCCTCACGCGTCACCAAATCAAGTTTGGTGAATAAAGCCGAAAGGTTGGCGCGCATATTTTTCTCGACATCTTTGGCTGGACTGTTGGCCAGAACTTCCGAGATTCGGGATCCGATTTGGTCCAGGAAACGTGGGTTTTGCATGATGGTAGCGATTCTAGCAAATGAAACTTTTCAAAATGATCCGAAACAACACCGCCATTGCGCTTGGCGCAGTGACCCACATTACTCTAATCGGCAATTTTCCTGAATTCCTGAATTTAACTGCACCGCACTTTCTTGGTGCGCCCCCAATAAACCACGCACTAATTTGGCACATAACAAGCGCGGGAACATCCTTAATATTTCTGTAATGTATTGATAAATAACGACAAAATGTTTGGCACGCATTGTGCGATTGTATTCCAGGCAATCAACCACCTTTTGGAGTTTTCCATGAAAAAATTACTACTCGCCACTGCAGTCGTCACCGCTCTCGCCGCGCCCGTCGCCGCCTGGGCGCAAGCCAAATCGCCGCACACCGTCACCGGAAACCTGAGTCTCAATTCAGACTATCGTTTTCGCGGCATTTCGCAAACCTTTGGCAAACCCGCGCTGCAAGGTGGAGTCGATTACTCGCATTCAAGTGGGCTGTACCTTGGTGGCTGGGGGTCCAACGTCTACGGCGGCGCAACCAACCAAACGCTGGGCCAATCGTACAACCAGGGCAACCTGGAGCTGGACATCTACGGCGGCTACAAATTTGAGCCGATCAAGGACGTCACCGCCGACCTGGGAATACTGACGTACATCTATCCCGGTGCGAAATACGCCGTCGCGACCAACGATAAATACACCAACACCGAGTTGTACGGCGCCTTGGGATATAAATGGTTTACCGCCAAATATTCCCATTCCATCACCGACTACTTCGGCATCAACAACAATACCGTCGGCGCCGGCAATACCGCCGTCACTGGCGGTTGCGGCATTCAGTCGAACCTCGGCCCGGCCAATGCCCTCATCCCAACGACCACCTGCGCGGGCATTAATAAGGGCGGCTCCAAAGGCTCCGGATATCTGGATTTGGGCGCCACCTTTGAGATCGGCATGGGCGTGAACCTCGGGCTTCATTACGGCAAGCTCAAGGTGAAGAACTACGGTCTGTTTAACTACTCCGACACCAAAATCTCTCTGTCCAAGGATTGGATGGGATTCACTTGGATGGCGGCCTATGTGGATGCCAATGCCAAGTCCGATGTCTACCGCACTTCGAAAGTCAACGGCGGCGGCAGCCCCACGCTTTATGACCCAAGCAAGAGCACGGTAGTAGTGTCGGTTGCCAAGACGTTCTAGTCGACACCAGGTAGCGGTCGCGCACGCACCGCTACCTTTAAAAGTTACTTATTACAGTAAGAACCGACCCGGAAACAGGTCGAGTTGGCGAAGCTTTGTCGACAGTTCGAGTTAATTCTTTGTACGCAAACAGACATAGGAAGGAACGATGAAATTACTAACCGCAATCATCAAGCCGTTCAAGCTTGACGAGGTACGCGAAGCCCTGTCCGCCGTCGGCGTACAAGGCATTACCGTTACCGAGGTCAAGGGCTTCGGACGGCAAAAGGGGCACACCGAGTTATATCGCGGCGCAGAGTATGTGGTTGATTTTCTGCCCAAGGTAAAAATCGAGGCTGCATTGGACGACAAGCTGCTGGAGCAGGCAATCGAGGCGGTGGAGAAGTCGGCCAACACCGGAAAGATTGGAGACGGAAAAATTTTCGTTTCCAATCTGGAACAAGTCATCCGCATACGCACCGGTGAGACCGGCGCGGAAGCTCTATAAGGACAAGAACATGAAAAAAATCTTGAATTTACTTGTACTGTTTTCCGCGCTCTGCCTGTGCAGCCCTGTCATGGCACAGGACAAATCGGACAAATCCGGAGACGCCCCTGCAGCAGTTTCCGCATCTGCCGCGGCGCCGACCGCAGTCGCCGAAGCCAAGCCCGCGCCGACGCCCAATAAGGGCGATATATCCTGGATGCTGACTTCGACGGCGTTTGTGCTGTTGATGAGCCTTCCCGGTTTGGCTTTGTTCTATGGCGGCATGGTGCGCTCCAAGAACATGCTGTCGATGCTGATGCAGGTATTCGTCGTTTTCTCTCTGATCACCGTCTTATGGTGTGTCTATGGTTACAGCCTGGCATTCACCGAGGGCAACGCCTATATAGGCGGGTTCGATAGACTATTCCTAAGCGGCATCTTTGACTCCATGAAGGGCGAATTCGCCATGGCGGCAACCTTCAGCAAAGCAACGCCGATTCCTGAAATTATCTTTGTGGCTTTCCAGGCGACTTTCGCCGCGATTACCTGCTGCCTGATATTGGGCGCATTCGCCGAACGCGCCAAATTTTCGGCGGTTCTAATATTCATGGTGTTGTGGTTCACCTTTTCATATACGCCTATCGCGCATATGGTCTGGTTCTGGATGGGGCCTGATGCATATATCGCCGGTGCAACTCCCGATGCGACCACCAAGTTGGTCGATGAGCTCAATTCCAAGGCCGGCATGATCTGGCAATGGGGCGCGCTTGACTTCGCCGGCGGCACCGTCGTTCACATCAACGCCGGTATTGCTGGCCTGGTCGGCGCCTATGTTATGGGCAAGCGCGTGGGTTACGGCAAGGAAGCCATGTCGCCGCACAACCTCACCATGACCATGATCGGCGCTTCGCTTCTGTGGTTCGGCTGGTTCGGCTTTAATGCCGGTTCGGCACTCGAGGCGAACAATTCCGCGGCACTCGCCTTCATGAATACCTTTCTTGCCACCGCATGCGCCGTGCTTGCCTGGACGTTCGGCGAATGGGTTTTCAAGGGTCGTCCTTCCATGTTGGGTGCGGCCTCAGGCGCGGTTGCCGGCTTGGTGGCCATCACACCTGCAGCGGGAAACGTCGGGATTCCTGGCGCATTCGTGATCGGTATCGCTGCGGGACTGGTGTGTCTCTGGGGTGTCAACAGTTTGAAGCGCATGCTGGGAGCCGACGATACGCTTGATGTATTCGGCGTACACGCGCTTGGCGGGATACTCGGCGCCTTGCTGACCGGTGTGTTCTGCGACCCGAATCTGGGCGGACCCGGTTATGTTTCAGATTGGGTTACGGCGACCACCATCAAACCCGCCGATTACTCCATTAGCGCCCAGGTCTGGATCCAGGCCAAGGCAGTAGGGGTAACCGTTGCCTGGTCCGCAGTGGTAGCTTATTTCAGCTACAAGATTGCCGACCTGCTGGTTGGATTGCGTGTCACAGAGGAAGAAGAACGCGAAGGTCTGGATATCAATTCCCACGGTGAGACCGCCTACCACATTTAACAAATCTCCTCGTAGTCTGTAGTCCTTTCATCGGGCGCCTTCGGGCGCCCGATTTTTTGTGTCTCGCAAATGTTGACCTCACATAAGGCGCAGCGCATTTAGCTGTCTAAGCCGGCTACGGCGGTTTAGGGCTGAGCGGCTTGCGGCATACGCATGAGCCGTAGCGCATTGCCAAAATAGATTTTTCGCTTGTCGCTCTCCGATAAATTCAACTCTTCGACGGAACGAATTCCCTCGCGAATGAACATTGGTCCGCCCTCGGGGTCGAAAGGGCAGTCGCTGGCGAACACCACGCGATCGGCGCCGAAAAAATCCAGGGAACACCGCAACGCCGATGCCGAGCCGCCCAATACCGTGTCTCCGTAGAACATCTTGAAATAATCGATGGGTTTTTTCGTCATCCGCTTGAGTACATCATCGTAGTTCTCTCCTGCGCTGCGGCTGCCCAGTTGCGCCCACAGTGTTTCGCATCGGCCCGCGAAGAAGGGGATCATGGCGCCGCCGTGATGCGTGATAAGACGCATATCGGGAAGTTTCTCCAATAGTCCGGAGAACACCATGCGCGCCATCGCCACACTGGTTTCATAGGGCCAGCCCAATACCTGCCAAATCTCATATTTTGAGATTTCTTCGTTAACGTAATCGGGGCGCGTGGCCGGGCGCACCGGGTGCATCCAGATGGGAAGATCGTGTTTCTTGGTGATGCGCTCGAATACCGGGAAGAACTCAGGTTCATCGAGCGGGCGTCCATTGACATTGGTGCAGATTTGCACGCCGCGGGCGCCCAATTTTTCGATCGCGCGATCCATTTCTTCCAATGCTGCAGGCACATTGTTCATTGGCAGGGAGGCGACAAAGGCGGGGAACTTTTTAGGCCATTTCGCCACCATGGCCGCCATGTCGTCATTGGCGATGCGTGCCAGTTCCGGTGACAAATCCGGCCCTCCAACCAACTCGGGCGAGGGTACCGACAATGTCAACACTTGCTGGAGATCAGGCCACTGCTCCAGCATCTGCACGCGCGCTTCGATATCCCAAAGCATGCGAAGACTGGTCATGCGTTTGATGATGCCCTGGTCCTTGGAATGTTGTTTCATCATTTCCAGATAACGCAATGGCATGACGTGGTTATAGATGTCAATTTTCATGAAATTCCTTTTACTTTATTTGAACCTATAAAACCCACAGTTGAGATAACGCCGAGCACACGAAGAGCTACATCTGGTGCGGCTTTTCGGGCAATCGCTTCAACTGCAGAGGAGTTCTTTTTGGATGAACAAACGCAATCCCGCAATGGGTTGATATTCAAACGACTTTCGTCCTCGACTCGCTGTCATCTGCGGTTTCTAGCTTAAATGGTATTTTGCGCATAGTACCTTCGCCGGGGATCGTAGATTCACGCTTTACGGACTTGCACGGCTTCGCATCTGCCCTTCCTTCGCTTGGTCGCAATATAGGCATTCCCGTTAGAATGCTGTTCGGCCTCACCGGTATTAACACTGACATATTTAGACTTTTTATCTACACCACTTTTTATCTACACCACTATCTTCACACCGTTCAAGGAGTTACTAATGGGTACAACTATCGAAATCACTTCGTCCGACGGCTTCAAGCTATCGGCTTATCGCGCAGAACCCGCCGGCAAAGCGCGCGGCGGTATTGTTCTGGTTCAAGAGATTTTCGGTGTCAATAGCCATATGCGTAAAGTCGCTGATGGCTATGCCGCGGATGGCTATCTGGTGATTACCCCGGAGTTTTTTGACCGTTCGCAAAAGGGCGTGGACCTGGGCTACGGGCCTGCGGATATCGAGGCGGGGCGCGGTCATTCGGGCAAACTGGATTGGGGCAACACCATGAAGGATGCGCAAGCCGCGTTCGACATCGCCAAGAGCGCCGGCAAGGTTGCGGTTATCGGCTATTGCTGGGGTGGCACGGTGGCCTGGCTGTCAGCGTCGAAGATCAACGGCCTTGGCTGCGCGATTTCGTACTACGGTGGCGGAATCGGCAACAACCTCGGTGAAGCGCCCAAGGCGCCGATGATGTGTCATTGGGGCGAGAAGGATCATGCAATACCGATGGAGACGGTCAAGAAGGTTGAATCGACCTACGCTTCGGTTTCCTCTTTTGTCTATTTAGGCGCCGGTCACGGCTTTAACTGCGATGAGCGCGGTTCGTATCACGCTGAGAGCACTACGACTGCGCGCGAGCGCAGTCTTGAGTTTCTGCGTAAGAATGTTGGGTAATTTCAATCGCAATTAAATTCGCGACTAGATTACTGGCCGTAAAAAAGGGGCGCCTCGGCGCCTCTTTTTCATTTTGTCCGCGCAGCATTCCGCCGGGCTTTAGTCACATACGAGCTAGGCGTTAACAATCCTGGCAAAGAACCAAGGTTTATATACATCCCGCAAAATGTAGCGTTGTGCTTTTGCAAACCTACCTATTGGCGGGAAAGGTGGCATCAACGGGACTGACACATACCTAAGGGTTTTTGGCTCGCCCCTCCTGCCGCGAACAGTTTGCTGAAGATCGTTGTTTCCGAGGGGATGGCTTCATCATCCGCGGGAAAGCGGCGATCCGCACGAACGGATTCTTCTCTCGTGAGGGTTTGCGCAACGCTGCCACAGGCAAATCGTGTTTTTATACGGATAAACACCCTCCGTATAAAAACACGATTTCTGAATAAAGCAGATTCGGTTTATTCCTTGCCCCGGATTTCGGCGCTTAAATAAGTGGCATTCGCCTTAAGGTCACCCTCGTGGGTTCCGGCTCCGCCAGCTTAGGATGACTTAAACCTCAACGCTTGGATGCATTCCATGCGGCGTCGGATTGACCCGCAGTTTTCACCGTTCCACTCATGCTGTTGCCTTGCACACGCCCGGCGAATTCCCGCTTGATTCCTTTTTCGAGAATGACAAAACGTACTTCATCGCCGCGTAAGCGTGCATCGGCGAGTGAGGCGGTGTCAGCACCCGCCTTAACGCTGCCGGACAACATCTGAAAAGTCTGTTGTAAGGCAAGTTCGCGCGCCTGACCTGCGACTTGCAGATTCCAGGTACCCGCAACTTTGGCCGGCACCAACCATAGAAAAGCCTGGCGACCTTCGATATTGGCGGTTTCGTCGGGCTCCCATTCCGCCATGTTGAATGCGTGTGACGCAACACGCGTACCGGCCTTCATTTCGAGAAGGGTGGGGCGCAGCCTGAGATTGAGGCTTGGTAAAAGATACAAGGTAATCACCGAAGCCTGAGTGAAATCGGTGGCAAAAATGTCTCCGTTAATGAATTTCACTTTGTCGCTTACGCCGGCCTTGGCTGCTGCTTGGTTGGACAAAGCCACCATATCCGGATTGAATTCAACGCCCATGGCCCGCGCACCGCGCTTAGCGGCAGTAATGACAGTCCTACCATCGCCGGAGCCCAGATCAACCAGATAATCCCCGGCCGTAAGCTTTGCCAGATCCAGCATTTTATTGACCACACTTTCTGGCGTAGGCACCCAGACCACGTCCTTGCCAGGTTGCCCGGAATAGGGCTGAAAATCACCCTTGGCCGCAGGTTTGGGTTGTGCAAGGCTTAATGGTGAATTGACTAATGCGGCGATTATTACGCCAGTGGCAATCCATAAAGCTTTCATTCTGCTTCTCCTCATTGTGTCTTCAATAGGTTCAGGGACACAGGTTCGGCCCCGAACGCTTGGTCAAATGACCTGTATAAAAACTTTTCCGTTTTCGATTTTTACCGGATACACCCGGATATCGTCCTTGCAGGGAACGCTGACGGCTCTTCCGGTTTTGATATCGAAACT
>CAMDFL010000191.1 GCA_945897475.1 Bordetella parapertussis
AGATCGCCGGGATTGTATCTTCAGATCTCGGAACGAAACTCCCTGTAAGCCTGCTGCAAGTCTTCGACCAGACGCTCTTCGGTGTCGCCCCATTCGCGCAAATCGCCAAGTTCCATTTCGTCCGCGGCGCGCTTCTCGGACCAGCCGAGTTCGAAACCTTTTCTGGCACCAACGTAAATAATTTCGAGGTAGCGCAACATTTCGCGCAACTCCGCCTTGCCGGCCAGCGGTCCGTGCCCGGGGACCAGAACGTCAATGTCGAGGTCGAGCATTTCACGCACAACGCCTGCCCAGCCTTTCAACGTCCCCTGATGCGCCGCGGGACAGACCCGGTTGAAAAACAGGTCTCCGGTGAAAAGAATTTTTTCCTTCGGCAGCAGCAACGCGGCATCGCCGTGGGTATGCGCCACGCCGGGATGATAAAAAATGAGTTCACGATCGCCCAGGTGCACCGATATGCGGTCATCGAAGGTGATATCGGGGACGATCACCGGTATGTTGTGCAGGTCCGCGGCAAAATGCGGCCGCTTGATTCCCCAGTTGCGTGGAATCTCCTGCCCGCCAGACAGTATCTGCGCCCGGCAGGCGCGGTGGCAGACGATTCGCGCCGGCATGAAACGATGCGTGCCGAGAATATGATCGACGTGGTGATGCGTGATCAGCACGAGACCCACAGGTTTGTCGGTGAGCTTTTTGATCGCCGACACGAAACCTTCCTGCATGGAATTCGTGCCCAGGGTATCCACCACCACGCAATATTCCGGGCCAACGATGAGCCCCGCATTGCTGAAGCCCGCGATGCCCTTTGGCTGCACATAGGCATAGACATCCTTGCCGACTTCAATGAGTCCGGTCGGCCATTCGAAAAATTTAGATAACGCGTTCATCACACTCCTTTGGGTTCCGCACCGATACGGCTTGCAATCTCATCAAATGCCAATGTCGGAGTCATGGCTTAATATCCCGCATGGAATGATTCCGAAGCGATGAAGCAAATGATAAACGAATTGAAATTCACCCGACGAGCATGTGTCGCTATCGGTGCTGCGGCGATCGCGCTCGCTGCCGCATCGGTTGCCGCGCAACCGGCCTTTCCGCAGAAACCGGTACGCCTGGTGGTCGGTTTTGCGCCCGGCGGCGGCAGCGATCTGCTCACCCGCGCCATCAGCACGGAAATGGGCGAAGCACTGGGCCAGCCCGTGGTGATCGACAACAAGGCCGGCGCCGCCGGGCTCATTGCCAATGAAATCATCGCCAAAGCCCCCGCGGATGGGTATTCGCTGGTGGTCGGCAGCGCTGCAACCTTCTCCATCATTCCAAACATGATGGAAAAGCCGCCCTACGACGCGCTCAAGGACTATGCGGCGGTCAGCCCATTTGCGCGCAACACTTTCATGCTGGTGGCGCATCCCGGCCTGCCGGCGAACAATGTGGCCGAATTGATTGACTATGCGCGCGCCAACCCCGGAGCGCTGAACTTCGGCTCCGCCGGCAACGGCTCTGTCATGCACCTGGCGATGGAGATGTTCGCTTCCATGGCCGGCATCCGGCTGACACACGTTCCCTACAAGAGCGCCGGGCCTGCGCTGCTGGATGTTGTAGCAGGACGCGTTCAGCTGTTTTTTAACACCACCGGGATCACAGTGCCCTATGCCCAGAGCGGCAAACTGAAGGTGCTGGCCACAAGCACCAGCCGCCGCGCCGCGCTGTTTCCGAATGTGCCAACACTGAGCGAGGCCGGCGTGAAAGGTTATGAGCTTTTCAACTGGTTCGGCATTTTCGCGCCCGCAGGAACACCGCGGCCGGCAATCGAGCGACTCAACCGGGCGGTCAACTCGGCCCTGGCACAGCCCAAAGTGCTGGAAAGAATCCGCAGCGCCGGCGCCGAAGAGTATTCCGGCACGGCCGATGAGTTGGCCGCCCAGGTGCGTGTCGAGTTCGAGAAATACGGAAAACTGGTGCGAGGACTGGGCCTGAAAGCCGAATAGCGGGAGTGGTGCCGCGCAACCGCGGACCTCATGCCTCTTCGACGACGCGATTCCTCAGGCAGCCGATCCCCGATATTTCTATTTCGATCAGATCTCCCGTCGACATTTCCACATTGCCGTCGGAGCCCATCCAGATCACATCGCCGGGATGGAGCGTGATGTACTTTGCGGTGGCGACGATATAGTCCACGGCGCTGAATATCACATCACCCGTGGCGAACTCGGACGCCAGGTCCCCGTTCTTTCGCACCCGCGTGGTGGATTTCATGGGATCGATTCCGGTTGTGATCCACGGCCCCATCGGGCAGAACGTGTCGCTGTTCTTGCTGCGCCACAGTGTGCGATCCGCATACTGCCAGGCCCTTGCGCTGACATCGTTGCCGATGGTCCATCCAAAAATACCCTCGCGCGCCTCCTCTGCCGAACAATGCCGCAGACGGCGTCCGATGACGGCCACGAGTTCCGGTTCCGCTTCGAAACGCCCCTCGTAATCTCCGGGCTTGACGATGTTCTGTTCGTGGCCGATCAGGGCCGACTGCGCGCGATAGCCGATTTCCGGCCGCTCCGGCCACTTCGCCATGGTGGAACCCAGGCCCTGGGCCTTGAGAATATGCGCACGATAATTCACGCCCGCTGAATAGAATGTCGGAGGAATCACTGGAGGCAGCCACTTGATATCCTCGAAGGCGAAAGTCTCGTCCGTCACGCGATGCGCCGCGAAAGGCGAACCTTCAACCTTGTGTATGCGACCCGCACGCACCAAGCCGAACGATTCCTCCCCTGCCCGCTCGTAACGACACCAGTTGTTGCTCATTGTGGGAAATAACCGCCTTGATTACCAGCAGCCAGATTCGTTGGCGGAGAGGGATTCCGCGAAAGTCACAGTATCCATGCGCCTTCACAGAGTTCCATTTACTCTACCCGCCATCTTACCCGCCACTTCGCATTGAAATTGGATGCCCCTCATGCCGCCGCTCAGAATTGAGTGCCATCAACGTCCGCACCGGTCGATACCAAGATCCTGAATCGGCCGTAACGCCATGACAGACAAAGTGAAAGGTGGTACACGAGTCAAAGACGTATTATGCCTATCATGCTCGCAGCGAACCATACCCACAGTGCCGCCGCTTGTCAGTCAGGCTTTCGTCTTCTCCCTACCCCACGACCCAATGACCCAACCCCGCAACCCCCTTCACGGCATCACCCTCGAGCAGATGCTCACCGAACTCATCGATAGTCTGGGCTGGGAGGCTATGGGGCTCGCGGTGCCAATCCGATGCTTCACACACGATCCCAGTATCGCTTCGAGCCTAAAGTTCTTGCGACGAACTCCCTGGGCAAGACAGAAGACGGAAGAACTGTATCTTCACCAACGCAAATAAAACGCGGATGGTCTTGGTTTGAGCGGCCAACAACGCGCCTACTCGCTGCTATGGACCGTTCCTATGTGAAGCAGATAATTGACGATGCCATTTAACCTTCGTCATAGGGCGCCCCTCTCTTTATCCTTAGAATAAGCACTCGCCTACCCCGGTAGAGGCTTCCCGCGATTTAAATCCACCGTGCTGGCGGGCTTGCTTTGCCTGAGGGCGACATAATCCCCGCGTTGGGATCCTTGGCCAGGGATTCCGAATAGATCCAGGAGTTGCGATGAGAGTCACGCGTTTTATACCAACGGGGGTCTTCAGCCGGATTTCGAAGATGCTTGCCGTCGCCCTCCTGTCAACGATGGCTTGCGCGCAGCAGCCCTATCCGGTCAAACCCATTCGCATCATCACGCCGTACCCTCCGGGCGGCGTCAGCGATGTACTCGGCCGACTGGTCGGACAGAAACTCTCGGAAAGTTGGGGGCAACCGGTGCTCCTGGACAATCGCGCCGGCGGCAACACCATCATTGGAACCGATGCGGTGACCAAAGCTCCTGCGGACGGATACACCCTGCTCCAGGTCGGCGACGGTTACGTTCTTACCGCGTTGCTTCTGCCCACGCCTTACGATGCCGCGGCCGACTTCGCGCCGGTTGCCAGCCTGGCTTCAATGTGAAGTCCTGGTATGGGTGGCTCGCACCCGCCGGAACTCCCCGGACCGTTATCGTGAGGCTATCTGTCGAAGTAGGACAAATACTGATGCTGGCAGAGGTCCGAGACAAGCTGCTGAGTCAGGGGATGGAGTCCATCGTGTCTAGGCCAGAGCAAATGGCAAAGCCGATCGCATCGGACCGGACGCGATTCGCGGGAATCATTAAGACCGCGGGAATCGGAATGGATAACTAGAATCCGGGCAGGTGACTCAGCGAAGCTTTGGCGTCGAGGCGGCCACATCCACGCACTGCGCCCGATGCCGCAACGCATGATCCATCTGTCGTCCATATCTGATGAGCACAGACGGGTGTAATGCGCAGTGCCTGAATTAAAGAAACTAGCCAGTTGGAGTAATACAAAATCAATACTGTCATTCAGACTGATCGCCGCAGCCGCGCCAACGACAAAGCTATGCTGCGCTGGAATTGCCTCTAAAATATTAAAGATGGGTCGGTCACGATTCAGCGAAATCACCGGTCACGATGACGTGGAGTACGTACAGATCGCAGATTAGTACTGTTACCCACTGCGCCGCTGCGCGGCTCCTTTTTACTCCGCCATTCACAAGGGGTTGAGGAAATGATTCCGCGAAACATAAAAGGCCCTGGCAACCGCTACCGTGCCGTGCCGTGCCGATCATGCCGCTCGAGCAGGTCTGGTCAATGCAGCCCTGCGTGCCTGTGCTAGGCGGCGGCGTCTCGCGTCACATCGTGGTAGTAGATCCAGCTTCGGTCGATGAAGGGAGGCGGCGGCACCTTCAGATTGTTGGCGAACTGCTTCCGCGATTGCAGCTGCACCATGCCGGTCCGCGGCAGGCGTTCGCTCAGGTAGGCGGTCAACGCGAGCCCAATATCCTCGGGGTGGCGCGCCAGGCTTTTGGCGAAGACGTAGCCGTCTTCGATGGCCATGTTGGCGCCCTGTGCCAGCGTCGGCATAGTCGGGTGTGCCGCATCTCCCAGCAGCGTAACCCGCCCTTTCGTCCACTCGAAGCGCGGGTCCCGGTCGAAAATGCCCCACTTGAAACAATTCTCGCCGGCGTTCGACAAGAGCTCGAGCAATACCTCGTCCCATCCGGCATAGGCCGCCAGCAGTTCCTCGCGACTGCTGGACGTGGTCCATGACTCATCGGCCCAGACATTCGATTGAGCCCCGGCGAAGATGTTCAGCCATTCACCCTTGCCGCCGATCGGATAGCACAGCACGCGACCGGTCGGTCCAAGCCAGCTGAAAGCCTCGCCCTGCTCTAGCTGAACCGAGCCCTGGGGTCCGAGGCGTAGCGGCATGCACTCCATGGGAACGATGGCACGCCAGGAAACCATCCCCGTAAAGCGCGGCTCCTCGGCGCCGAACAACTGCTGGCGAATGACCGAGCGGATGCCGTCCGCAGCGATGATGATGTCGGCCTCGACTTCGCTCCCATCCGTGAACCGGGCCGCGGCGGTCCCCTTGCTGGTGGACACCGAAGCGCACTGCATCCCCAGGTGGATCGAGCCCTCCGCCAAGGTATCGTGAAAAATGCGATGCAGGTCCGCCCGGTGCATGGTCATGTACGACCCACCGTACTTGCTATTGGTCACGCCCTTCAAGGGCTCCCGCGACCACAGGCTGGAATCGTTCCAGTTCAGCACCGTAAGCTTGGTCGGTTCCGAGGCGTTGGCTCGAAGGTTGTCCTCCAGTCCCAGCGCCTTGAACACCTTGACTGCATTGGGACCAAGCTGCAGCCCCGCGCCGACTTCGGTAAGTGCCGAGGCGCGCTCATAGACATGCGCCTCGTAGCCGCGTTGCCTCAGCGCGCTGGCAGCTGCCAGCCCGCCGATGCCGGCACCGATGATGATGATCCGGGTGTTACGCGTTCCGCTTCTATGCATCAGAAAACTCCTCGTGTGTTTGTTTCGCCGCTCTTCAACCGGCGGCTTTGGAACCCACTTCCGACAGGGCCGGAAGCTCCGCCCAAGTCATCAAGTTTAACCTCTCGTCCAGGACGCCTCCGACCCGACTTCTATTGTTTCTCGATTTGGGCGCTTCGCAGGGCCGCCTCCCACCGGGGGATGTCGGTGCGGATGAGTTCGGCGAACGCCTCCGGTGAGCTGCTGCCGGTTTCAATGCCGGCCGCGAGGAAAGGCTCTTTGAAAGACCGGTCATTCACGATCTCGGAGATTTCGCGGTTCAGCAAGCCCGCGATCGGCTTGGGCATGCCCGCAGGCGCGACCAGCCCGAACCAGATGACGACCTGATACCCAGGCACGCCGGCTTCCGACATCGTCGGGATGTCGGGCAGCGACGCGACGCGCTGGGCGCCGGTCGTGGCAAGCGCGCGCAGCGCGCCGGACTTGACCGAAGACAGATAAGCCCCGCTGTTGAAGATCATGGTGACCCGGCCTTGCTCCAGATCCGGCAGGGCCGCCGCGGGTCCCTTATAAGGAACGTGTAAGAGATCCAGCCCCGCCATGCTCTGGAACATTGCGCCAGCCAGATGCAGCGAACTGCCGGTGCCTAGCGAGGCATAGCTGAACTTCCCGTGAGACTTCTTCGCCAACGCGATCAACTCCTTCACCGACTTTGCCGGAATCCCGGAGCCGGTCATCAGAAACAGCGGCGTGTAATACATGAGCGAGATCGGGTCGAAATCCTTGATCGGGTCGTAAGGCAGGGCCTTGAACGTCCCGACGTTGATCGCGAGGCTCGACACACTTGCCAGCAGCAGGGTATAGCCGTCGGGCGGTGACTTGGCCGCCGCAACGGTCCCGATGAAAAGGCTTCCGCCGGGCCGGTTGTCGATGATGACCTGATGCCCGCTTCGCTTGGCCATCTGCAACGCATAGGAACGAGTCACCGCATCAGCGCTACCGCCCGGCGGGTACGGAACAATGATCCTGACCGGCTTGACCGGATAGTTCTGCGCCTGGGCCCAGGACGGACCCAGCAGAAGAGCCAGCAGGCCGCACGCGAATCGTTTTTTCATTATTTCCCTTTCGACAGAACACACCGAACCTCGCGCCGACGCCCCCAACCTGAACCGAAGAAAGCCCAACCACCATGAAGAAGTCTAATCGCAAGGGGCAATCCCCGAAGCCGCATATCGTGAACAAGAACTGGGCCGCTCTGCAAGAACAGCCGTTGCTGATGGCCAACCCGCAAGCAGCGCTGCCGATGCTGTCGATGATCGGGCAGAACAGCAATGATCCTCATCTCGGCGTGACAGATGGGGCAGGCCAGCGGAAATGCTTCATAAATGCGCCCCGGGATCAGCGCGACTCCCCATCGGGCTCGAACATCAGCAGATTCGTCCCGTCTTCCAGGGGCAGCCAGCATGCCCGCACGGCAAGGCCGATATGCAGATCTTCGCGATTGCAATGAATCAGATTGGCGATGACATTCACGCCGACATCCAGCGTGACGATGGCCACCACATAAGGTTCATGCCCGCGAAACGACGCCGTGCCCCGATAGGTGAAGGAAAAAGAAAATATTTCTCCATTTCCCGACACTTCACGCCATTCGATATCGCGCTGCCGGCCGGTGTAGATGCTCACCGGCCGCGGGTAGTGCTGGTATTTGCCGGTCGCGCGGCAGTACTGGATCACCAGTTTCTT
>CAMDFL010000192.1 GCA_945897475.1 Bordetella parapertussis
TACAACGTTTCCCCGCCCGAGGGCGTGCCGCATGCAGAATTTCTGCTTCGCACCGAGGAGGTTAATCGCGTGGTGCATGACAGCGTGGCGCGCTTCAACGGTTCCATTTCCGCTGAACATGGCCTGGGCCAATACAAGCGCGAGGAGATTACGCGCTACAAATCGCGGGTCGAGATGGAAATGATGCGAGCGGTCAAACGTGCCCTTGACCCGCAGGGCCTGATGAATCCGGGCAAGGTGTTGTAGCGGCGGGGAGAGAAGGAAAATAGCGCGCCAGGTGATTTGTCGACGCAGAACCTGCTTGCAATTGCGAAATCGCACTCTCCCGCGAGCATGGAATGCTAGAATTTCTTACCTTGAAAGTCGAATCGACGCTATGAAACGGGCTGTGATTATCCTAAGCCACCCAATGCCTTGCTTCGCCTTGGCGGCATTTTCGCCGAATGCAAACCCTCAGTTCTTCGCCAGATTTGTCAACGTGACCGGTAAGTGAAAAAAAGACTGTGATTACCCTGGAAGAATACGAGAAACTCAATCCGCGTACGGAACTTAGTTTTGGCGACGTTTCAGTGTCGTATGTGACGCCCAATACCGTCACAAAATGGCGTGTCGATACGCTGTTCGAAAAAGAACCGATAACCATTGAGTGGATCGCGCAATTCAAGGCCGGCGAGGTCTTGGTCGATGTCGGCGCCAATGTGGGTATGTATTCTTTGTGGGCGGCCAAAACTCGAGGCGTGCGTGTATTTGCCTTTGAGCCTGAAGCGCAAAATTTTTCTCTGCTCAATCGCAATATTTTTCTCAACCAAATGGGGACTCTCGTCAACGCTTACTGCCTTGCGATGTCCGACAAGGCGGGCTTGAGTCAACTGCATTTATCTCAATTTGTGGCCGGTGGATCCTGTCATTCGCTGGCTGAGCAAGTTGACTTCAAGCATGAGCCGATGAAGCCGGTTTTTTCGCAGGGTTGCGTCGCCGCGCGGCTTGATGATCTGGTCGCCAGCGGGGAGATTCTGGAGCCCGACCATATCAAAATTGATGTCGATGGCTTCGAGCCCCAAGTGATTGCCGGCGCACGACGCATTATCGAAGGAACGAAACTGCGTTCACTGCTAATCGAAGTCAATCAGAATCTCGATGACCATAGGCAAATGGTTGAGAGTCTCAACGCACTCGGATTCAAGCACGATCCCGTGCAAGTCGCTGCGGCCGAGCGCAAAAGCGGTGCTTTCAAAGGGTGTGCGGAATATGTATTCAAACGCTGAAATGCAATTGATTTACAAGGTCGCGAACGCGCCGATACAGATGTTTCCTTACCCGCACATCATGGTCGGGGATGTTTTCCCTGCAAACTTTTACCAGGAGATGCGCCGTCACCTGCCTCCCAGCGATGCCTATAAGTCACTCAAGGCGATGGGCCGCGTTGCCGGCGACTACCCTGAGACCCGCGGTGTGTTGCCTCTGACTCCTGACGCGGTAGCCACACTAGCGGAGCCTTACCGCAGTTTTTGGGAGCGGACTGCAAGCTGGCTGCTTGGCGGTCAATTTGGGCAGGTGGTGTTGCAGAAATTTGGCCCGCTGCTGGCGCTGCGTTACGAGAATCCAGCTGCGGTTCGGTTCAACCATGAGGTCTTGGTGGTCCAGGATCGCACCAACTACAGTCTCGGACCGCATACCGATTCACCCGCAAAGGTATTGTCCCTGCTGCTCTACCTGCCCGCCGATGATTCGATGCCACACTTGGGTACTTCAATGTATTTGCCCAAGGACCCGGACTTCACCTGTCCGGGCGGGCCGCAACACGCTTTTGCGAATTTCGACCGCTTGCTCACGGTGCCTTATGTGCCGAATAGTTTGTTCTGTTTCATGAAGACCGCGAACGCATTTCATGGCGTGGAGCCAATTGCCGAATTGAATGTTGAGCGCGCGCTTATTATTTACGATATCAAATTCGAATATAGCGCATTGGCCCCTACTCAAGCAGTTAGTAAGCCGCACACCCAGTTCTCGTTCTGAGTAGCGCAACTACCGCGTGTAGAAGGCGCGAAACTGACCGACGGAATACTCGCAGATGGCAGGCAATGTCGAAGCACTTACCCTAGATCGAGGTTACGGCAGATGGACACAAGAGCGCAGGTGATTTCCGAGGAGTATCTGAAGGAGCAGCAGAAGCTGCACCTGAATCCAGATTACGGAACGGCGTCGATTCAGTTTGCGCCTACCGTCAATCAGGTCATTCTGAAAGGTAACATCCGCTCGCTCTCGGACTATGGCGCCGGGAAACAGAACCTGATTAAGACCCTTAATAATCAACTCGGCGTATTCATAGACTACCGGCCTTACGACCCGGCGTTTCCCGAGTATGGGCCGCCCCTGCCTGCGGATCTCGTATGCTGCATCGACGTGCTCGAGCACATCGAGATCGATCTTCTGGACAATGTATTGGATGAGTTGCAGTCGATCACACTCAACTTGGGTTTCTTCAGCATTCACACCGGGCCGGCCATAAAAGTTCTCTCGGACGGCCGCAACGCGCACTTGATCCAGAAGCCCTCGTCCTGGTGGCTACCCAAGCTGTGCCAGCGTTTCGAGATCGAGGGCCTTAGCCCGTCGCCAGGCGGATTCTTCGTGCTGGTGACGCCGAAACGGCCGGGCTGAGGATATACTCGACGCCGTATTTCGTTAAGGTCAAACATGAACTGCAAGCGCTTTGAAAACCAGGCAGGAAGCTGGGAAGGCTGGCGTCGCTGGCGTCCCTGATTTCGCGCGCCGACCAAGGTGCGCCCTATACGGTTTTCAAACAGTGCATTGGTAAGGAGCAGTTCATGAACGAAGCAGAATTCAAGCGGCTCGCCGCCCAAGGCTATAACCGGATACCGCTTGTTCTGGAGACCTTCGCGGATCTGGATACGCCGCTATCTATCTACCTCAAACTCGCCAATGTGCCGCATACCTACTTGCTCGAATCGGTGGTAGGCGGGGAGCGTTTCGGCCGCTATTCATTTATTGGTCTTCCGGCGCGCACTCTGTTGCGCGTGTTTGGTCAACGTGTCGAAGTGCTTCGCGATGGCGCCGTGGTGGAGCGCTTCGAAGGAAATCCGCTCGATTTCATCGGCGCGTATCAGAAACGCATACGCGCCGCACCGCTCGCGGGCTTGCCGCGTTTCTCAGGTGGGCTCGCCGGTTACTTCGGCTATGAAACGGTGCGTTACATTGAGTCGAAACTGGCGGCTGTGCAAAAGCCCGATCCGCTGGGCACGCCGGATATTTTTCTGTTGCAGAGCGAAGAGCTGGTGGTGGTGGATAACCTCAAGGGCAAGCTCTCGCTGATCGTCCACGCCGACCCTGCTGACGGCGACGCCTATGCGCGTGCACGCGCGCGAGTGCGCGAGCTGCTGCTCAGCTTGCGCGCGCCGATCACGCCACCGCTGCAGCGCGCCAGCGCACCCACGGCGACCACCACCAACTTCGCCAAGCCTGATTATCTTGCCGCCGTGGCGCGCGCCAAGCAGTACATATTCGATGGAGACGTGATGCAGGTGCAGATCGGCCAGCGCATCGCCAAGCCGTTTACCGATTCGCCCTTGGCGCTGTATCGGGCCTTGCGCTCCCTCAATCCTTCGCCTTACATGTACTACTACGATTTCGGTGAATTTCATGTGGTCGGTGCATCGCCAGAGATTCTGGTCCGCCAGGAACACGGCGAGCGGGGCACCGCGGTGACGATACGGCCGCTGGCAGGTACCCGCCCTAGAGGCGCCACGCCCGAGGCCGATCGCGTGCTTGCCGAGGAATTGCTCGGCGACCCGAAGGAAATCGCCGAACACGTGATGCTGATCGATCTCGCACGCAACGATATCGGCCGCATCGCCCAAATCGGAACGGTGAGGGTGCCCGACCAATTGGTTATCGAGCGCTACTCGCACGTGATGCATATCGTTTCCAACGTCGAAGGTCTGCTCAAGCCCGGCATGAGTTCCCTGGATGTGCTTCGCGCCACCTTTCCCGCTGGCACCTTGAGCGGCGCACCCAAGGTGCGCGCCATGGAAATCATCGACGAGCTTGAGCCCGAGAAGCGCGGCATCTACGGTGGCGCGGTGGGTTACCTCTCCTATCAAGGCGACATGGATCTGGCGATCGCGATTCGCACCGGAGTCATCAAGGACGGCGTGTTGTATGCGCAGGCTGCTGCGGGCATCGTCGCCGATTCGGTGCCGGAGAGCGAATGGGTCGAGACGCAGAACAAAGCTCGCGCCTTGTTGCAGGCCGCGGAGCAGGTGCAGGCGGGCCTGGACGAACCGGATTGAAGCGCAGCTTGAAAAATCCTGCCTTGAAAAATTCTGACCGACAAAAGTTTGTCGCCAACTCTGCCGGCGCCGAGAGGGTGCGGATAAAATTCCAGGAGGGGCTGGCTCGCCATCAGCAAGGACAATTGACTCAGGCGCTAGCACTGTACCGGCAAGTGCTGAAACTGCAGCCCAGGCATCATGACGCGCTGCATTTATCGGGACTGATTGCCGCTCAATCGGGGAAATACCCCTACGCGCTGGACCTGTTTGACCAAGCCATCGCGCTGTTTGCGCACAATGCCGTGTTTCATAGCAATCGCGGACTCGCCTTGCAGGAGTTGCACCGGCAGGACGAAGCACTCGACAGCTTCAATCTAGCCATCGATCTTGAGCCCGGCCTTGCCGACGCGCACTACAATCGTGGCATTACCCTGCAAGCATTGCATCGTTGGGACGAGGCGCTTGCCAGTTACGACCAGACGGTCATTCTGCAGCCTGACTTCGCTTCGGCCTACAACAATCGTGGCCAGGTATTGCATCATTTGAAGCGATTCGATGAAGCTCTTTTGAGTTACGAACAGGCGGCCAGGTATTGGCCCGATTCCGCGATCGTCCCTATCAATCGTGGTTTGACGCTGAAGCAACTCAATCGTCAGGACGAGGCATTAACCAGCTTCGATCATGCGATGCAGCTCGATCCTAAGCTTGCCGATGGGCATCTCAAGCGCGGCGACCTGCTGCGGGAAGTCAATCGGCAAGACGAGGCGCTGCTCAGCTACGACCAGGCTATTCGTCTCAAGCCGGATTTTGCCGATGCCTACCTGAACCGCGGCAACACGCTCCTCGATCTGAGGCGACTTGACGACGCATTTTTTAGTTTTGATCGTGCATTGGCCATCGATGCTGACTACGCTGAAGCACACAACAGCCGCGGCATGGCGCTGGTGGCAATGAATCGAGTCGAGGAGGCTCTTGCCAGCTACCAACACGCGATCGAGGTCAAACCCACCTATGAGGATGTCTATAACAATCGCGGCCTCGCGTTGCATACCTTGCACCGTTTGGATGAGGCGCTGAGAAGTTTCGATGAAGCCATCGAGATTAAAGCCGACTTTGCCGTTGCTTATAGCAATCGTTTGTTTACGATGCAATTTGGCCGCCTGCGTTCGCCGGCGGATTTAAGAGCCGAGCATGATCGTTTTGCGGCGCGATTCGAGGCGCCGCTGCGGCCGGATTGGCGGCGGCATGCCAATAGCCGGGAGGCGGAGCGGCGGCTTAAAGTAGCTTACGTGTCGCCCGACTTTCGAAATCACGCCGTGGCCCACTTCATCGAGCCGGTGTTGGCCAAGCACGATAAGGCTCGGTTTGAGGTTTCCTGCTACTACAGCAACCCGCAGCACGATGCGATTACCGAGCGGCTGGCCGGATACGCTGATCGCTGGCTCGATTGTAAGAGCCTGACCGACGCGCAACTGGCCGAGCGCATCCGTGCTGATGAGATCGACATTCTGGTGGATCTGGCTGGCCACACGGGTAACAACCGCCTGCTTACTTTTGCCCGCAAGCCCGCGCCCATCCAGGTCACCTACCTGGGTTATCCGGGCTCAAGCGGCTTGTCTGCCATGGATTACCGCCTCACCGACGGCTGCGCCGACCCGCAGGGCAGCGAAGCGAATTACAGCGAAGAGTTGCTGCGACTGCCGCACAGCCTGTGGTGTTACCGGCCGCGCCAGGACATGCCCGAAATGACGCCGCTGCCCGCACTGCAAAACGGCTATCTCACCTTTGGCTCGTTCAACAACTTTAACAAGATCGATGTGCATTGCCTCGATCTGTGGTCGCAACTGCTGAAATCGGTGCCGGATTCGCGGCTACTGATGGTGACGGTGCCCGAAGGGGAGCCAAGACAGCGCCTGCTCGATCAGTTCGTCGCGCGCGGTGTTGCCGCGGACCGCCTGGCGTTTCAAGGCCAGTTGTCCGGTGCCGAATTTCAACGCATGATCCAGAGTGTCGATCTGACGCTCGATCCGGTGAGCGTCAACGGCGCGACCACGACCTGCGAATCCCTGTGGGTAGGTGTACCGGTATTGACGCTGGCGGGCGATCGCTTTCTGGAGCGCGCCGGCTTGAGCATACTGAGCGCGGCCGGATTGAGCGAATTTGTCGCTGCCACGCCACAACAATTTATTGATATTTCAATTCGCTTTGCCAATGAAATAGAACGGCTGGCGCAGATTCGTATGTCGTTAAGAGCTAAAGTGGCGGCTTCACCGTTGGCCGACGAGGCGAAATTCACGCGCAGTCTGGAAACCCTCTACCGGGAGGTGTGGGCTAAATGGTGTAAGCAGGCGGTCTGACGCCGGTTTGGATCAATGAACAGCGGTTGAAGATTGTATTCACGGGCTTTATTCTGGGGGTATCAAAAGAAATAGCGGGTATCTGAAGGGGTAACAAACCCCCGAATATTGAACCGTAGCGTTACAGAACAAAAGGATAGCGGCGCAATGGTGCTGATGATCGATAACTACGACAGTTTCACCTACAACCTGGTGCAGTACCTGGGTGAACTGGGCGCCGAGGTGCGGGTGGTGCGCAATGACGAGATCAGTGTCGAGGAAATCGCTGCGATGCGCCCCGACAAGATTGTGATCTCCCCCGGCCCGTGTTCGCCCAATGAGGCAGGCATATCGGTGGCGACGATCAAGACTTTCGCGGGCAAGCTGCCGCTCTTAGGCGTATGCCTTGGCCACCAGGCCATCGGAGCCGCGTTTGGCGGGAAGGTGGTGCATGCGCGCACCTTGATGCATGGTAAGACCTCGCCCATCGAGCACGCAGGTGCGGGGGTGTTCGCCGGATTACCTAGTCCGTTTACCGCCACTCGCTATCATTCCCTGGCGATTGAGAGCGCGAGCCTGCCCGATTGTCTTGAGGTCACCGCGTGGACCGCAGATGGCGAGATCATGGGCGTGCGCCACCGCTCGCTGGCGCTCGAAGGGGTGCAGTTTCATCCGGAATCTATCCGGAGCGAGCACGGCAGAAAACTTTTACAAAATTTTCTGAATATCGAGGCGTGACATGAACGGTGTGCGATGAAGGTAACGATATGAAGGTAACGATATGAAGGTAACGATATGAGGGTAACGATATGAGGGTAACGATATGACAATCAGCCCGCAAGAAGCACTAGCCCGCATTATCGAGCACCGCGAGATCTTTCACGACGAGATGCTCGATCTCATGCGCAAGATCATGGGCGGCGAAATGTCTCCGGTGCTTATCTCGGCGATCATCACCGGGCTGCGCGTCAAAAAAGAAACCATCGGTGAAATCACCGCGGCGGCGCAGGTAATGCGCGAGCTGGCCACC
>CAMDFL010000193.1 GCA_945897475.1 Bordetella parapertussis
TTGATCGACACTGGCAGGCCGGTGCTCAACTGGCCGATGTCGGCCGGGTTGATCTTCACCTCGAACACCATCTCGCCTTCGGTCGGCGAGATCTGCATCAACTCATCGCCGGCGCGCAGCACGCCACCGATGGTGGTGAGCTTGAGGTAATGGCATATTATCTAGGCGCGGGCTGTTCTGAGAAATACCCCCGGTCAAGCAGTCCGAATACCGGCGGGGGTCCGTGGTCATGATCTGTCTTGAACTGCGCTACCGCGGCCGAAAAAATGTTCCTCCTGCTGGACCCACTCCATGGGAAACGCCTCCATCAGGTCTTTCATCGTGAGGTGCGCGGGGTATTTGCCCTCCAGGATCGCGTCTACAAGGTCCGGCGACAGGTAAGCCAAGCGCAGGATCCGGCTGACAAACGATGGGCTGATGTTCTCGGGCTTGGCCATGTCCGCGATCGAGGCGTGAGTGCCGTCGAACAGTTGGCGGTGCCAGCGGTGGCTGTGTAATTCAGGATTTTTTGCACAGAGACGGCGTAGACCGCCGCGTTGGCAGCCGGAACATATTTTTTACGAAACGTCTCCGGACAGCGATACCAGTAGCGATCAGGTTCGTCGTCCTCTTGCAGATCGACATCTACGGACTCACCATTCAACCTGATCAGCTGACAGGTTCCAATCCCATTGCCAATAAAGGAACGGTCACCGGCGTGGGGGGGCGGCATATCCACCACGGCGGAAACCATCTATGCCTTCAAAGGCAGCATTGCCAATCTGCCAGCAACTGGACCGGCAGCGATACCCTGGTATGGCCGGTAACTATATTCCCTTAAGCAATAC
Source organism: Bordetella parapertussis (assembly GCA_945897475.1). Lineage (GTDB taxonomy): Bacteria > Pseudomonadota > Gammaproteobacteria > Burkholderiales > SG8-39 > 2-02-FULL-62-17. Next base: position 828 of record CAMDFL010000193.1, read on the forward strand.
CTGAAAGACCCGACCTTGGCTGACGCGATCCTTGATCGCGTGCTGCATTCCGCACACAAGTATAAAAATCCGTGCAGCAACCCGCCATCGGTCACGATGGCGAGAAACGTCCGGTCACGTTGGGCGAAATACGCACGTAGCTCTTGCCCCGGCCTTACGGATATTGCACCTCTCTAAAATCCGGTTACAATGTATATCCATTAACGTAGATACTGGCGAGGCTAATCCTTGGAACTGCGTGTGGCAAAGTGGGGCAACAGTTTGGCTCTTCGCCTTCCAGCCGAATATGTACGCAGCATCGGCATCAAGGACGGCGATAGCGTAGAAGCCTCTCTAACCATAGATGGCGGACTAACCCTCCGACCAGCGACATGGAACCGTCAGGCTTTCGCAGCAAGCCTGACGACGGCGCGAAAGGCGATGCCCATGGGCACCTCCGTCATCGACGAATTACGCCGCGGCGCCCGCTACTGATGATTTACGTTGACACCAGCGTACTTGTGGCGCTGCATCTAAACGAACCAAGAAGCGCGGACGTGGTCCGCTGGTATGGCGCCTGCGCGGCAAAACTGGTGTCGGCCATGTGGTGCGTCACTGAGTTCGCCAGCGCTCTTGGCATCAAGCAGCGAACCGGACAGATTACAAAATCTGACGCCAATTCCGCATGGCAGCGGTTTGAACGCCTGTGTGCCAATGACCTACATCTATTGCCGGTGGAGCCCTCCACTTTTCACCAGGCTGCTACGCTAACACTGGACTCCGACACCGCCCTTCGAGCGGGTGACTCCCTCCATCTGGCCGTTGCTCTTGGCGTAAAAGCCAGGAGCATTGCAACGCTGGACGAAGTGCTTGCGAAAAACGCTAAACGATTGAAGTTCCGGTTGGCGATACGCTAACGATTCAAGACGGATACCCTAACGATTCAAGACGGATACGCTCTAACTGGCCCGGTCGATAAAGCTTTTCGATAATGCGAAGCCGAGTTCTATTGCGAAATGCCGAATCGACCTTGGGTTCAACTGTGCGTCCCGTCGGAGGCGAATTCGTACTTTAGGCCGCCAACGGTTATGCGCCAATTCATCCCAACACCCTTGCCGACAGAAACAGCAGCAGCGGATTATCTGGTGATGCATTGAAGCCGAAGCGCCGATAGTAGTTTGCCGCCCGCTCATCGATGGCGTCGACGAACAAGCCGATGCCGCCCGCCTGCGCGCAGATGCGTTGCACCCGGGTCAGGGCATCGACCAGCAGCAATTCGCCCAGACCTTTGCTCTGATATTGCAGATCGACAGCCAAACGCCCTAATCGCACCCCTGGAATGCGACGCGGCAGCTTCCTGCGACTGGCCTCCGGGAGGTGCTGGTTTTCGAGCTCAGCTAAGGTCAGTGAATAATAAGCGCAGATGCGGGTCGACGCTTCCCCGCGGGTTCGCCGCCAGGTTGAGGTACCAGTTGGGATGCTCCGGGGCGCCGCCCTTCGAAGCGAACACGTAGTAGCCGTCGCCGTCCGCGAGGTACTTGACCGGCGTCGTCTACGAACGCCCCGTTTTCCTGCCGGTGGTGGTGAGCAGGAGCAACGGACGGCCCTCGTAGGTGCCGCCGACCTTGCCGGCATTTGCCCGGAACTCCTCGAACACCTGCCGGTTTGCATCGTTCGTCGCCATTGCGTTCCCCTTGAGCTTACCGCCTTCCGTTCAGTCCACCTGTCGTTCAGTCCGCCTGTCGTTCAGTCCACCTGTCGTTCAGTCCGCCTGTCGTTCAGTCCAACTGCGCGCCCGAGAGCTTCACCAGCCGCGCGTACTTCTCGTGCTCCACGCGCATCTGCGCGTCGAATTCCTCTGGCGTGCTGGTGCCGACGTTGACGCCAAAGCCGATCATCTTCGCATTGACCTCGGTCGAGGCGACAGCGGCGACGACTCCGTTATGCAGCCTGGCGATGATGTCGCGCGGCGTTCCCACGGGGACCAGTGCGCCCAGCAGCGATGCCATGTCAAAGCCCGGCAGGCCCAGTTCGGCGATGGTGGGGATGTCCGGCAGCACAGGCGCGCGCCGGCCCGCGCTGATCGCCAGCATGCGCGCCTTGTCCGCTTTCGCAAACTGCGCGATCGCGGTATAGCTGGTGAACAGGACCTGCACTTCGCCCGAGACCAGCGCCTGCCCGCCCGGGCCCATGCCCTTGTAGGGCACGTGCAACATGTCGATGCCCGCGAGCGACTTGAACAGCTCGGTGGTGATATGGTGGATCGAGCCGTTGCCCGCCGAGGCATAGGAGAGCTTGCCCGGGTTCTGTTTTGCCCAGCCGATGAATTCCGCGTAGGTCCGTGCGGGCACCGACGGATGCACCGTCAGGAACATCGGCAATGCCGCAATGGTAGAAACACCGGCGAAGTCGCCAAGTGGTCGGTAGGGAACCTTGGCGTACAAGTGCGGATTGATCGCCCAGATCGCGCTGTCGCAGACGTAGGCGGTATACCCGTCGGGTGCGGACTTCGCGACCAACCCGGCAGCGAGGTTGCCGTTGGCACCGATACGGTTCTCGACCACCACGGCGCCCCACGACTCGGTCAGTTTCTGCGCGATCAGGCGCGCGAACACGTCAGGCGAGCCGCCCGGCGAGCCGCCGACGATGATCCTTACCGGCTTCGCGGGATAGGTCTGTGCGGTAGCCGGCGCGGCGAGCGTGAGAAGTATGACAAGGGCGGCGAGCGCAGAAGCTAAGTTCGTGAGATTCATTTTCCTACTCCCGTTTCAAGCGCGCGGACTGCGCCGATCTCCGATGTCCCGCTCACAGTTGAAGGTTTGAGCCGGTGGTAGAAATGATTATGCTGCCATTTTCACATCGAGATAGTTGGCAACGATGATGCCATCAACGTAGATGCCCGATCATCGACATCAGCGGCAAAGCCGCTTGCGGATTGGTCATCAGCAGGGGCAGTGCTTCCAGTTCAGACAAGTTCTTATGGTTCGTTGCGATTAATCCGCTGTAATGCCGGCTTGTTTGATCAACGGTGTCCAGCGCGCAATTTCCGCTTTGACGAAAGTTTCGCTCTCGCGCCCTGACATGGCGATCATCTGCGCGCCATTGCCTTCCATCTGTGCGCGAAAATCCGCCATCTTCATGGCTCGCTCAATCTCGGTACGCAAGCGTTCGACGGCGGGCGCGGGGGTGCGTGTCTGCGCAAACAATCCAATCCAGGATTCCACCGCAAAATCCGGATATCCCGATTCGCGCACAGTGGGCACCTGCGGATAAAGCGGCGTGCGATTGGAGCTAGCCATGGCGATGAGTTTCACTTTTCCGGCATCGATTTGAGGACGCACCGAACCCAATGTGTCCACGGTGAGATCCACGCGCCCGGAAACCAGATCGGGGAGCACTTGTTGCGCGCTCTTGTAATGCACGACGAGCATATCGGTGCCGGTGGTTTTCATGAAGAACACCGCGCCCAGGTGCTGGCCAGTGCCGGCGCCGGCGGTGGCAATGACTAACTTACCCGGGCTTTTCTTGATGGCCTCGATCAACTGCGTCACGTTGGCATAGGGAAGATCGGATCGCGCGACCAAGGTATAGGGTTGGGTGACCACCAAATTGACCGCGACGAAATCACGCCCCGCGTCGTAGGGTAAGTTTTTGTATAAACCGGCATTGAATACCATATTGCTTGGGCCGCCCACCACCAACGTATAGCCATCCGCGGGCGCCTTGGCCGCGGCTTCGGTGCCGACGATAGTGCCGGCGCCAACGCGATTCTCGACGAAGAAGCTCTCGTTCATTTGTTCGGTAAGTTTCCTGCCCAGCGCGCGCGCCATCAGATCGTAACCGCCGCCGGCGCCCGAAGGAACGATGATTTTCACCGGGCGATCGGGGTATTTTTGTGCGAATCCGGCCGTGGCGTGAAAAATTGCCAGCAAGATAATTGTTGTAAGCAGAGTTTTACCGCGGCGATGCATTGGATTGATCCTCCCGGTATCAGGCGCATTTACGTTTTTGATAGCAACGCGCAAAGCTAGTGAGCAATGATTCTGGCATGAATCTGCCCCATTGACACCTTGCGCCGGGCGACGCAAGCTTTCCAACCTGTCGTTTCAACGGGAAGAGACATAGTCGGTATTTAGACCGCACTGATAATTTAGACCGCACTGATAATTTAGACCGCGCTGATACTTTAGACCGCTCTGATACTTATTTGAAAGGGGAGGATTTTGAAAAAGTCGAAAGTGGAAAGTTGGTGCGTGGTACGCGCCACGGCATTGATCGCAACCATGGCGATGGGATTATCGGCAGCAGCGCCTATCCATGCGCAGAGCGATCGCTACCCAACACGGCCGATCAAACTCATCATGCCGGCCACCGCTGGCGGACCGGCCGATCTGTTGGGCCGGATCGCGGCCGAGCATCTCAGCAAAAATCTTGGTCAACCGGTGGTCGTCGAAAACATTCCCGGTGCGGGGGGCAACACCGGACTTGCCGCGGCCTCGCGCGCGGCGCCCGACGGGTACATGATTTTTCTCGCCTCACAGGGGATGCTATCGCTCGCGCCGTGGCTTTTCAAGGAACTGCCCTTCGATGCCGATCGCGATTTCGCCCCGGTGGTGCTGATCGCCGCGCCGCCCTATGTATTGGTCACGAACCCCGGCGTGCCCGCCAACAATTTGAAGGAGCTGATTGCTTTATTGCGCGCCAAACCCGGTGAGTTGAATTTCGCCTCCACCAACGGCAACGCCTCCAGCTCGCATATCGCCGGAGAATTGTTTAAAAAAATAGCAAAGGTGGATATGGTGCATGTGCCCTTCAAGGGCGATGCGGTCGCCGCACCCGCGGTGCTCGCCGGAGATGTGCAGATGATGTTCTCGCTGACCGCAGGCGTGACCCCAAATATTCGCGCGGGCAAATTTCGCGCCATTGCCATCGGATCGGTCAAACGTTCGGCGGCACTACCCGAGGTGCCAACCTTCGATGAAGCAGGATTGCCGGGCTTTACCGCCGCAAGCTGGTTCGCCATTTTGACGCGTTCAGGCGTTCCCGCGCCCATCATCGCTCGTCTAAATGAAGAATTGAATCGCATGCTGATGCTCACCGAAGTGCGCAAGCGCCTATTGGGCATAGGCGCCGAAGCCGCCGGCGGCAGTGCCGCGGAACTCGCCCTGCACTTGAGCACCGAACGCGCCAAGTGGGGCCTGGTGATCAAGGAAGCCAAAATCACCTTGAACTGAAAAGGGGCGAGGCTCGAATTAAGAAACCGAGCCTGAACATTCGCGGCAATAGCATTGAGTCTAGTGGGTTGAGGTCTCTTCAAAGCGCGGGAACAAAGCAGAAAAGCGAATCCCAGAGAGGGGTTGGGCACCGTCGCGGAACGGGAGCCAGAACCGTTCTGAGTCCTGAACCACTGACGCTTGAAGACCACTGCGACTATCGTCGCTGTGGTCTCCAGAATTGATGCAAAGAAGAAGCGGAAACCGAAAACAGATATAGTTGTCCACAGCTGGCCGTGGTCAGGTCAGCAAAATCCCCTGGTCAAAATTCAATCGGCACAGGTGGTCAATATTCGCCCGGCCACAGCACGCATGTCACCTCTCTCCTAGAAGGCGTTTAGCACCGCCATGGACCCGCAAGTTACCCGTCCCCTCTATTTGGTGGGAGCCACGGCGATGTATCGCGGCCCCGGTTTCCGGCGCTGCCTGCGAGAGCAGGTTGTCCCGCTGCTGCGTACCCACCCGCATGCGCGCCTCTGGAGTGTGGGCTGTACGACCGGGGAAGAAGTCTGGTCTATGGCTATTTTGCTGCGTGAGGAGGGGCTGGGGGGGATGGGCCTGGGCGACAAGGAGAGCCTGCGCTTTCAGGCGCATGCTTCCGACTACGAGAGCATAGACGCGACCCACCGGCTTTATCGGCGGCGCCAGTGAGCGTGCGCGAGGCCCGCCTGCTTCCCGACTTTTCGCGGCGACGCTGCGATATCGTCGTCATCGGCGCCTCGCTGGGCGGAATGGCCGCGTTCCGGCAGTTGCTCGGCGCCCTGCCCGCGCAGTTCCCCCTTCCCATCGCCATCGTTCATCAGATGGGGGAGGGGGGCAATCCTCTGGCGCCTGCTCTGCTGCAGCAAGCCTGCGCTTTGCTCGTGCGTGAGCCTGAGTCGCAGGAGGCGATCTGCGCCGGGCGCGTTTATTTCGCCCCGCAGGGCCATCACCTGCTGGTGGGCCCTGGCGTATTCGAGCTCTCAGTCGAGGCATTGGTGAGCTACAGCCGGCCTTCGATTGATGTGTTTTTCGAGAGCGCCGCCGCAAGCTATGGCGAGGGGGTTCTGGGCATCTTGCTCAGTGGCGCGAACGAAGACGGTGCCCGCGGGCTGCTCAGCATCCGGCGCGCCGGCGGCATGACTCTGGTGCAAGATCCTTTGAGCGCCGAAGCGAGCACCATGCCTGCCGCCGCCCTGCGCCTGCGCGCAGCCGATGAGGGCCATAGTCTGGATATCTTGGCGCAAATCCTTGCACGGATGCGGCCCAAGCCGGCAAGCGGGCGCTTGGAGTCTGCCGCTTCAAATTCTGACCGCACTATGCACTCTGCCAAGTGCGACGCCCCACCTGGCCTGGTTGCGGGCCTCGCGCCGACGAACGCCGCCGCGCCGACGCAGCGCCCCGCATCGCAGCGCCCCGCATCGCAGCTCCCCGCATCGCAGCTCCCCGCAGTACTGATAGTCGATGACAGCCCGTTGGCCCTTACTTCGTTCGCTGAGGCATTGGCCTCGCCCGATTGGTTCGTTGTGACCGCGCGCTCGGGCGAGGAAGCGCTGCG
>CAMDFL010000194.1 GCA_945897475.1 Bordetella parapertussis
GAGAAGCCTCGGGATCAGCGCCTTGATTGACACTCGACGAATAGCCGCTCGCTGACAGGGAATACCGTGCCAGCTTAAGCCGTGGAATTGCCCAATGCGCACGAGGCGTGGCGGTCCGGAGGTGTGCGTGGCTCATCAAGCAGAGGAAGCTGGCACAATCCTTACTGGCAAATGTCGATTAAACCCATGAAACGCGCCCAGACCCTGCAACTATTGACTGAACACAAGCCTGTGCTGGTACAGCGGTTTGGTGTTACTCAACTCGCCTTGTTCGGATCCACTGCGCGAGATGAAGCCGGTGTTGGCGGTGACATCGATATTCTGGTTGCTTTCGATGGTCCTGCCACGTCGGATCGATATTTTGGCGTGCAGTTCTACCTGGAAGACCTGCTCGCTGGAGCATTATCGAGAAAGATATTCCGGCGCTGCTGCCAGAGTTGGAGGACGCATCCGGCAAAGGAAGCTGGCAGAATCCCCACGCTGAGTGCAGTACGTCGTCTGGACTGGCGATGTGCCGCCGGCTGACGCACGCGCGATAATAAGCAGGGTTGCCGGCCGGGCCTGAAGCCCCCGACGACGCTTTGGATTCAGGGATTTTTTAGATTTTTAGAGGAATGGCATCACCATGGTGGATTTGAAAATAGTCATCGTCGGCGCAGGACTGGGCGGCCTGGCCGCAGCATCGTGCCTGATGAAAGCGGGCTTCGACGTCGAAGTCTACGAACAAGCCCCGGCTCTGGGCGAGGTTGGCGCCGGCATACAAATCAGCGCCAACGCGATGCATGTGCTGCGTCACATCGGCCTGGATACGGAAATCTCTAAAAATGGCGTGCAACCGGGCGCCTATGTATTTCGCCTCCACGACACTGGCGAAGTCATCCAGGAATTTTCCTTGTCGGCCGAACATGAACGCCAGCACGGGGCGCCTTATGTGCAAATGCACCGCGCCGACCTGCACGACATGCTTGCCGCCAAAGCGCGCGAATTTAAACCCGGCGTCGTGCACCTGAACAAAAAAGCCGTCGGCTTCACCGAGGATGCCAAAGGTATCGAAGTACGCTTCGCCGATGGTTCAACTGCCAGCGGCGACATCCTGATCGGCGCCGATGGCCTGAAGTCGGCGGTCGGCCGACAGATCGTCGGAGAAATTCCCGCCACTTACACCGGCGATGCTGCCTGGCGCGCCATCGTTCCGGTGGAGCGACTCCCCAAAGATTTTCTGCCGCATGTGATGTCGGTATTCATGGGGCCGGGCGGGCACGTGGTGTGTTATTACCTGCGCGGCGGCGCGTTGATGAATTTCGTCGGCATCGTGGAAACCGATGAACTCTCCGAGGAATCCTGGACCGTCAAACTGCCCTGGCAGATGTTGAAGGACCGCTATCGCGGCTGGCACCCCGCGGTGCAGGCAATCATCGACGCAGCAGACAAGGATCAGTGCTACCGCTGGTCCATGTTCAACCGCATGCCGGTGCGCAACTGGAGCACGCAGCGCGCCACCATCATGGGCGACGCCGCACATGCGACCCTGCCCTACCTCGCCCAGGGCGCCGCGATGGCCATCGAAGATGGCGCCGTGCTGGCAAGAGCCTTGCACCAGGTGAGTAGCGTCCCCGAAGCGCTGGATCTGTATCAGCGCAATCGCGTCGAGCGCACGGGAAAGATTGTCGAACAGTCGACCAATAACCGCTGGTTGTTTCACCTCAAATCGGAAGCCGAAATCCGCGCGGCGTTTGCGAAGCGCAATGAAGGTGACGACCGGAACAAGTGGCTGTACTCCTACAATCCACTGACAGTCGAACTCAAATAGCAGCGCGGGCCGCAGCAAGGATTAAAAAAAATGCCGACCCCGCTGCGCGCCAGCGTCACTCTGCTTAATTACAAGCTTGCCCAGGCGGTGGGCGGTTCAGGCGTGGCGGCGGTCGATGTGATCATCGTCGACCTGCAGGATGCGGACGGTGTCACCGGTCTTGGTTTTTCTTATGTGCTCGGCGGCAATGGTGCGGTAGCCTTCAAAGCGGCCCAGGAACAGGTGGCGCGATACATCGATGGACAAATACTGCCGCCACCCCCCGCTTTATGGCGAAAAATTGCGGCGAGTTTCAATCGCACCGGTCTTGGTCCCAATCTGGTGGCACTGGCGGCGATCGATGTTGCGGCCTGGGACCTGAGCGCGCGACGATTGCAGGTACCACTGGCTGTTGCACTGGGCGGCGAAGCGCGTGCGGTACCCGTCTACGGCAGTGGCGGATTCAATACCAGCCAGTCACCCGCGCAGGCGGTGGAGGTTGCGCTTGAACAAGCCGCGCGTGGACTCACCGCGGTCAAACCACGCGTGAAAGGTGCACGCTCAGACGCCGCCCTCCTGAATGCGCTACGCGCGGCGCTGCCCGATCAGATCCAGATCATGGCCGACGCCAACGAGAAATGCGACCTGCCCGGCGCCCTGTGGCTGCTGTCGCTGGCGCGCGAGCAGGGCCTGCTGTTTGTCGAAGAGCCTCTCCCCGCCACAGCTCTCAATGGCTATCGCGCGCTGACCAGTTCGCCGGGTGCGGCGATTGCCACCGGCGAGCATTTGCAGGGGCGTATCAACTTCATGCCCTTCCTGTCTGAGCGTCTCGCCGCCGTGATACAGCCAGACCTCGCCATGATTGGTGGTCTGACCCCAACAATGGAGCTAGCCACGCTGGCAGATGCCTTCGATATCATCGTCGCGCCGCATTTTCTGCCCGGACTTTTCGTGCACCTGGCTGCAGCGGCGCCTGCCATGCGCTGGCTGGAGGAATTTCCACTGCTGGAACCCTTGTTCGAGGGCTGGGTAACGACCGCCGCCGACGGCAACATGAGCCCTTCAACTGCACACGGTCATGGCCTGACACTCAATGCACAATTCCGGCGCGAGCTCGTCGCCAGCCAAAAGGCTTGAGGCAACGCGACTTCGGTGAAGCTGCCGCCATACGTTCAGCTCGGGTTCGATTTGACTATCAGTCACGTGGCCCATGTGGAAGTGCATGGGCCCATACTGCAAAACTGCCTCAGATCTGATGTAGCATCCATGCATGTCGCAACGCACCCGAGCATTTTTTCTGCTGACGGCCATGGTCTGGCAAGCCTTGCTCGTGATCACGCCATACGGGCTGAGCCAGACGTCCCGGCAACTCGCTCATGCCATCGAGCACATGCAGGTCGTTGAACATCACCACCACGACGATCAAACCCTGCACCTGGACGCAAATTCGGACGAGTCGTTCCACCAGCATCCCAGCGATGGCATGCAGCCGACCGGATTAATACCTTTTGTTGTTGCGCAACTGCCCGGGTTGCCACCGTCAGCACCGGCGGCCGGCGACTTAACCCTGCCATACCGCATCTTCCTCGAAGGCCCATTGCGGCCCCCTACGTTCACGGCCTGATCACAGGTCGGCCAACTTTGCTGTTGGCGTAGCGCCTCGCGCAGTCTTGTCCGTTCAGCTGCTCACGCTGAACGGGCAACACCCGTCGCGCCGGGATCCTTTGATGCCATGCATTGCCGGCCCTTCGGTTGAAGGATCGGGCCAGACCCGCGTGGCATGCAGCTCACACGATTCGACAACCTCATACAGACATGAAAAACATTCTTATCCACAGGCCCGTTGCAACGCTGCTGCTGGCCATGACACCGGTAATTGCACTCGCACACGGCATCTCCGACGAGGACCGCCAGCGCATGCTGGAGGGCGGTTACCTCCAGTACATCGGGTTGGGCGCGACCCACATGCTCACCGGCTATGACCACCTGCTGTTCCTTTTCGGTGTGATTTTCCTTCTCACCAGGTTCAGGGACATCGCCAGGTTCGTCACCGCCTTCACCATCGGACACTGCATCACCCTGGTACTCGCGACCTACTTCAAGATCACCTGGAACTACTACCTCGTCGACGCCCTCATCGCCATCAGTGTCATCTACAAGGGTTTCGACAACAACGGGGGCTTCCAGAAACAATTCAACATGAAGTCTCCCAATATCCTGTGGGCAGTGTTCATCTTCGGATTGCTGCACGGCTTCGGCCTGTCCACGCGCCTGCAGCAGCTGCCGCTGGGTGATGATGGCGTGGCCATGCTGCTGCGTATCCTCAGTTTCAACGTGGGAGTGGAACTGGGCCAGATCGCCGCCCTGGTGATCATGTTGCCGCTGTTGGCCACGTGGCGACGCGGGGCCTCATTCCTGCGATGGAGCTACGCCGCCAACCTGGGGCTCATCTATGCCGGCGTGTACCTGCTCTTCATGCAAATGCACGCGTTCCAGCACGACTTCGACCCCGATGGCTTCCGTTTCCCTGTCGAGGAGCACCGACACATCCACGAAGACATGGGCATCGAAAAAACGATTGACCCCAAACGCAACACCCTTTGATCCATCAATCAACCCGAAAGGACATCAACATGAAAAGATTGATCGCACTGAGCGCCGTCGTTTCCTCACTTTCCTTCACCGCTGCGGTGTTTGCCGACACCGGGAGCAGCTGCCATTTTCACGGGTCCAAGCCCGCGGCAGAGGCTACAGTCGCCCAGTGCGCCAGTCAGCGCAGGGATGCGCTGATCAAGACCGGGAAGCTCGAATCGTCTTGGCAAGCCATCAAGCAGGACAAGGTGGAAGCTGTGGACGGAAAGAAGGGCAAGGAGTGGAAAATCACGTTCAGGAATCCGGGTGCAACCGACAAGAGCAAGGCCACGCTTTACATGTTCTTCACCCTGCCCGGAAACTTCATTGCCGCCAACTTCACCGGGCAGTAATGCGGTTTAACGCGCAACCGGAACGCCTTGCCAGGCTGTCCTGAAACCATTGCGGCCAAGGGTGCAAAAATGTAATTCCCCACCTCCTCTTACCCAGTAAACCCGGGATCGGGCATCGGCAAACACAGGATTTGAACATGATTGATGATGTACGCTTTTCAAAAGTCCAAAACATGGCCCATTGGAAAAATTTAGCGGCCGCCAGACGTTCAGCCCGGGTTCGATTTGACTATCAGTGGAATAACTTCTGCAAATGTACTCCGCCGAGACCGGGATGACCGAGCCCGCCTACAAGATAAACCGATCGATCCCGCCCGAGCGGACGCCATTGCGCATCACCGAGACTGCATACTGGTTGGAGAAACACGATGAGATCAGGACAAGCACTTGGATGCATCCCAAAGTGGGATCGAAAGCCAATTGCGCGGCGTGCCACCTCGACGCCGAAAAGGGTACTCATGAGGACGCGGCGATGCGCCTGCCGCGATGAACGGGCGGTGAGGGTGCCTCCATTCATACACCGGCCCGCGAATTCTTTGAGACAAAACTTGTTGTCCACAACCTGCATTTCGACACCTGTTGGCATGAAAGGCCACCCATGAAACTGCGCGTCACAATTCGAACTCCATATCGTCAAGCCGCCAGACTGCTCGCCGCATTGGCTGGCGCCGGCATCTCTGCCGGTTTGTGCGCGCAAGCGCTGAAATCGGGAGAACAGGTCTACAAGGAAACCTGTTTTGTCTGTCATTCCACAGGCGTGGAGAAAGCGCCAAAATTCGGCGACAAGCAGGCCTGGGCTCCATTGATAAAGGAAGGCCAGCACGTGCTGACCGCGCATGCCTGGGTCGGTGTGCGCAGCATGCCCCCCAAAGGCGGCAAGGCAGACCTCGGCATCGAGGAATTCACGCGCGCAACCGCTTTCATGGCCCGCGCAGCCGGCGGAAACTGGAAAGATCCGGATGCCGCGCTGCTTAATCGCATCCGGGTTGAGGAGAAAAAGCGCATCGCGCAGCTCAAGGAAAATAAGTAGCTTCGAGGAAAATCGTTCCTGGTGCTCAAAACTCAGCGCCCAGGCGCAGAAAAGGAAATGGCCATGGCCGAGTGGAACAAAGTGGTGCTCGACTTACCGAGTATTCGCATCATCTCTGCTCGCAAGGCCAACCGTCGAGAGGTTAAAGACTATGAAAACAACGCGCGCCAAAATTGAACTGAAATTAACGACCGGGTGGTACTAACCCCGTGTCGTGTTACGTATCGATGCGCTTGAGGTCCCGATAAAAGTTCTCGTGCGAGCCCAGCGTCAGCAGCTTCAGGCTTTGCCCATCCACGAGGCGATACGCCAACAGGCACAGTTGATTCGATAACCGAAACTTGTAGACGCGAATCCCCACAAGATCACCGACCTTGGCCTCACCCAACGAGGGGTCGGTGCTGAGGGCACGCAGCACGGCATCAAGTTTGAGTTTTTGCGGCGCATGCAATCGCTTGGTGGCCCTCAAAAACGAGGGCGTAACAAGCAGGCGCATCAGCTAAAAACGTATTCGCCGACGACCGCCTCCTGATCCGCCACCAGAATGTCACGGATCATGGAGAATGGCAGGTCCGGGTTCTCCTCGGCAATCTTGCCGATCTTCGACCAGTACTCGATCTGCTTGGGCACCGAGCGGTGCTGGATCAGTGCGTGGGTCTTGGCCTGCTCGACCAGGTTTTCAGACAGTTTGACGTTGATGGCCATAGGGCCTCCTTTCGATACCTCCATAATGGCATAAAAGGTTCCTTAACGGAACCAAGATATGTCTCTTTATGTCTCCAATTGGCCAACCCTATCTCGCCGTGGATTGCCGTGTGGCTGGCACCGGATTGGCGGTAACTGAGTACTATTGGCGACTGCCTATCGCGTCGGAGGGAAATGACATGCCTCGCATCACCATACGCCATGCCAATGAAGTGTCATCCGGATCGTTTCCGGATATTGCCGGTGTGACCATGCAGGGAAAGATCGAGTCCAAAGGCGTGGTGCAGACCGACGATCAGCCGATGTGGTGCTGGGTGCACCACCTGTCACCCGGCGCGCAAATTCAATGGAGCAAACCGCCGGTGGCGCACGGTGTATTCGTGTGGGAGGGCGCCATCGAATCGGATGGCAAATGCTATGGTGTGGAAGCCGCGTTGGTGGTGGAACACCATGGCGTAGCGGCTTTTCACGCCGGGCCGGAGGGCGCGGTCATTACGCATTTTCACCGCCGGCCCGGGCACCCTGAAGTGCCGGCGCGCAGCGGCGGACACGCCAGCTTTTTCGATCGGGATGGCATTTTCTGTTTCGACAATCGCCCCACGGGCGGCTCGGCCGTCACCCTGTATTCCGATTCAGGCAGCGAAACCAATGATGTGTGGCTGCATCGTTCGGGGTCGGTTCCTGGGCGCAAGCTGCCATCGCACTGCCACAGCGAGGATGAAGTCATTTTCATCACCAAGGGTGTGATGCAGGTGGGCCGAAAAGCGTTGACGCCGGGCACGGCGCTCGCCATCGACCAGAACACAGCCTATAAATTTGAAGCCGGCCCGGATGGGCTGACTTTCATCAACTTCCGCTCAACGCAGCCTTATTACATTCCGGTCGGGCCGGAGGGCAGGGGGGTGCCTCGCAATGAACGCGAAACCCTGCGCGCCAAGGCACCCGCCGCAAAGAACGCCGCAACGGCCTGAATCAAACCGGGAGAAGCCATGATCAATCGCTTCATGCG
>CAMDFL010000195.1 GCA_945897475.1 Bordetella parapertussis
GGATCATGGCCACACGCTGCCGCAACACCTTTTCACTGGCGGGACACATCTGCACGCCATCGATGCTGACGCTGCCGTGGGTCGGCTTTGTCAGACCATTGACCGCACGCAAAAGCGTCGACTTGCCGGCACCCGATGGTCCGAGTACCGCGCAAAACTGCCCGCGCGGTATTTCGATCGACACGTTTCTCAAGGCATGCGTTCCGTCAGGCCACGCTTTGGAGACGGATTTGAAGTGGATCATGAGTGGGCTCCTTATGTGGGGGCGTTCAGCGTGCGCCGGCTTTTTTCAGAATGTCGGCCTTGACTTGATCGGTGACCAGATCAAACATCTTTGCCGCATCCGCCCTTTCCTGTTCGCTGACCTTGGTGGTGTAGCCGTCCACCTTGCTGCCGCCGTAACCGCGGATCTGGTCTTTTGAAATGCCGGGGAGTTTGTGGATGTTTTCAAAGGCATTGCGCAATTTGGCTTGTACTTCCGGCGCAACCTTGGGGTGTATCGCAAGTGGCGGGTAGGGAAGCGGCGAACTCTTGGCGACGACGCGGATTTTGGTCGGGTCGATCGCCTTCTGGTTGACGGCCTTTTCAAAAGACTCAAAGGACGCGCCACCCACGTCAACCAGTCCCTCGGACAACGCCTTGAGTACATTGGCATGGCTGCCTGCGAGCTGGATGGCTTTGGCATCGCGCACCGGATTAACGCCGCTCTCTATCATCATCGCGACCGGCACCGCGAAGCTTGAGGTGGAGTTCAGATCGCCCAGTGCGATGGTTTTTCCCTTGATGTCCTTGACAGAAGTAACGCCGGCGTCGATACGTGCAAAGATGCCGGAGTAATACACGGACTGGCCGTTGTTGATCGCAAGGGCCAGCAGATTCGCGCAGCCCTTCTTGTGGGTCGGCAGGTAGGAGGCCACTCCGTAAAAGGCAATGTCAGCCGCGCCGGCGCATTGTGCTTCCATCACTGCGCCGTAACTTTGACCCACCTTGATATCAAACTTAAGGCCGGTTGCTGCGCTGATTGCGGCGAAGATCGGCATGAAATCCTTTTTGGTGCCGTCTTCGGTGCCGCCGTCGGCCGGTATCAGGATCACCCGCAGTGGTCGCGCGGCGCTGCCGTCATGTTGACTCTGGGCCTGCGCTGCGAAGGGCGTCAGTGCGAGGGCGCCGAGGCCGAGGGTCAGTGTTGCCATGCGCAAGAAGGTTTTTCGGTTCATGTGAAAGCTCCTGTGTTAGTAGATGAGGTCAATGGTTGGGTGGATGATCAGGGGTTGATGCAGAGTTGAATGCGGTCGGCGCGGAAGCGGGTGACGGCGTATTCGACGGGGCGCGAGTCGCGTTGATCAATGTTCACGCTCTTGACGCGCAGTACCGGCCGGTTCTGCGGCATGCCCAGTATTCTTGCGTCATCGCCTTGCGGTAGCACGGCAGTGACCAGACTTTCCGAACGCCGCAAGTGACAGCCATAGTCCGTCTCCAGGCACTGGTGTAATGACTCACCTTGGTACCGTTTATCGAGTTCTGGAAAGCACTTTTGCGGGACGAAATGCGAGATCACACAAATGGGAAGCTCCGCCGCTGAGCGCAGGGTCTCGATCCAGAAAACCAGTTCGCCGGTCCTGACATCCAGTTTTTGCGCGATCGCTTTTGTCGCCGGTAAGGTTTGTCTGCGAAGAATGCGGTTTTCAGGCTGCATTCCAAGTGCCGCGATATTCTCGGTAAACCGTGTTCCAAGGCCAATTTGATAGTTGATATGGCTGTCCAGTACGAAGACGCCGAGCCCGTGCCGGCGTTCGAGCAGGCCGGAGTCGACGAGCTCGTCAACCGCACGCCGTAACGTGTGCCGGTTCACCCCGAAGCGCGCTGCGAGCAGTCCCTCGGCAGGCAGGCAATCCCCGGAGCCGCGTGAAGTGGTTATCTCCTGCGCAAGCACTCTTGCGATCTGTGCGTAAATCGCTTCGCCGTTTTCGCGCCGTACTGCGTAGAGGCTCATGTGTAGTGGTCTAGATCTGTTTGCAAGCCTTTAATGTAACGATCCAATATTTCAGTTTTATAATGACGAGCGAATTTTTTCACCGAGATAAATCTGTTATCGAAAACGTTATGGGCGTGCACGCAAGTCGGAAGCCGCACAGTTGGGAATGCAAGTGAGCGGCCGATCCGCGGCTCTGCCCTGTCGAGTAGGCGGAGGAATTACACCTCCAGCATCACTTCCTGCTGCTTCTCCCACAACGCCGGCGGCCCACGGGGTCGGATAGATCGAGTGGCGTGAGATCACGCCCGCGCAAACACCGCCCCCTGCGCCTGCCAATCCAGTGGCATCACCCGGCGCAGCACACTCTCCAGATTGACCGCCACATCGGGATTGGCGAGCAGATTGTCCACAACCGCCGGGGCCAGCAGCGTCAAGCGCAGCAAGCGCCGGGCCTGCGTTACATCGATGCCTTCGGCAGCGGCAATATCAGTGATCGACCGAAACTTGCCTTCATCGAGCAACCGCTGCCAGTAGTGCGCCAGCCCCAGCGAGCGTATCAATGGCGTGCTCTGCGCCGCCTTGCGCTTGGTGCGCTCTGCTGCGGCCTCAACCTTAATCGCCTGCGGCGCATCCAGCGGCGTGATGATTTCGCGCCTGATGCCGCGTTTGACCAGTGTCCAGGGGATGAAGGTTTCGATCTGCACCGCTCGCCGCGAAAGCGCAACTCGCGATTGCATTTTCCAAGGGACAGAAGCAATTCGCCTGTGTGGCGCCAATTCAGGTTTACCGTCCCCAAAAAGTCATTGCCGATCTGATTTGCGCCTTTGCCTGGCCGGGATTCAGTTCTCCACCTTTATCGCGCCGGACTTGATGATCTTCGACCACTTCTCGGTCTCGGCGGCGACAAACCTGTTGAATTCCTCGGGCGTGCTGCCCGCCGCCTCCAAGCCGTGCTTGGTAAACGTCTCCTGAATTTCCCGGTCTGCCAGTAAGCGGCTTATTTCCGCGTTCAGGCGCGCCACCACGGACGCCGGAGTGCCTTGCGGAGTGCTCACGCCGAACCAGACGTAAGTCTGAAACTCCGGCAGGCCGGCTTCGGCGGATGTCGGCACCTCTGGCAGCGACGGCAGGCGCTTGGGCGTTGGCACCACGAGCGCGCGCAGTTTGCCGGACTGGAGGTAAGCATCCTGGCCGGCCGGCACCACGAAAGCCAGCTGAATCTCACCGCCGAGCAGAGCGCTCGTGACCGGCCCGGCGCCCTTATAGGGGACGTGCACCATCTGTATCCCCGCAAGCGACTGCAGCAGTTCCATCGAAAGGTGCGGCACGGCACCAACGCCGTTGGATCCGTAGTTGAGCTGGCCGGGCTTTGCGCGGGCAAACTCGATCAGCTGCCGAAGGTTGTTCGCGGGAACGGATGCGTTGACGAACAGGACCAGGGCTGCCGTTGCCATCATGCCGACGTGACTGAAGGACTTGAGCGGGTCGTATCGCACGTTCGGATTGAGCAGCGACTGGAGAACCAGCGTCGAAACGCTGTTGAGGGCGATGGTATAACCGTCAGGCGCGGAGCGCGCGAGCGCTTCGGTCGCGATGGCGCCACCGCCTCCGGCCTGCGTTTGTATGACGACCGGTTGGCCCAAACCCTCGGACATTCGTTTGCCCGCGATGCGCGACATGATGTCGGCCGCACCACCCGCGGGAAAAGGCACGAGGAAACGCACTGCCTTGGTGGGATAGGATTGTGCCAGCGCGGCGCTGGAAACCAGCGCCAGAATAGCCGCTGCGATAATCTTCATCATTGTTACCCTCCTGAGATCGGGTCGTCGGACAACGTCGCTGAGACGGAACGTATCATAGGTTCGGATCCCGCCTGTGCCGCGCGCGAGGGAGAAATTCGAAACCTTTCGCGCCATGAGTTTCACGCGGCCCATTTCCCGGGCTTGGTCCAGCGCGGTTGCGTCGTCATTCACGTGCGAAACTATTTTGATTGGCCTTCGTTACAGAGAAGGGGCTCTGGCATTGGCAAACCCGAGTAAGGGGTCTTGTATGTTCTTGCATGGTCCTTTGTGGGACGCAGGTTGCGATGCCAGTTACTCGGACAACATCCCATTCTTCGCCGGTGCGCTCGACCAGTGTGCAGGCGACGCCGCGCCATCCCGGATCGAGTGCGAGCGCAAGTCCCACCGGGCCGCTGCCGACAATGAGCACGGGGGGTTCAAGCGTGTTTCGCTCAGAACCCGTTGCCATTTCCATTATTTAGGACACCGCTCGTATCAAACAGCGGCGCGCATCCGCAGCAGGCGCACCGACTCGCTCGCCTCGCGCACAACCTGCCGCGGGTCAAGTGCAATGAATTCCCCCCCGCGCCGCAGGACTCGACCATCCACGATCACAGTGTCGATGTTTGAGGGCTGCGCGGAATAGACCAGCGCGAACACCGGATCGATCATCGGCGCCATGTTCAGGTCAGTGGTCCGCACCAGTATCAAGTCGGCGCGCTTGCCAGGGGTCAACGAACCGGTTTGCGCATCAAGCCCGAGGTCGCGCGCGCCCTCCAGGGTGGCCAGCTCCAGCAGGCGGCGCGGCGGGAGCGGCACCTTGGCACCGAAGCGCTGCTTGTGGGACCACAGCAGGGCGCGCATGCAACTGAAGAAGTCGGCGTTGGCCGAGGCCGCCGAACTGTCGATCGACAGGCTTTGCTGCACCCCGGCTTCGAATAGTTCTTGGAACTGTATCTCGCCACGCGCCGCCTGCGCGTAGTGCATCTCGATCACCGGGGAACAGGAAAAGCGCGTGTGCGTTGCCGCGAGCCGGACACGCTCCTCGGGAGTGACGCCCTGCGGGTGCACCAGTTGCACATCGCGGCCGAGCAATCCGTGCTGGTCAAGCAGAGATACCACACCGGGCCGCGCGTGCATGGTGATCGGCAAGCCGAGTGCACGGATCGATTCGTACTCGCTCTTGAGGACGTCTATCGGAACCACGCCGCGCGGATTGGCCACCGGCGTTCGCAGCGCCGCCCCCAGCGAGAGCATCTGCTCGCCCACCGGCCATTCAGTCCGCAGGCGCGCGAGGTCCGCAAGATTCATCAGCTTGTCCAGCGGCAGATCCTGCCCCCAACCATAGGAGAAACGGCCGCGAACCCCGGTTTCGCGCAGAGCCCTCAGTTCGGCTTCTGCATGCTGCGGCGTGCGCACGTTGTGGGACCAGTCATGGACGGTGGTGATGCCAGAGGCCAGCGCTTCAGCCAGGCCCAGGCGCACCGAGCAGTAAGCGTCCTGCGGGGTGCAAAGCGGCCCCAACCTCAAGGTCACCGGAAAGTAGCCCTCCTTGGGATCGTCGGCGCGCACCAGCGAGCGCAGCGCGCTGTTCCACAGATGCCAATGCGTGTCGATGAAGCCGGGCATGGCAATCATGTCGCGCGCATCGATCACCGCGACACCCGGCGCATCCAGATTCCGGCCGACAGCGACAATCACGCCATCGCGCACATGCAGATCGCCATCGGGAAAATCGCCCAACGCGGGGTCCATGGTCAGCACCCAGGCGCCACGAACGAGAAATTCGCCGCGCGATGGCAGCGAGCCGGCTGGCTTGCCGAACGTAATCCTGCGATGCCCTGTTCTGTGCCGCGATACCGGGCGGGACGCGCCTGGCGGCGTTGCCGGCTTGCGGCCAGCGGCAAGCACCCGCTGCAAGCCGAACACATCTCGGCCGCTGGCTTCGCCCCCATGACATGTGCAATACATTGCTTCTCCTTGCCCGAAAAGCGGAATCGCCGCCTATTCCGCCTTGGCCCCTGAAATCTTGATCAGACGCGCCTTCTGCACCATGTCCGCCTGAATGAACCTGGCGAAATCCTCGGGCGTGGAGAACACCGGGTCGAACCCACGAGACAGCACGTAGCGCTCACGAAAAGCAGGATCCGAAAACGCCTCGGCAATGTCGCGTTGAATTCTCGGCGCGAGCGATGCCGGCGAGCCGCCTGTTATGAACAGGCCGAACCAGGATTCGTTGGGATCGACTTCGGCGTAGCCTGCCTCCCGCAGCGTCGGCACCTGCGGCAGCGCCGCGAGCCGCTCGCGCCGCGCGATCGCAAGCGGCTTGATCTTGCCCGACTGGATGTGCCCCTGCGAAAGGGCCACACCCACCAGGGTGAGCTGCACTTCACCCGATACGATCGCCAGCAGCGCGGGGGCGATGCCCTTGTACGGAACCTGCGTGATTTGCACCCCGCCCTGCGACTTGAGCCCTTCGAAAAACAGGTGCGGCAGGCTCCCGGAGCCATAGGATGCGTAGTTGAGCGCATTCGGTTTCACCCTGGCCTGGTCGAGCAGTTCCTTGAGCGAGCTGGCAGCCACTGAGGAATGCGCCACCACCATCTGCGGCAGGCTGACCAGCTGCGTCACCGGCGCCAGGTCACGCGTCGTGTCGTAGGGCAGCTTGTCAAACAGAAACGGGTTGCTGGTGATGGTGGATTCGCTGGTCAGCAGCAGCGTATGGCCGTCAGGCGCGGCCTTGGCCACCGAATCGGCGCCGATGATGGTTGCACCGCCGGTCTTGTTCTCCACCACTATCGGCTGGCCCCACTTGGGCGTCAGGCGCTCTGAAATGGCGCGGGCAATTACGTCTATGCCCCCGCCCGGGGCGTAGGGCACGACGATCTTCACCGGACGGACGGGATAGGTCTGCGCCGGCGATACGGCAGGCAACAAGCAGAGACTGGCGGCAAGCATTGTGATCGATTTGATGAAATTTTCTCCTGTGTTCGCAGTCTTACAAGCCGTCAAAGGCAATCGCAGACCGATAAAAAAATCAAGCGGCACGTACGATGCATGGGCCGATGAAATGCTCTGCCATGTTGTGATTCGGGGTTTCAAAATCGCGGACATTATCGATTATGTTCAAATCCTGTGTTTGCCGATGTCCGATCCCGGGGTTACTGGGTAAGATCAGGGCTGAGTAGTGCTGCAAATCGGCATGCCGACAAATTTTTCGATGACATTTCACGAGGTGGGACATGGCATTCGTAGGTATTGACGCCGTCGTCTACGGAGCGAAAGACATTACCCAGGCGCGCCGCATGTTTCTCGATTGGGGTCTGAAGAAGCGTAGCGATACCCGCGCCGGCCTGGTTTTTGCCACCGAGCTGGGCGCCGAGGTGGTGGTGCGCCCTGATGGCGCCGCGGGTTTGCGGCCGCCGATCGCCGAGCATTCGCAGTTTCGAGAAGTGATCTACGGGGTCTCATCGCGCACCCATCTTGCCGCGATCGACCGGGAGTTGTCACTCGACCGCGAAGTCATCCGGGACAAGGACGGCACGCTGCACAGTGTCGATGACAGCGGCGTCAACATTGGTTT
>CAMDFL010000196.1 GCA_945897475.1 Bordetella parapertussis
TGGGTTCCATCATTTAACAATTTAGTGAATAAGCTTATTGACAATAATTGGGCAACCCAATAATCTTTCCATAGCGCCGATTTGAGCGAACAGCTTGCGGGCGCCGACCACCCCCTTCAAAGGCAGGTGCGACAAACAAATACTGCTAAAGAGGCGAAACCCGATCAGCCCTTAGCAGTCAAGTTGATCGGGTTTTTGTTGGGTGGGATAAAAGCATGCGGTCTGACCAAAGCGCGCAACTCAAACAACTATTGGCACAGCGCATCCTGGTGCTCGATGGCGCCATGGGCACCATGATTCAGGCGCGGCGCCTGACCGAAGCGGATTTCCGCGGCAAGCGATTTGTTCACCATCCTATCGACCTGTCCGGTAATAACGACCTGCTGTCTATCACCTGCCCCGAGGTTGTCAAGGATATTCATCTGCGCTATCTCGCGGCCGGCGCGGACATCATCACCACCAACACCTTTAATTCGAACGCGCCCTCACAGTCCGATTACCATCTACAAAGCCTCGCGGGTGAACTCAATCTTGCCGCGGCCCGGCTTGCGCGCGAGGCAGCCGACGCTGTGATGCACACCCAACCGGGGCGGCAATGCTACGTTGCTGGCGTACTCGGCCCCACCAGCAAGACCGCATCAATTTCCCCGGACGTGAATGACCCATCCTGCCGCAATATCACCTTCGATCAATTGGTGGCAGCCTATGACGAGGCACTCAGCGGCCTCATCGAAGGTGGCGTGGATCTGCTTCTGATTGAGACGGTGTTCGACACGCTCAACGCCAAGGCGGCGATATTCGCGATTGAGTCGCGCTTCGAGATCGAAGCTCAGCGTATTCCGCTGATCATCTCCGGCACCATCACCGACCAGTCCGGTCGCACGCTGTCGGGCCAGACTCCCGAAGCATTCTGGAACTCGGTGCGCCATGCACGGCCCCTGGCGGTCGGACTCAACTGCGCGCTGGGCGCGGAACTGATGCGGCCTTACGTGGCAGAGTTGGCACGCGTCGCGGATACCTTCATCTGCGCCCACCCCAATGCCGGCCTGCCCAATCCGCTCTCGGACACCGGTTACGACGAGACGCCGGAATGCACCTCTGCGTTCCTGGGGGAATTCGCGCGCGCCGGCATCGTCAACATTGTTGGCGGCTGTTGCGGCACCACACCCGAACATCTGGCTCACATTGCGCGCGCCGTGAAAGGCGTCGCCCCGCGCATTCCACCTTCCGTTGAACCGCGCCTGCGCCTGTCGGGGCTGGAACCGCTCAACATCGGCGCGGACTCTTTGTTCGTCAACGTCGGCGAGCGCACCAACGTGGCCGGTTCCAAAGCTTTCGCGCGCATGATTCTCGCCGAGGATTACGCCGCCGGCCTTGCGGTCGCGCGCCAGCAGGTGGAGAACGGCGCACAGGTGATTGACATCAATATGGACGAGGCGATGCTCGATTCGCACGCCGCGATGGTGAAATTTCTGCATCTCATCGCGGGCGAACCCGAGATTTCACGCGTGCCGCTGATGATCGACTCCTCGCGCTGGGAGGTCATCGAGGCGGGCTTGAAATGCGCCCAGGGCAAATGCATCGTCAATTCGATTTCTCTCAAAGAAGGCGAAGCATCCTTCATCCGCCAGGCCAGCCTCGCCCGCCGGCATGGCGCCGCCGTGGTCGTCATGGCGTTCGACGAGCAGGGCCAGGCAGATACACTGGACAGAAAAACCGCCATCTGCGAGCGCTGCTATCGAATACTGGTGGACCAGGTTGGCTTCCCCGCCGAGGACATCATCTTCGATCCCAACATTTTCGCGGTGGCCACCGGTCTCGAGGAGCACGTCAACTATGGGCGCGACTTCATTGACGCAACGCGCTGGATTCGCGACAAGCTGCCCCACGCCAATGTTTCAGGTGGTGTATCGAATCTGTCGTTCTCATTCCGCGGCAACGAGGCAATGCGCGCCGCGATGCATACCGTTTTTCTGTATCACGCCATTCGCGCCGGCATGACGATGGGCATCGTCAATGCCGGGCAACTGGGCGTGTACGAAGAAATACCGCCTGAACTTCGCGAGCAGATCGAAGACGTGCTTTGGAACCGGCACGCCGACTCAGGCGAACGACTGGTGCAGGCGGCCATTTCGGTCAGCGGGGCCGCAAAGTCGGATATCGTCGATCTTGCCTGGCGCGAGAGCACGGTTGAGCAACGTCTGGTGCACGCACTGGTGAAGGGCATCACCGAATGGGTGATCGCCGACACCGAGGAGGCACGCAAGAAGTTCGCTCATGCCATTGAAGTGATCGAAGGCCCGTTGATGGACGGCATGAATGTCGTCGGCGATCTGTTCGGCGCAGGCAAGATGTTTTTGCCGCAAGTGGTGAAGTCGGCGCGCGTCATGAAGCAGGCGGTGGCACACCTGGTGCCCTATATCGAGGCGGAAAAGGCCGAGCGCGGCGACACCCGTGCGCGCGGCAAAGTGGTGCTCGCCACCGTGAAAGGCGACGTTCACGACATTGGCAAAAACATCGTCGGTGTCGTCCTGCAGTGCAATAACTTCGAGGTGGTGAATCTGGGCGTGATGGTGCCAACGCAAAAGCTTCTCGATGCGGCGCGTGAGCACAAGGCTGACATGATCGGCGTCTCCGGCCTGATCACGCCCTCACTCGAGGAAATGGCGCACATCGCCGCGGAAATGCAACGCCAGGGTTTCACCATGCCGCTCTTGATCGGCGGCGCCACCACCTCGCGCGTTCACACCGCGGTGAAGATTGCGCCGCATTACGAGGGGCCAGTAGTCTATGTGCCCGACGCCTCGCGCGCAGTGGCCGTGTGCCAGAGCTTGATCTCCGACAGCGGGCGTCAAAATTACATCGACACGGTGCGTCGCGATTACGACAAGGCGCGGGCGCAGCATGCCGCCAAAAAAGGGCCTGCTTTGCTCTCTCTCGCGGCGGCACGCGCCAATGCGCCGCGCCTTGACTGGATCTCCTACAAACCACCGGCGCCGCGGTTGCGCGGCATTCTAGAATTCCGCGAATACGATCTGGCGGAACTGGCGCGAACCATTGACTGGTCGCCCTTCTTCCAGACCTGGGATCTCGCCGGAAGCTATCCAAAGATTCTCGATGATGCGGTAGTGGGCAAAGCCGCCCGTGACGTATTTGCGGACGGCCAGGCGATGCTCGAGCGCATCATCGGCGAACGCTGGCTCACCGCCAACGGCGTGGTGGCATTGCTACCCGCGGCGAGCGTGGGTGAGGACATCGAGATTTACCGCGATGAATCGCGCACCCAGATCGCCATGGTCTGGCATGGTCAACGCCAGCAAACCGTGAAAGCCCCGGACCGGCGCAATTTTTGTCTCGCCGACTACATCGCGCCAGAACACAGCCACATGCACGACTGGATCGGCGTTTTCGCGGTCACCACCGGCCTGGGATGCGAACAACGTGCCCAGGCGTTCGAAGCGGCCCACGACGATTACTCGGCCATCATGCTCAAGGCCATCGCCGACCGATTGGCGGAAGCGTTTGCTGAAAGATTGCATGAGCGCGTGCGCCGCGAATTCTGGGGCTATGCGCCTGACGAAAATCTTGATACCGAAGCCTTGATCGCCGAAGGCTATCGCGGCATCCGCCCCGCCCCCGGTTATCCCGCCTGCCCCGATCACGCGGCCAAAGGCGATCTATTCGACCTCCTCGACGCGCCGGCTATCGGCATGGGCATCACCGAATCCTATGCCATGACACCGCCGGCATCGGTAGCGGGATTCTATTTATCGCATCCCGAGGCACGGTATTTCGCCGTTGGGCCGATTGGAGGCGACCAGGCGAAAGATTTTGCGACCCGCGTGAAAGTTGCTCGGGATGCCCCGCCGCTGCAAGTGGCCGCTTAAAAAAAGTCTGAGCCCTTGGGCGGACAGTCCAACCCATCGCTGCAAACGCCAGACGTAGCGCGTTTTATGCCGATATCGCCGCTCGCATGGCCGCTGGCACTCAGACCGTCCGGCTTGATAACAATTTCGATGAGGTGCGCGCGCGCTCAACGGCAAAATTCAACTATTGCGCAACATCCAGTCGGCAAATAGTTCACGCTCAGCCACGCTCATGTGCAAGCCGCACTTGGTGCGGCGCCAAAGTATGTCATCGGCTTCGCGCGCCCATTCATTGGCGATGAACCAGCGGGCCTCTATTTCGTAGAGGCCACCGCCGAATGATTCTCCCAGGTCGGCTTCTTCGCGCGCGTCGCCCAGCACCACCCTTGCCAGCGTGCCATGGCGTCGCGCTATGCGTGCAAGCAACAGGCCGGGCAATTTGGGATATCGATGGCACAGGTCGTCAAACAAGGCATCGAATCCCGAATTCGCGGCGCCATCGCCAAAGTCGCCACCCGGCAAGGATTCCGTGGCGGTCCAGGCCTGCGTATCCGGAAACCAGGGCTCCAGTTTTTCCATGACCTGCTCGGCCAGCCGCCGGTAAGTGGTGATCTTGCCGCCGAACACCGACAAGAGCGGTGGTCCCTCCTCATCAAGGAGAAGATGATAGTCGCGCGTTACCGCGGAGGGGTTATCGGCGTCATCGTCATACAAGGGCCGCACACCGCTGTAGCTCCACAACACGTCTTCAGCGGTCAAAGGCCGCTCGGTGTAGCGGCTCGCGGCCTCGCACAGATAGTCGATTTCGGCCGTGCTCGGACGCTGGTCGGCGGGGTCTTCGTCCATCGCCACGTCGGTGGTGCCGATCAAAGTGAACTCGCGCTCATAGGGAATCATGAAAATAATGCGCCGGTCGGGATTCTGAAGGATGTACGCATGGCGCCGGTCATGGATGCGTCGCACCACGATGTGGCTACCCCTGACAAGACGCACATTACCGGGAGATGCAATGCCAATCTCGCGATCCAGAATCGATTTCACCCAGGGTCCTGCCGCGTTGATGAGCACGCGGGCGCTGACCTCTTCCCGGTGCGATCGGTTCGCCGCTTCAAGCGAAATCCTCCATTGCTCGCTGTCGCGACGCGCCGATAACACGCGTGTGCGCGTGGCGATGCGCGTGCCGCGCGTGGCGGCCGAGCGCGCATTGAGCACCACCAGTCGCGCATCGTCCACCCAGCAGTCGTAGTAAGCGAATCCGCGGAGGAACTCGGACCTCAGACCCTTGCCGTAGCCATCGCGCGCGAGGCGCACGCCACGCGAGGCGGGCAAGGTGCTGGTATTGCGCCCCAGGCCGAAGGCCCGACGTCCCAGATGATCGTAGAAAAACAATCCCATGCGGATCATCCAGGCGGGGCGCAAATGCTCTTCATGCGGCAGCACGAATTCCAGCGGCCAGATAATGTGCGGGGCGATTCGTAGCAGCACTTCACGCTCCGCCAGCGCCTCCCCCACCAGACGAAATTCGTAGTACTCCAGGTAACGCAGGCCACCATGGACCAGCTTGGTCGACGCCGACGAGGTAGCACCGGCCAGGTCGCCCGCTTCGGCAACCAGCACCGAGAGCCCGCGCCCTGCCGCGTCGCGCGCGATACCGCAACCGTTGATACCGCCGCCGATGATGGCCAGATCATAGTGCTGCATGGCGCTACCTTAACGCACAGTGCGACACCGCCGCAGACCCCGGTGTCCGACCGGCAGAACTGAAGTCGCACGAATCCGCATGCT
Source organism: Bordetella parapertussis (assembly GCA_945897475.1). Lineage (GTDB taxonomy): Bacteria > Pseudomonadota > Gammaproteobacteria > Burkholderiales > SG8-39 > 2-02-FULL-62-17. The sequence continues at coordinate 5,652 of CAMDFL010000196.1, forward strand.
TGCCGCAAACAGCAACTCTGGGACAATGATGCCTTCACCCCATCACCCGCTGGAAAAAACATGCACTGGACCACTCGCCGCGAGAATTTCAGAAAACAGCTTGTCACAAACGTCTGTATCCATCCCGCCTCGGTGTACGACCCGGTCACCATGCGCATAGCCGAAGATCTCGGTTATGAAGCCGGCATGCTGGGCGGATCGGTGGCCTCGCTCGCGGTGCTGGGCGCACCGGATCTCATCACGCTGACGCTCTCAGAATTCTCAGGGTTGATTTTGCGCATGAACCGCGCGGCTAATCTGCCGCTGGTGGTCGATGCCGATCATGGTTACGGCAACGCGCTCAATGTCCGGCGCACTGTCGAAGAGTTGGAAACCGCCGGCGTGGTGGCAATGACACTCGAAGACACGCTGTTGCCCGCGGGCTTTGGAGACAAAGGCCGCGCACGTCTCATTCCGATTGAGGAAGGTGTGGGCAAAATGCGCGCCGCCGTCGATGCCCGACAGGACAAGGATCTTGTCATCGTCGGGCGCACCAGCGCAGCATCGATTACCAGCGTGGAGGACGCCATCGCCCGTGCGTGTGCTTACGAAGCGACCGGCATAGACGCTATGTTCTTCATTGGCCTGGATTCACGCGAAAAACTGGATGCGGTTGCCGCAGCCACCAAGCTTCCGATATTTCTGGGAACTTTGACGCCCGAAATCAACGACAAGGATTACCTTGCCACCCGGCGCGTGCGCGTTGCGTTAACCGGCCACCCCACTTTTCCTGCCGCTGTACAGGCCGCCTACAACACCCTGAAAGCGCAGCGCGAAGGCACGCCGACTGAAAAACTGCAGGGCATGGCATCCAACCAGATGATGAAGAAATACACGCGCGATGCCGACTATACGAAATACTTGAACGAGTATCTCGGCGAGCGATAGCGTTCGCCGTCAACCCCAAAGCGTCTTTGTCGCCAGCTTCGCACCCTCAGCCATGGCGCGCAGTTTCGCCCACACCACGCTGGGGAACACATCCACGCGCCCGGCAAAGGTACCAAAGCCACAGTCGGTGCCGGCAATCACGTTTTCACGCCCGACCACGCTGGCATAACGGCAAATTCGGTCGGCAACCACTTCCGGATGTTCGACAAAATTGGAGGTGGAATCCAGAACGCCGGGTATCAGCACCTTACCAGGCGGCAACTTCACTTCCTTCCACAGTTTCCATTCGTGTTCGTGGCGCGGATTGGCGCCCTCGAAGGAAATCGCCGTGGCGCGCGACTTCAGCACCGGCCCGATGATTTCACGCAAGGGAATATCCTCGGTATGCGGCCCGTTGTAATTACCCCAGCATAGATGCAGGCGTAGTTGTTCTGGCGGCACATCGCGCGTGGCCTCATCCAACACATCCAGATGCAGTTCCACCATTTTCTTGAACTGTGCAAGCGTGAGATCCGGGAACTGGCTGTTCCATCCCGACCCCAGGTCCGGGCAATCTACCTGCAATACAAAACCCGCCTTGGCAATCGCCGTATATTCGTCGTGCAGCAACGTTCCCAGCGCGCGGATGTAGGCCTCATGATTCGGGTAATACTCATTGCCCAGAAACCTCGCCGCTTGACCCGGCGATACCGAAGTCATGAAAAAATCTTCGGCAGGATGCGCCGCCATCGCGGCCTTGAGATCGGC
>CAMDFL010000197.1 GCA_945897475.1 Bordetella parapertussis
AAATCAAATCGATAGCTCCGGTCAGAATCAAACTGCCCGAGCCCAAATCAAAAACCAAACCGCGCCGCCAGAGCTATAACAACACGGCGAACCGCGCCTTTCCCATCAACAAGTATCCGGAGTTCCCGCGTCAGTTGCGCCAGATTCCCGGCGAGGTCTCCTCGGAGATGTGGGTGCGCGTCACTGCCGAAAATGGCGAGTGGGGCCTCGGACAATGCCATTGGGGCAATCTTGTATCGCCGCTGGTCGTTGATCATTTCGCGCCGCTGCTCACCGGCCGTGATTGCCTGGCCATCGAGTATTTGAACGACCTGATGTGGCGCTCGACCCTGCGTTTCGGCGCAGTGGGGCTGTCAAGCGTGGCCCGTAGCGCCATTGACCTTGCCTTGTGGGACTTGAAGGGCAAGCTGCTCAAGCTGCCGGTCTATAGCCTGATCGGTGGGCCGTGCCGGCCGCATCTGGATTGCTATTGCACCAGCGACGATCTGGATTGGTCGATGGAGCTGGGTTTCAAGGCCTTCAAGATCAGCAACCCGATTCATTACGAAGAAGGCACCGACGGCATTAACCGGCTGGAGGAAAAGGTCGCCAAGGCGCGCGAGACGGTGGGGCCGTCGGCCGATCTCATGTTGAATCCGGTGATGTCCTACAACGTCGAATTTGCCGCGAGGGTGATGGAGCGGCTCAAACCCTATCGCCTGCGCTGGATTGAAGAGCCGCTGATCCCCAACGACATGGAGGGCCTGTCACAGCTGAAGAAGGCGGTGCCTACACTGCCGCTGGCCACCGGTGAAGACCATCATTCGCGGCATGAATTTCGCGAGATGGTGGAGCGGCGGTGTGTGGATGTGTTGCAGCCTGACTTTCGCTGGTGCGGAGGCCTGTCCGAGGTGCTTAAGATTTATACCATCGGCGAAGCTGCCGGCATTGCCACCATTCCCCACTCGGGCGCCGGCGTTCCTTTCGGCCAGCATTTCTCGATATCCATGCCTGAATGCCCGATAGCCGAATTCTGGCTGGGTTCAGACCCCGGGGTGCCACTGGCCGAGGCCAATCGTTTTCCGGGCATGGCCACGCCTGTGGACGGAAAAGTGATCCCCAGCGATGCACCGGGGTTTGGCATGGCATTCACCGAAGAAAACATTGTGCCCTGGTAGGGAGGGGCGCGCTGGCGCCTGCGACACCATCGCCGGCAACACCATGAATAAGGAGCTGAAAATGAATTTGAAACGCCACATTGGAATGTTTGCGGCAGTGCTGTTTGCAATGGCGCCGGCTGCAAGCCGCGCGCAGGCGCTGAACATGGAAAAACTGGAAGCGGCGGCGTCGGCTGAAGGCCAGCTCAATTTGTACTCTTCGCTGCCCCCCCTGAATACGCAGCGCTTCATTGCTTCCTTCGAGAAGAAATATCCAAAAATAAAAATAAGCTTCATTACGCTGATTTCCGGCACGCTGTTCAGCCGTTACACGGCGGAAGTCGAATCGGGGGTGAAGCAGGCGGATCTGTTGCTTTCGGGTTCGTCGGCGCTGTATCAGCAGAGGCCCGAGCTGTTCTCGCCGCTCACCACCAAGAATGTGCCGGGCCTCGCCAAATTCCCGGCCAGCGTGCGCGCGCGCAACGAGTCTTACATGGTGGTGATGGTCACGCCGCATTTCATCACCTATAACACCAAGCTGGTGTCTGCGGCGGATCTCAAGGCCAATTTGAAAAGCTGGAAGGACATAGCCGGCCCATTCTGGCGTGGCAAGATGGCCATCGTCGATCCGCTGTCGACCTCCACGGTGATGTCGTGGCTGCGCACACTGCGTGGGGCCTACGGCGACGACTGGATGCGCGACCTTGCGAAAAACAACCCGCGTTATGTCGATGGCGGCACCAGCGGCGTGCAGCAGGTGGCGGCCGGGGCCTACATGCTGGCGATGCCCACCGCCTCCGGGCACAGCACCGCAATCCGCTCCAAAGGCGCGCCGCTGGCGCTGGCGGAAATTGAAGGGCCGGCGCACGGCATAGAATCGTCGGTGGCCATGCCCAGGCAGCCGGTGCATCCCAATGCGGCCTTGTTGTATGCCAACTGGCTGGTGACCCCGGAGGCGCAGGGCACCAACTGCCCGGATCAGGTTCCGCTGTACGCTGGGCTGGGCGGCGCCTGCGCAAATCTCTCGAAAGAGCACATCGGTTCAGTCGATGTTATACCAGATGTAGATCAAAAACATTTGATTAGCCTTATAGGTAAAAGACCCTGATTAACCTATTTATTGCATTGCACCTGATGATCGCGGCCTGATGGCAGCCAATCCGCGCATACGCATTACGCGTCTTTCGAAAACCTTCCGCCGCACGGGTGGCGCCACGGTCACGCCGGTGGACAACGTCGATCTCGAAGTCGGGGCCGAGGAGATGGTGGTGCTGCTCGGGCCCAGCGGATGCGGCAAGACCACTTTGCTTCGCTGTGTGGCAGGCCTTGAGCGGCCCGATGCCGGAGAGATAGAGATCGACGGGCAGATGGTGTTTTCTGCGGAGAAAAAAATCTTCCTGCCGCCCGATCAACGCCGTCTCTCGATGATTTTTCAATCGTTCGCGCTGTGGCCGCATATGACGGTATTCGCCAATGTGGCCTATCCGCTCGAGTCGCGCGGCACACCCGGCGGGGACATTGCGGCACGCGTGCACGAAACCCTGGATCTGGTGGGCATCGGCAATCTTGCCGCGCAGTATCCCGGCCAGATCAGCGGCGGGCAGCAGCAACGCGTCGCGCTGGCGCGGGCGCTGGTGGGCAACACCGCGGTGGTGCTGTTCGACGAACCGCTCTCAAGCGTGGATGCCAAGGTGCGCGAGCAGTTGCGCATTGAGTTGAAACGCATGCAACAGAAAATTCGTTTTTCCGGCCTGTACGTGACGCACGATCAGACTGAAGCGATGGAACTGGGCCATCGCGTGGCCGTGCTGGAATCAGGCAGGATTGCGGCCCTGGGCGCCCCCCGCAGCGTCTACGAATACCCGCCCACAGAGTACGTCGCCCATTTCGTCGGCGCCGCCAATATCTGGCCAGGCAAAGTCATTCGAAGCGACGCTGCAGGCGTGCTTGTTCAAACCGGTTTCGGCGAATTTCTCGCGGCGGTCACTGATGGTGCCGCGCCGGTACAAGGCAGTCCGGTGAAACTGGTGGTCCGCCCGGAAAAATTCCGGTTGAAAGCGGACACCGGCGCGGAGCAACCCAATTGCCTGCAAGTGCGCATTGAAACCCGCATGTTCGCAGGCCCCTATACCGAGTATCTGGTCAGCCGCGCAGACTTGTCGGCGCGCGTCTGGGTTCACGACGAATCGGAATCCGGCGCCCTGCGGGAAGGCGCGATGATGTCGCTTAGTGTCGAACCGGACAGGATTCGACTACTCTGCGGCGATGCCGGTCCAAGTGCGGTTGCGTCGGCGTGAACATGGGCGCCTCATTTCGCAGCGGTCCTCGAATCAGCCTGTACGCCGCCCTAGCGGGCGGGGTGGTCATTGTGATGGCCGCGCTGATCGTGTTTCCCATGCTGCGCATGATCACGCGCGCTTTCATGGTCGACGGGGTGCCGAGTTTTCAGGGCGCCTTGTCGGTGTTGAAGGAGCCCTGGTTGCCGCGCGTCCTTTTGAATACCGCCATCGCCATAGGTGTGAGCACCATGATTGCTCTGGTGGTGGGCTCGGTGATGGCTTGGCTGAACGAGCGCACCGATGCGAATCTGGGCGTCATCGGCCTGGTACTGCCCGTCATTCCGCTGCTGATGCCGGGCGTGGCTTTGTCGATCGGCTGGGCCTTCATCGGCGCGCCGCGCGTGGGTTTCCTCAATGGACTGCTGGCGCAACTGCCGTTGCTGGGCGCCAACGGGCTGAATCTGGGCGTCGATATTTATTCCTGGGCGGGGCTCATCTGGGTCTACAGCCTGCACGGTGTGCCGTATGTTTATCTTGTTGTTTCCGCGTCGTTGCGCAATCTCGATCCTTCGCTGGAGGAGGCGTCGCGCATCAGCGGCGCGGGTTTATGGCGCACCTTGCGGCGCGTGTCGCTGCCGGCCATACGGCCGGCCTTGCTCGCTTCGGCGCTGCTGGTGATCATTTCTGGTTTTGCGCTGTTCTCCATTCCCACCATCATCGCCACCACGGCGGAGATCGATATTCTCGCGGTGCGCATTGTGCGTCTGCTGCGAAATGATTTTCCGCCCCGCCTGGATCAGGCCGTTGTCCTTGGGCTCATCATGCTCGCGGTGATTGCGGCAACCTGGGCCGCGCAACGGCGGGTTTCAGCGGGTGGGCACTTCGTGACGCTGGGCGGCAAGGTCACCAGCGCATCGCGCATGGCCATGGGGCGCTGGCGCGTGCCGGCGCAAGCCATGATGGTTGCCTATCTGGCCTGCGCTTCACTGGTGCCGCTGCTCGCGCTCACCCTGGTGGCCTGCCAGCCTTACTGGACGCCCAGTGTCGAATGGTCGCAACTGACGCTGGCCAATTTCAAATCAGTGCTGATCGAAGATCGCATGACCGCGGCTGCGTTCAAAAACAGCATTCTGCTGTCGGTGTCCGGCGCGACCATCGCCATGGGTATTGCCGCCATCGCGGCCATTTATGTGGCGCAGACCAGGGGTTGGCTTTCCAGGTCGGTCGATGCCGTGATGAAGGCGCCGGCGACAATTTCCAGCCTGATCCTGAGTGTCGGCTTCCTGGTGACCTTCAGCGGCTCGCCGTTTTACATGGCCGGCACGCTGAGTTTGCTGCTGGTGGCTTACATCGTCATTCATATTCCGCCGGGATCGATTGCGGCCAGCGCTGCCGCGACCCAGGTGGGCGCGGATCTACGCGAGGCCTCCTATGTGGCCGGCGCTGGCGAAGGTCGGACGGTGAGGAGGGTAGTTCTGCCCCTGATGTTGCCGGGGCTGGCGGCGGGCTGGGCCATGGTGTTCGTGCACATGATGGGCGATTTGTCGGCGTCGGCGCTGCTTGCGGGGCTGAAGAATCCGGTGATCGGTTTCGCGATACTGGAGATATGGGAAATGGGCAGTTTCGGGTTGCTGGCGGCATTTTCTACCGTCATGTGCCTGGTGATAACCTCAGTGGTGTTGCTCATGTTATGGCTGGTGGGTAATCGTGGCCGCGGCGCAATGTCCGCTTGAAAGGAATGTAATGACACCTGTTTATCGGCAAATCATCGATCATCCAGCCGCCTGGAAAAGCAGCGACGTCAAAGGCAGGCAGACATTCGCACGGCCACTGGGCAGTGAAGTGTTGAAAGGTTTCGACACGCTGCTGCAAAAGACCGCCCATCTGCCCCCCCACGATGTCATCCGCAGCGACTTCGACCATCCCGCCATCAACCAACTGGGGGTTGAGCTTAAAGGCGAGATCATGGAAGGCCGGGGCATGGTGATCCTCACCGGCATCACCCGGGACAAATATTCCGACGAACAGATGGAGCGCCTGTATTACGGCCTGGGCACGCACCTGGGCGTGGCTGCGGAGCAAAGCTCCAACGGAGACAAACTGGGGTACGTGCGCGAGGAAGAGGTCGATCCGGTGTCGCGCGGTTACCGCAGTTCGGCCGAACTGCACATGCACACCGATTCCTACGAAATGGTGGGTTTGATGTGTGTGCAAAAAGCAGAGTCCGGCGGCTTCAGCGGGTTGGTGAGCACGCTTGCCATACATAACGAGATATTGCGCACCCGACCGGACTTGTTGGATCCGTTGTACCGGGGCTTCTACTACGCCATACCCGAAGTGCAATTCAGCGCCAAGCCGATCACTGACGCCATGATTCCGGTGTTCTGCAATGTCGATGGCAAGGTCAGTTGCAACTATGCATCGAGCTTCATGCGCAGTGCCGCGCAACAAATGAAGCTGCCTCTGCCGCCGGGCCTTGCCGAAGGGCTGGATGTTTTCGATGAAATCGCCTCGCGGGAGGATTTTGCCTTGCGCTTTATGCTGGAGCCGGGGGAAATCATGTTGTGGCACAACTTTCTGTATCTGCACTCCCGCACCGAATTCAAGAATTCTCCGACGCAGAAACGCCTGCTGCTGCGCCTGTGGATGGATGTGCCGTATGGACGTCCGGTCGACCCGGCGGTACATGAGCGTGCCGCCGCATATAAACGCAGTTATGCCGAGAAAAAAATGAAATCAAAGGAGCTTCAATGACACGCGTTGTATTTCTGGGCCGTCTGGCCAAAGAAGACGTCACCAAGCGTTTGCAATCGATCAGCGACGTCGATCTGTTTGTTAGCGAAGACATGGATGAAATACTTCGCGAACTGCCTGGCGCCGAGGTGTTCGTGACGGCTGATGTGCGCGGCGATGACTCCAAACGCTTGCACGATATGCTGCACGCGCCCGGCTGCAAGGTTCGCTGGGTGCAATGCCTGTCGGCGGGCTATGAGGGTCTGGTGCGCCACGGCTTTCCCAAAAACATACCGCTTGCCAATCAGGGCGGCGCTGTCGCACCGGCGGTGGCCGAGCATGCCTTTGCGCTCATGCTTGGCCTCCTGCGGCGTGTGCCCGAATCGGTGCTGGCCAAGTCCCGCGGCGAATGGGACCGCAGCTTTTCCACCACCACCAGTGCGCTGGAAGGCCGCACCCTGGTGCTGATTGGTTTTGGCAATATCGGCAAGGAGGTCGCCAAGCGCGCACGGGCTTTCGATATGCAGGTGATAGGCGTGACGCGCTCCGGGAAAAGCGATCCGCTGGCCGATGAAATGCATCCCGTGACCAGGCTGCACGAAATACTGGCCCGGGCCGATGCCATCGTCGTCACCGCGCCGCAGAATGCGGACAACCACCACATGATCGGTGCCGCTGAATTGGCCGTCTGCAAGCGCGATGCGATTCTTGTGAACGTGTCCCGCGGCGGGCTGGTGGATCCGGCGGCGCTTCAGGAGGCGCTCGTGAAAGGATCCATTGCGGCGGCGGGGCTCGATGTGACCGACCCCGAGCCTTTGCCGCCAGAGCACCCGATGTGGAAATGCCCCAACCTGCTCATCACGCCGCACATCGCAGGCGGCGGCAGCAAGAAAAGCCGTGGCCGCATTCTCAATGTGGTATCCGAAAATTTCGAACTGTTTCGCGCCGGCAAACCCCTGAAGAACGTGGTCAATGGCGCATGAAGATCGTCAAGTTTGAAGATTTTTCAACG
>CAMDFL010000198.1 GCA_945897475.1 Bordetella parapertussis
TGCATCCGACTATCCCGACATCGCCGCAATGGGCGAACAGCTCCCCGACTACGAAAAGATCTCCGGCGGCGTGGACATCTGGGCGCCCGTCGGCGTTCCCGCGCCGATCGTGCGGCGCCTCCACACGGAGATCGACCGTGTATTGGGCCCACCTGAGGTGCGCGCACGCCTGAAGGAGATTGGCTTTCCGTACGATGGCACCGCAATCGAGGAAATGGCGGCGCAGCGCCGCAAGGATTTTGAGCTAGCCGGGCGGGCCATGAAGGTCGCAGGATTGAAGCCAGAGTAGCGGCAAAATCTGCCCTACGGCACTGAAAAAGAGCTGATGCCGGTGATCGATCTCTCGAATACACATTGGATCGTCCTCACTACGAAGTGATGGCCCGGTCAAGTCGATTCGGGAACTTATTGCGGGCATCGAGCCGGGCTGAATCGAAGCCTTCTTTTGACTTAGAACAGTTGAACCGCCAAGCCAGCCACCAATACGTACTGAACTTTGTCGTGCGACAGTGCCCGGAGACGCCCGCTGGACGGGCGTTACAGGGCGATTGCCTTCCATTGGGCGTACTGCCTCGGATACACGGATACGTCCAATTTTTTGGTCCCACAACAGGCTCTTGATGTAAAATACGCCTACCTTGAGGAGCGTTGCGACAGTCAGCCCAAACAGGCGTGCTTGCCAGGCTCAAGGTGTCAATCTGCAACCGCGCTCGCCAACCTCTAAACCGAAAGGAGGCGCGAGATGAGCGCCCTACCAAAGACAAAACAGGACTACTTCGTTGCAGACATGAAACTTGCGGACTGGGGCCGCAAGGAAATCGCCATTGCCGAGACCGAAATGCCCGGCCTGATGGCGATCCGCGAGGAATTCGCCAAGGCGCAACCCTTGAAGGGCGCGCGCATTGCCGGCTCTTTGCACATGACCATCCAGACCGCCGTGCTGATCGAGACTCTCAAAGCTCTCGGTGCCGATGTTCGCTGGGCTTCGTGCAATATCTACTCCACGCAAGACCACGCCGCGGCGGCCATTGTTGCCACCGGGACGCCGATATACGCCTACAAGGGCGAGAACATGGAAGAGTATTGGGAATTCACCCACAAGATCTTCGAGTGGCCCGGTGCGTCGCAAGCCAACATGATTCTTGACGACGGTGGCGATGCGACCTTGTTGCTGCACCTGGGCACGCAAGCGGAGTCCGATCCTTCGGTGATCGCCAAGCCCGGTAGCGAAGAAGAAGAGTTCCTGTTCGCGGCCATCAAAAAGCGCCTCACGGCCCAGCCCGGCTGGTATTCCACGCGCCTGAAGCAAATCAAGGGCGTGTCGGAAGAAACCACCACCGGCGTGCATCGCCTGTACCAGATGCACAAAGAGGGCAAACTGGCCTTCCCCGCCATCAACGTCAATGACTCGGTCACAAAATCGAAATTCGACAACCTCTACGGCTGCCGCGAATCACTGGTGGACGCCATCAAGCGGGCGACCGACGTGATGATTGCAGGCAAGGTGGCCTTGATCGCCGGCTACGGCGATGTGGGCAAGGGTTCGGCGCAAGCAATGCGCGCCCTGTCGGCGCAAGTCTGGGTCACCGAGATCGACCCAATCTGCGCACTGCAAGCCGCGATGGAAGGTTATCGCGTCGTGACCATGGATTACGCGGCCGACAAGGCCGATATCTTCGTGACCTGCACCGGCAACTACAAGGTCATCACGCATGAGCACATGAAGAAGATGAAGAACCAGGCCATCGTCTGCAACATCGGCCACTTCGACAATGAAATCGATGTCGCGAGCTTGAAGCAATACAAGTGGGAAAACATCAAGCCCCAGGTCGATCACATCATTTTCCCCGACAACAAGCGCATCACCTTGCTCGCCGAAGGTCGCTTGGTGAATCTGGGTTGCGGCACCGGGCACCCCTCCTACGTGATGAGCTCCTCGTTCGCCAACCAGACCATCGCCCAGATGGAGCTGTGGGGCGAAGCGCAGAAGGCATCGAACAAATATCCGATCGGCGTTTTTGTGTTGCCCAAGCATCTGGATGAAAAGGTCGCGCGCTTGCAATTGAAGACGCTGAACGCGCAGCTCTCCGAACTCACCGACGAACAGGCCAAGTACATCAGCGTACCGAAGCAAGGCCCGTACAAGGGGGATCAATACCGCTATTAAAAGCTTATTGCCGGAGAAATCCGGCACGACGCTCAAGTGACGGTAGAAGGAAAAGCGGTGGGCAGAATCTGCCCACCGCTTTTTTTCGCCCCGCAAGAGCGAGAATGGCGAGTCTGCCGGGTGTGCCGCATTCACCGTCCAGGTAGTACGCGATATGCATTGGTACGATAGCCAATGACTATCGCCGCAGTTGAAAAATACAATTTCCCCTAATCGATCAAGTTTCCTATAGTCCGCGTACAAGGAAAATGCCTTGCCACCTGAAATTTAACAAGGAATTTAACGATGCCGCTCAAAGGAACCAAGACCGAAAAGCACCTGAAGGACGCCTTTGCTGGCGAATCTCAGGCCAATCGCCGTTACCTGTATTTCGCAAACAAAGCCGATGTCGAAGGCTATGCCGATGTCGCGGCGCTTTTCCGCTCCACCGCCGAGGGAGAAACCGGCCATGCACACGGCCACCTAGAGTACCTTGAGCAATGCGGCGACCCGGCCACCGGACTGCCCTTTGGCCCGACCGCCGATAACCTTAAAAGCGCCGTCGCCGGCGAAACACACGAGTACACTGACATGTACCCCGGCATGGCCAAGGACGCGCGCGCTGAAGGCTTTACCGAAGTCGCCGACTGGTTTGAGACGCTGGCAAAAGCCGAGCGATCGCATGCCAACCGCTATCAAAAAGCCTTGAACGAACTGGGCTAATTTGAACTCCGGCCGTCCCTCGCTTGAGGGGCGGCCGGATCAATAGTGTTGCAACAGCAGGAGAACCAATAATGGCTCGCGAAGGCAATCTGGACGCTCCAACCCGTCATGCGCTCGACTGGCAGAACCCCGATTTTTATAACGAGGAATCGCTCCACAAGGAAATGGAGCGCGTTTTTGAGATCTGTCATGGATGCCGGCGCTGCGTCAGCCTTTGCCAATCGTTTCCCACCTTATTCGATCTGGTCGATGAATCCGCAACCATGGAGATCGACAGCGTCAAGAAGACAGATTACAAGCAGGTCGTGGATCATTGTTACCTGTGCGACCTGTGTTACATGACCAAGTGCCCCTACGTGCCACCCCACGAGTGGGCGGTGGACTTTCCACACCTGATGCTGCGCGCCAAATCGGTCGAGTATCAGAAAGGCAATACAAAACTTCGCGACAAGGTCCTCACCAGCACCGACGTGGTCGGCAGTTTCGTGGGCATCCCCATTATTGCGCCCACGGTCAACGCGGTGAACAAGATCGGGATGGCGCGCAAGGCCTTGCAGGCCGTGGCGGAAATACATGCCGATGCCTGGCTTCCGGAGTTTGTCAGCAAGCCCTTGAGAAAGCGCCTGGTCGAGCTTCCTGCAAACACTGTCGGCGAGCCTGCGGGAAAGACCAAGGGCAAAGTGGCACTGTTCGCCACCTGTTACATGAATCGCAACGAGCCCGGACCGGGCGAGGACATGGCGCTTGTGTTCGAACACAATGGCATCCCGCTCACGATCGCTCAAAAGGAACGTTGCTGCGGCATGCCCAAGCTCGAATTAGGCGACCTGGAATCGGTCAGAAAAGCAAAGGAATTCAATATCCCGGTGCTAGCCGAAATGGTCGACCAGGGCTGGGATCTCACCGCGCTGATTCCCTCCTGCGTGCTGATGTTCAAGCAGGAGCTGCCATTAATGTTTCCCGATGACCCGCAAGTGCAGAAAGTCAAAGCCGCGTTTTACGATCCCTTCGAGTACCTGATGCTGCGCCACAAAGAGGGCAAGCTGAAAATCGATTTCAAACAGTCGCTGGGAAAGGTCGCCTATCAAGCCGCCTGCCATCAACGCGTGCAGAACATCGGGCCGAAGACCAAGGACATTCTTTCCTTGGTTCCGGACACCGTAGTCGACATGATCGAACGTTGCTCCGGACACGACGGCACTTACGCGGTAAAAAAAGAATTCCACGAATTCGCGATGAAAATCGTCAAACCCGTGGTGGCGCGAGTCAATCAGGCCAAACCCGATCACTACGGATCCGATTGCTCCATGGCCGGCCACCACATTGCCCATGCGCGCGCCGACGGCTCCTCACCCGAACATCCCATGACACTTCTACGAATGGCCTACGGCCTGTGAAAGAAAATATGCTTACCCACAATGATCTATTCAGTCTTGAGCAATACGCCCGCAACCGGCAGGAATTCCGCGCGAAAGTCATGGCCCACAAAGACGAGCGCCGCGTTGCCCTGGGCGAAAATGCCAATCTGTACTTCGAGGATGCGCTGACCATGCAGTATCAAGTGCAGGAGATGCTCAGGCTTGAACGAATATTCGAGCCTGAAAAAATTCAGGAGGAACTGGATTCCTACAATCCCTTGATTCCGAATGGCAGCAACTGGAAAGCCACCTTCATGCTGGAGTATCCCGAAGAGGCGGAACGCAAAGTCGCTTTGGGAAAACTGATCGGCATCGACGAAGCCGTGTGGATGCAGGTGGGCGAACTCGCCAGAGTCAGACCCATCGCCAACGAGGATCTGGAACGCGATACCGCCGAGAAAACCGCGGCGGTGCATTTCATGCGCTTCGAATTGACCCCTGAAATGGTCGCCGCCGTTAAAACCGGGGCGGCGATTCATGCGGGAATCGACCATGCTAATTATCAAGTAACTATTGAGGTGCCGCAGGCCGCGCGCGCCTCGCTCGCACTGGACCTGGCCTGATTCACGGCTAGCTTTGAGGCCTAGCGGGCGAACACTAAGCCGGGGGCTTGGCTATACGCACAGCCTTGCGGCTGACAGTGAGGAAGTAGAGCACCACCAAAGTATTGGCGACCACCAAAGCGCAGGCAGCGCCAATCCAGAATCCCTTGGCGCCCATCGGCGTAGATACCCCCAGCCAACTCAAATCCACCGGATTTAAGGCGATCAAGTAGCCGCCACCAAGCCCTACGCCCCACAGCGCGAAGGCATTGCAGAACATGGGCACCAGCGCGCGCCTGTAGCCACGCAGCACATTGATGACCACTGCCTGAACGGCATCCAGGCAGTGATACACCGCCACTATTGAAAGCAAGCTGGCCGCGATGGCAATCACTTGCGCGTCCGGAGAGTAAATGGCAGCGATCATGTCGCTACTCAGATACACCAGCGACCCCACGCAAGCACCGATACCGAATGCCATCGCAATACCGGTGATTCCGATGGAGCGGGCACGTGCAAAGTCACCGCCCCCTATCGCCTGTCCGACCAGCACACTGGCGGCGTTGCCAATGGCAAGCGGCAACATATACAGGATGGCGGCGAAGTTGCTGGTGATCTGGTGCGCCGCGGAATTAATCGGTCCCAATTGCGCGATGAACAAGGCCATGAAGGTGAAAGCCGTGACATCGATGAAAAACGTCAACCCGATCGGCAGACCCAGAGACACCAGATGAGCAATACGCCTGAGATCAGGCCACGACCAGCGTTCGAACACCTTGTAGCGCTCGTAATCGCGGTCGGTGTAACACCAGTACCAGGCGGCGATCACAATGCCCCAGGAAATCACCGCCGTAGACACCGCGCAACCCACACCGCCAAGCTCAGGCAGTCCGAAATAACCGTACATGAATACCAGATTCAGCGGAATTTTGAATAAGAGCCCGGCAAGATTCAACATCATGATGGTTCGCGTCTTGGACACCGCCGAACTGAAGCCGTAGAAAATCCGGAACGCCAGTGATGCCGGCACTGCCCAGGAAAGCGCCGAAAGATAGGCGCGTGTGCGAACTTCGACTGCCGGCTCCAGCTGCGTCATTGCTAAAAATGGATCGGGAAACCGCAGCACCAGAAAACACAACACCGACAAGGCGAGCGCCAGCCACGAGCACTGCCGCACCTCCTCGCCAATTTCCCCATAGCGCCCGGCGCCGTAGAGTTGCGCCGCGGTTGGCGTCAGCGCAAGAAGTATCCCCATCATTGCCACGAAGATACTCATATAGATGCTCGCGCCAACACCAATACCGGCAAGATCTAGGGTGCTGTAGCGCCCCGCCATGATGGTATCTATGAAACCATTGGCCATGACAGCCATTTGACCAATGAACATCGGCCAACCGAGGCGAAAAATATCCTTGTGCAGGCTACTCGACATAAGGGTTTCAAAACGCACAAAGCCCGCGGGAGCGGGCCAGGAGAACGCCATTGTACCGCCCGAGCGCCAATCCGCGCCTTAATCGGAATGGCCCTTATTTAAGGGTTTTGGGCTCGTCCCCTCCTGAATAAAGCTGAATCAGCGCGGCTGTGTCAATCCCTTGATTCCCTCTACGGTTTGTTTCATCTCGCGCGATAGCCGTTCGAATTCGTCGCGACCTGCAGCGGGTGGCGAATCGGCAAGAGAACGATAGGAGCGCCGCCGCAGATCGATGTAGCGAACCAGCAATTGATGCAAGCGCGCCTGCTCGGCTGTCTCATCGAATCGATAAGCAGTGAAACGCGCGTGAGCTTCATCCCATTCGGCCGCCAGGTCCCTGAGTTTGGGTTTGGTTTCGGCCAGCCCCCATTGAGGCACCAGCTGTTGAGCAGCAGCCAGCAACTCCGCCTCACGCTGTCCGAACCAGCGAGTGTCAGCCTTGAAGCTGAGCGCGGCATGACGTGCTGCCACCCGCTCTGGCGCGGCACCTGGCGCGCCGTTGAGCAGCCCCGCTATGGCGATCAGCATCACCAGGGATCCGGCCGCGGCAGGCACTGGCCGCCGCCAAGGAGAAAGAATCCATGCGCAGACTGCTCCGGCAACCAGACCTCCGGCATGGGCAGCGTGATCAATGGGGGCGTCGCCGACACCCATGATGATCGAGTAGACCAGGAAGATGCCAATCCCGGTTGCATGCGATTTCAACATGGCAACCGGTACCCGATTGCGGGAGTCGAGCATGAACATCAACATCGCCCCCAGGATGCCGCAAATGGCGCCGGATGCACCGACGCTGTTCACCAACGGGTTCCAGTAGACGCTCGCCAA
>CAMDFL010000199.1 GCA_945897475.1 Bordetella parapertussis
GATCGCAAGCGTCATTGCTTGGCGAGCGCGTCAAAGTCCTCGGCCATGTAGGCCTTAGTGAGAAATCGTCCGTGCTGACCGCGTCGAACCTGGTGGCGGTTCCTTCGCGAAGCGAAGCCATGTCTCTGGTGGCGCTCGAAGCCGGTGCTTGCGCAACCCCGGTTCTGATGACCACCGAGTGTGGTTTTGACGACCTCCCCGATTCCGGCGGAGGAGAATTGGTCGGCGCGAATGCAATTGAAATAGCCGCAGGGCTGGATCGAATGCTCTCGCAACCCGAACGGCTTGCCGCGCAAGGCGAGCATCTGCGTGAGTATATTTTCGGACATTACGTTTGGAAGGCGGCGGTTTCGCGTTATGAGCCTCTGTTTGCCTCAATCCTGAGCGAGTGGCGGGCGAAATGAGAATCCTGCTGTTAAGCCAATACTTCTGGCCGGAAAACTTTCGTATCAACGACGTCGCCCGCGGCCTGCGCGAACGCGGCCATCAAGTATGCGTGATAACAGGAATGCCGAATTATCCGGGCGGCCGGCTATTCAAAGGTTATGGCAGCAGTGGGCCCTATGGGGAATTCTTTGAGGGCATTGAGGTCAGGCGCGCCCCCCTTGTGCCCCGCGGAAACAGCACGCCACTGCGCCTGATGCTGAACTACATCTCCCTGGTTATCTCGCTATCCCTCCTAGCTCCATGGATCGCGCGCGGACGCTTTGACGTTTTGCTGGTATACGAACCCTCTCCAATAACCATTGGCATTCCAGCGAGAATAATCAAATGGCTCAAACGCCTGCCGATAGTCTTCTGGGTCCAGGATCTCTGGCCGCAAAGCCTTTCCGCGACCGGAGCAATACATGCGCCCCGCTTGCTCGCCTCGGTCGATCGCATGGTTCGATGGATCTATCGGGGTTGCGACCGGGTATTGGTGCAATCGCGCGCCTTTATTGCGCCGATTGTCGCCCAGGGTGTTGCGCCGCAATCGATCGTCTACCTGCCAAACAGCGCCGAAGCTTATTACCGGCGCATCGAGCCCCGCGTCGATGATGCGGCGACGCTTGAACTCCGCCCGGGTTTCCGGATTGTTTTCGCCGGTAATATCGGCGCCGCGCAGGACTTTCCCACCATCGTCGCCGCAGCCGAATTATTACGCCAGCATCTCAATATTCAATGGATTGTGATTGGTGAGGGTCGCATGCAGGCCTGGGTCGAAGCAGAAATACGCAAGCTTGGGCTGGAATCCACTTTTCAGCTGCTTGGATCGCGACCAGCGCAGCAAATGCCCGTGTATTTCGCGCATGCGGACATTCTTCTCGCAACGTTAAGGCGTGACCCTATCTTTGCTTATACTGTCCCGGCTAAAATCCAGTCCTATATGGCGTGCGGGAAGGCAATGATCGCTGCACTAGAAGGGGAGGGCGCAAAACTGGTCCGTGATGCCGGTGCGGGGTGGGTGGTTCCGCCGGAAAATCCACAAGCATTGGCTGAGACGGTTCTTGCCGCCAGCCGAACCGATAAGTCGCAGTTGGAAATCATGGGAAGCCAGGGCCAAAAATACTTCAACGAGCAGTTTGAACGGTCGATTCTTCTCGAGCGCCTTGAAACTGTCCTGCTCGATGTCGCCGGAGTCGCGGCTTGAAGATTCTGGTCCTTGGCGGCGATGGCATGCTTGGCCACCAAATGCTTAAAGTGATAGGGGCACGACACGATGTTCGCGTGACCCTGCGGCAGGAACTTTCCGCCTATGCCGATAGCGGCCTGTTTTCTTCTGAAAATGCTTACGCAGGTATTGACCTGCGGGTAGCAGATCAAATCCTCACGGTAATTTCGGCGTTCCATCCCGATGCCGTCGTGAACGCGGCCGGATTGGTTAAGCAACGGGCGAGCGCCACGAATATCGTTGCAAATATCGAGGTCAATGCCTTGTTGCCGCATCGGATGGCACTCATCTGCCGTACCACCGGTTCGCGATTCATTCACCTCAGTACTGATTGCGTTTTCTCCGGGACGGGTGGAAATTATAGCGAGGATGATCGCCCTGATCCGGTCGACATCTACGGCCACAGCAAGTTGCTGGGTGAGGTGGTGTCCGAGGGCGCAATAACTCTTCGAAAATCGACCATTGGCCTGAGTCTTAATGGAAAAACCAGCCTGATTGACTGGTTCTTAAACCAAACCGAGGCGGTACAGGGCTACAGCAATGCAATTTATTCCGGCATCACCAGCAAAGAACTCGCACGCGTAGTCGAGATGCTGCTGGTTTCGTATCCATCGGCCTCCGGGCTTTATCATTTGTCCAGCGCCCCGATCAGCAAGTACGAGTTGCTGCTGCGATTGCGCGATAATCTCGGACTGCACATCGGTATAAATCGTGACGTGGCGTTTTGCTGCGATCGCAGCCTGGATTCGACACGGTTCCGCGACGCTTTTTCCTACACCCCACCAAGCTGGCCGGAGATGATTGACGACCTGGCTAGTGACATCAGGCAAAGACAATGATTTTTCAGGACAAGACGGTAGTCGTTACCGGCGGAACCGGCTCCATGGGCAGCAAGCTGGTGCATCGGGTACTGACCGGAGAACAGGGTGTGCCCAAAAAAGTCATTGTTTTCTCCCGCGACGAAGCCAAGCAACACGAAATGCGCATGGACTACCAGCATCGGGCCGCGGCGACAGACGAAGTGATTTACCGCAATTTCATGAATGTGCTCGAGTTCCGGATTGGCGATGTACGCAATTATGCGGACGTCTGCTCAGCACTCCGCGATGCCGACGTGGTGGTCAATGCCGCGGCACTCAAGCAGGTGCCTATTTGTGAGTATTTTCCCGGACAAGCGCTTCTGACCAATTGCGTGGGCGCTCTCAATATTGTGCGCGCCATAGAAGAGAATGCCTATCCGGTCGAGACCGTTGTCGGCATTTCCACGGACAAAGCATGCAAACCCGTCAATGTCATGGGAATGACCAAGTCGCTTCAGGAACGCATTTTTATATCGGCAAATATTCTCAACCCCAAAACCCGATTCATCTGTGTGCGATATGGCAACGTGCTGGCGTCCCGTGGTTCAGTCATCCCGCTGTTTCTAGATCAAATAAAGCATGGTGGCCCGGTGACGCTCACCGTGCCCGAAATGACGCGCTTTCTTCTAAGCATCAATCAGGCGGTGGATACCGTGTTTTATGCCTTGCGCGAAGCCAAACGCGGCGAAACCTATGTGCCATGCGCTCCGTCGGCAACCGTTGAGAATATTGCTCGGGCGCTGATCGGTCGAAGCGATGTGCCCATCAAGATAACCGGCATCCGCCCAGGCGAAAAAATGCACGAAATAATGGTTTCCGAAGAGGAAGCTAATCATTGCGTTCGTCGCGGCGCTTATTACGCCATTCTTCCCATGCTCCCGGAGCTGCGGCTGGATACGCCAGAAGAGTCGGCCGAATTGAAAAAGGAATTCAGCTCTGCCGATACCCCGTTGGATCTTGACGGCACGACAGAACTTCTGCGTCTGCACCAGCTAATGCCCGAGAATTTCTCTGCGCAAACCACCGAGGTGCTGCGTTGATTCGCAAGCCGCTCGCATTGATTCGCGAGGTACTGCTTTGATTCAATTAGAAAGGCCAAGGCCATGAAAGTAATGACCCTCGTCGGCACTCGCCCCGAGATCATCAAGCTCTCCTGCGTAATTCGCGAACTTGACAGTGCAGTCAATCATGTATTGGTACATACCGGTCAAAACTACGACTACGAACTGAACCAGATCTTTTTCGAGGGACTGGGACTGAGGAAGCCAGATCGCTTCCTTGAGGCCGCAGGAGAGGGCGCCATTGAGACCGTTTCGAACGTGATTGCCAAAAGTGACGCCGCGATGGCGGCCGAGGCCCCGGATGCAGTATTACTGCTTGGCGACACCAACAGCTGCTTGGCGGCGATTGCCGCCAAACGTCGCAAGATTCCCATCTTCCACATGGAAGCCGGAAACCGCTGCTTCGATGAACGCGTTCCCGAAGAAGTCAATCGTCGCATTGTTGATCACATCAGCGATATCAACATGCCTTACTCCGAGCATGCTCGCCGTTACCTGCTGGCAGAGGGCATTCGTCCGGAAACAATCATCAAGACTGGCTCGCCGATGAAAGAAGTTCTGGCCTCTCAGCGCGATTCGATCGCGGCGTCAACAATTCTCGAACAATTGGGTCTCGAGCCCAGCAAGTTTTTCCTTGCGAGTATGCATCGCGAGGAGAATGTCGACGATCCACAACGACTTAAGCAACTGCTGGACGCCATCGATCAACTCAGCACCAAACATAACAAACCGGTGATCATTTCCACCCATCCCCGTACCCGAAAACGCATCGAAGCGGGAACCAGCCAATATGGCGGCAATTTAAAATTTTTAAAGCCTTTTGGTTTTGCCGATTACATAAAGCTGCAGACGCAAGCGTACTGCGTGTTATCCGACAGCGGCACCATCACTGAAGAGTCCTCTTTGCTGGGTTTTCCTGCTGTCATGCTGCGCGACACACACGAACGTCCAGAAGGAATGGACGAGGGCACGCTCATCATGAGTGGATGTCACCCGGATAGAATTGCTGACGCAGTGAAAGTACTGACCGACCGCCAGGCGCGCGGAGCGAGTCGCCCGCGTGTGGTTCCTGATTACGATTTTGACCGCGTCGGCGCCAAAGTCGTAAATATCATCATGAGCTATACCGATTTCGTCAATCGCACAGTGTGGCGCAAATAGCGAGGATGCGACGCGTTCTGGTCACAGGCGCTACCGGATTTGCCGGCCACGCCCTAGTCCCCGCGCTGGTCGCGGCGGGTTGGCAGGTCCGCGCCAGCGGTAGAGATGCAAATCGTCGGCCCGCGGACTGCGAGTTCGTCGCTACGGATCTGACCACGGAATCGAATTTTTCTCCCTTGGTAGATGGTATGGACGCTATCCTGCACCTTGCCGCGCGCGTGCATATCATGCGCGAAACGGCGAACGATCCCATCGCCGAATTTCGCCGTACCAACGTCGCGCCCACTGCCCGTCTAATGGAGGCGGCGGACCGGGGTGGCGTCAAACATTTTATTTTCGCCAGTTCGCTGAAGGTTCACGGGGAAAGAAGCGGCGATAAACCACTTCGCGAGGACGATCCGCTACTCGCGGAAGATGCCTATGGCGCATCCAAAGTTGAGGCGGAAGCCGTGATTAGACAACGAAGCTCTAGTGGCCCAATGCGAACCACCATTCTTCGCTTGCCACTCATGTATGGCCCCGGCGTGCAGGGAAACTTCCAGCGTCTGGCCAAACTGGTCGCCACCGGCGTGCCCCTGCCATTCGCCGCCGCGACCAATCGCCGCAGCATGCTGTATGTCGGAAATTTATGTTCGGCAATTCTGACGGATCTTGATCGTGTTTCGAGTTCGCACCAGACCTTCCTGGTTTCCGACGGACACGACGTATCGACCGCGGAGTTGGTGCGCAGCATCGCGGCTGCCCTCGGCCGTCCGGCGCGTTTGTTTCCCGCCCCAAATTCGATGCTCAGACTTGCCGCCGCGATGGCGGGCTATGGCGGCGAAATACGCAGGCTCACCGACTCCTTGCAGGTGGATATCGGACACATTCGCAAAGTATTGTCCTGGGCTCCGCCGCATAGCTTCGCGGATGCGATGCAGCGCTCACTGCATCGTTTGTCCGGCCTGGGCCCAAGCCAGGGGACGGCGTGAGTCCGGTTGCAAGCGTGGAGCAGATCTATGACGAGGCATTACAGTCGTGATGAAAGCATCCCAACTTCAATGGATTCCCTTCGCGGCGTTGCTTTTTATCCTTCCTTTTCCCGGAACGGTCGCGCTGCGCCTGCTGTGTCTGGCGACTGCCTTTGTCATCGCTATTGGGTTCTGGAGAAGACAGCAACCACCCACTTTCCCTGGTAAACCTTTTTTTGCTTTGTGGATTTTTCTTTCCTTGCTTTCGCTGGGATATGCGGTTGACCCTCGCTATAGTTTGGGGGAAATCAAGAACGAAATCGGCTACACGATCATGGCTCTGTTCGCCTTCTACGTTTATTTCGATGACAAGCGCAAGGTGATTCTAGGCGCCTGGGCGGTGGTTTTGGCTTTGGCCGTGATATCGGTGTGGGCTTTGTCCTTATTGGTGCTTACCGGCGTCTGGCGGGACAACGCCGGGCATGGGGGACTCGGGACCTTTGTCGGACTGGTATTGATGGCAGTGCCAGCAATCGTGTTGATTTGGCATTGGCAACCGTCGGCGAGGTGGTTGGTGGTGGCCATTCTGCTGCTTGGCGTGCTCGCTGCCGCCTACGGCCGGCAGCGGGCATTCTGGCCAGCCTTGGGAGGTGAGTTGGCGTTGCTAGTGATCCTGCTGCAATTTAAAAAAGGAGCTGTTTGGCCTGCCCGACGAGCAATCGTTTCGCTGCTGCTGATCGCAGCCGCGGGCTTGATATTTCTGTTGGCCACGCAAGGCGCCCGTATTGCCGCGAGCGGCGGCGAAGTGGCGCTGGAAAATGATGTGCGATTGCGTTACTGGCCCGCTGTGATCGAACGGATCGGCGAGCAACCCATGATTGGCGCGGGTTTTGGTCGCAATGCCATGAAGCTGGGGCATTCCGATCTCGTTCCTGCAAGCGGGTCGCCCTTTTGGCATGCGCACAATATTTTTCTCAATTACGGCCTAGCCATGGGTATTCCCGGAATCATTGCACTGGTTCTGCTTTTCGCTAGCCTTGCACTGACTTATTGGCGAATGTACCGGGCGCAAGACCCGGTTCTCGCAATACTTGGAATCGTGGGCTTAATGCTGCTGGCCAGCGTGCCACTGCGCAACTTCTCCAACGATTTTTTTCAGCGTGATGTGGCCTTGCTGTTCTGGTCGATGAACGGCGTATTTCTGGGATTTGGGTTGCGCTTGCAAAGGCAAATAGAAAAATCCACAGCATGAAATTCAGCGAAGTAAATTCTGCAAAATGAATTCAGCGTATCAAATCTTTTTCACCCCCCTTGCAGCCGCCGGCATCAGCACTGGAATATTGATTGTATTGCTGCGTTGTCCCGGCCTTCTGGTCGATCATCCTAACCAGCGCTCCCTGCACCTCACACCGGTGCCCCGAAC
>CAMDFL010000200.1 GCA_945897475.1 Bordetella parapertussis
CTGCCCGACCCCGAACTTTTCGAGGCCCTGGGTTCGTTGTGGGACGTGAAAGGCAAAAACCACAAGGGCCTCGCCGTAATGCGTCTGATTGCCTACAACCCCAATGTCGGTGCGGCCACTCTGCAGCGCCTGGCCGATGGGCTGCATGGCGAGAAGGTGCTGCACGATGTGCTGCGCAATCGCAAAACGCCCCTGAAGATCCTGGAACGCCATTTCAATTCAACCGACACGATGATCGAATGGGGGCTGGCACTCAACCCGCAAACGCCGCCCGCCGTGCTGGAACGCTTATCCAACAGCAGCAATATTTATACGCGATTCAACCTGACCTATAACGAGGCCACACCCGCGCCTATACTTAAGAGGCTCGCGCGCGACACCGATGCGGTGTTGGCGCAGCATGCGACCCAGGCGCTGGATCGCTACCATCGGCGCAGCAGCGAAAGCCCTCCCATTACCGTTGACCTTGTGCGACCCTAAAAACGCGCGTCGATCCATTTCGCTGCGTAATCAAACAGGTTTTTGATGGTGTTCGAATACTGGCCCGGCGTTTTCTCGCAGGCGCGGCAGGGCGTAAAAGGGTGCAGCGCCCCTTCGATCACGGCGTAATCCTTGTCAGCGCTTTTAGCGAGATCAAAGGTCAACTCGTTGTCGCGGATGAAATTCGCCGCGCCCATGGCCAGAAACAGCTCGGGCACGGTGATCGACTGCACCGCGCACACCGTCGAATTGTTGCTCGAACAGTGATCGATGCCGTCCAGAGAGTTGGTCGAGCGCACCGCATTCGAGGAGAGGAAGGACACCACGCTGTAGACCTTGGTCCCCGAATCGAAAGTCTGGTTGCTCTCGCGCTGTCCGGGATCGGGTACGGCGACACTTCGAATGATTTCGGTGGTGATGGAAGCGTCGTTCCGGATGAGCTTTTGCGGACGCGAAGTCGCCATGATGGATGCAAGCGAGGGTTGCAACACGTGCAGGGAGGCCACGCCGCCGGGCCCGCCCACCGGATTGCCGCCGCGCGCGATCACCACGATGTCGTTGTCCTTGTAGTAATGCCCGCCCGCTTTCATCTTTTCCTGCAGCGCCTGTGCCCGGTCGATGAGGCGGTTCATGCGCGCCGATTGGGCCGCGAAATAGCGCTGCTGGAACACTTGGGAATAATTCGACTCGCCCTTGGGGTTGTAGCCATTCCTGATATCGAAGGGATCCAGCGTGGCATCTATCCGGGTCGGGTCGTTCTCATCGATGATCGACGGATTGAAGCCGCGCAGTATGGTCATCGGGAACCCGGGATGCGCATCGGCGAACACGATGCCGTCGGCTCTCGGCAAGCCCGCCAGTTCGTTGGGGCATCGGGTCAACCGCTTCGCGTCCTGGCAGAAGGCCACGCCGTTCTCGGCCACCGCCTGGTAGAACGACATGGTCGGTGCCCCGCCGCTGTGCCCGAACAGCACCACGCGGGTGATGCCCGGCTGGCGTTTGAGATACTCCACGCCCGCCTTGACATCCAGGGCAATAGTCTCCCACACCACGCGCACCTCGTTGTTGTCGAAGCGCGAATTCATGCACAGCACCGCGTAGCCGCGTTTGGAAAACTCGGTGCAGGCCACATGCGAGAGGTAGTTCGCCACACGATGCATCACCACAATGCCGACATGGGGAGCCGGGCCGGCATCGGGTTTGTAGAGCACGGCCTTGGCCGGCCCCAGCGGCACGTAGAGCGGATTGCTTTGCGCATGCGCCACGCCGGTGCAAGCGGTGACCCATAACAAGGCGGCAAATAATTTTTTCATGATGATGGTTCCTTCCGAAGACGGAGGGATAATAACCTCGGACCCGCTGCCGCCGGCAGCACCAGACGAAAGTCAGCACTGGATTTGTATAACTGAAACAGCGGAAGGAGAATGTCTTGCATTTGCTTAAATCCGTATTGCCACTGCTTGCCGCCGCCTGCCTGCAAACCACCGCGTTCGCACAAAGCTATCCGACCAAGCCGGTGCGCCTGGTGGTGCCTTTTCCTCCCGCAGGTGCCACCGATATTGCGGCGCGCGTCGTGGCCGACCATCTCTCCAAGGCGTGGAATCAGACCGTGGTGGTGGAAAACCGCAGCGGCGCCTCCGGCATGATCGGCACCGAAGTGGTGGCCAAGTCTGCACCCGACGGCTACACCATATTGTTGGGGACGCTGGCCACCAACGTGATGGCCTATTTCCTGTATGCGAAGGTTCCCTATGCCGAGGACGCCTTCGCGCCGGTAATCTTGCTCTCCACCACACCCAATATGCTGCTGGCCAACAGCAATATCCCGGTCGCCACACTGCCCGAGCTCATTGCCTACGCCAAAACGCGCCCCGGCAAGGTGAGCTACGCCTCCTCGGGCATCGGCCTGTCGAGTCACGTCGGCTCGGAACTCTTTGCGCAGGCGGCGGGGTTGCAATTGCTGCATATTCCCTTTCGCGGCAGCGCGCCCTCCGGCCAGGCATTTGCCGCCGGGCAGGTGGATCTGGCGCTCAGTCTGGTGCCCGAATCGATCAATTCGATGCAGACTTCCGGCGTCAAACCGATTGCCGTGGCCGCGGCCAAACGCTCGCCGTCATTCCCGAACGTGCCGACCTTTTCCGAGCTGGGTTACGACAATGTGCAGGTCTATGCACTCAACGGGCTGATGGTTTCCTCAGGCACGCCGCGCGATATCGTCGAAAAAATCAATCGCGAGGCGAATAACGCATTGAACACATCGGTAAATCGCGAACGCTTTGCCAAGCTGGGCCTTGACCCCATCGGCGGCACCCCGGAGGCCTTCGGTGACCACCTGCGGCGCGAGCGCGATCGCTGGGGCCCGGTGGTCAAGCGAGCCCATATCAAAGCCGACTGATCTCTAGACATGGGGCAGCACAACACTGTCCAGCCTGACATCAGCAACCAGGACACGCACTTCAAGACGCCCTTTGAAGTGCGCCTGGCCTGCCGCGACAACCGCCTGAACGGCGTGGCTTCGCACGCGCTGCCTGGATTCCTGTGCGTCAACGTCATCATTCTCGAGCGCGACTACGCCGATGAATTCGCCGATTTCTGCGACGTCAATCCCAAGCCCTGTCCGGCCATCCAGCGCTTTGAACCTGGGCAGACCAACTGCGAAAAATTTGCTAAGAATCTTGATATCTGAACCGATCTGGGGTCCTACGATGTGCTGTCCGTTGCTGCGCCGATAACGGTGGATGCGGGCCCCAACGAAGGCGAGCGCGAGCGTTAGCAGAAAACTCATACTTGAATAGCTCCGAAAAGGGCGGGAAACAGGAGGGTAATCGGAACACATGCGGTCGATTTGTTCTCTACCATTGCGGCTGACTTGGTAAAAATCGGCATTTCCTGCTGGAATTTTTCAAATGATCGTCGCATTAAGTCGCTTCACGATTGCCAATGACATGTCAAAAGAGGTTCGAGAAGCGTTTCGCGGGCGCCCTCATTTGGTCGATCACGCGCCGGGTTTTCTGGGGATGGAGGTGATGAGCCCGCTTGGCAATCCCAACGAGGTCTGGCTGCTGACGCGCTGGAGCGACGAGGAAAGTTACCAAACCTGGCATCGGAGTCATGACTACCACGAGTCGCACAAGGGCATTCCCAAGGGCCTCAAGCTGGTTCCGGGGAGTACCGAGATACGCCTGTTCGAAACATTCGCCGCTTAGTGCTGCAGATGCGAACCACGCAACATAAACTGGACGCCGAGGGTCTGGAGTGCTTCCGGAGCCTGGAGGCCGATGCGATCGGTGCGGTCACCGAGCGCTTTTATATGGCACACGGGAAGGCCTATGCACATTTAGGGCCGGGTGGACGCGAGGCCTGCCGCGAAGACCTGGCCTATCACCTTGAATTCCTCAGGCCAGTGCTGGAATTCGGGCTGCTGGAACCGATGGTGGAGTATCTTCGCTGGCTCGGGGGCGTGCTCGCCGCGCGCTCGATTCCTGCCGCCCATCTCGGACAGTCGCTCGAGTTGCTGGCCGAGTATTTTGAAACGCACATGGCGGGGGCCGATGGCACGCTGGTCGGGGGTGCGCTGCGCGCGGCGGCCACGGAGTTCCTGCGCTCGGGCGATGAGCCGCCGGCGAAACCGCCACTGCCCGATTCGTGGCCGGAGACCGCGCCGTTTCAGGCGGCACTGCTCGCCGGGCGGCAGCGTGATGCACTGGACATCATGAATCGTTGCCTGGAAGGCGGTCGCGGCTTCGTGGGCTTCGAAATGCACGTTATCCAGCCGGCCATGTATCGCATCGGCGAGCTATGGCAGGCCAACCAGGTATCGGTGGCGCAGGAGCACATGGCCACCGCCATCGCGCAGTCGGTGATGACTGTGGGACTGCTGCACCTGCCGCCGCCGCCGTTGAACGGAAAGCGCGTGTTGCTCGCTTGCGTAGAGGGCAACCATCACGCGG
The DNA here is from genome assembly GCA_945897475.1 of Bordetella parapertussis. Lineage (GTDB taxonomy): Bacteria > Pseudomonadota > Gammaproteobacteria > Burkholderiales > SG8-39 > 2-02-FULL-62-17. The sequence continues at coordinate 4,431 of CAMDFL010000200.1, forward strand.
TCGGACTGCGCATGGTGGCCGATGCGTTTCTGCTGTCGGGGTGGGATGTGCAGTTCCTCGGCCCAGACGTGCCGCCCGCATCGCTGATCGGGCAGGTGGCTGAATGCAAGCCGCACCTGGTGGGCTTGTCCGTCGCGTTCGCCCACCAGATGCCGGCGGTCAAGACCGTCATCAGCGGATTGCAGAGGCGCTTTGGCGCCGGGCGACCCGCGGTGATGATCGGCGGGCTTGCGATCAACAACTTTGTACCGCTCGCCGGCGTGTTGGGTGCTGATGCCCACAGTGCCAATGCGCCGACTGCGGTTGCCGATGCGGATCGGGTTGTGGGCCTGGGCGCGCGTGCACCCGGACTCGCCTGATCGAGAACATGCATTCCAGCCGCCACCGAGGAGCCGCGAGCGAGCAGCAGAGTGCTGGCGCATCGCCTTCGCCAACGCTGCTATACGAGCGCGATGGCCGGGGTGGGCGCGGGGATCCTGGCGCCTGGATAACCGCAGATCTGGCGCCATTGCGTGCAATTGCCATGGCGACACTGGATGAGGGCGGTGTGCTGGTCGAGGCAAACGCCGGATTCATGCGAGTCATCGGTCATGCGGGACCGCTGCCACCCGGTTTCGCGGCGGCCCGATTTTTTCTGCAACCGTCTTTTTCGGCGCTGAGCGCGGCGCCAGCAGGCGCCGCCACTGGAGATGCCGCGGGTGAAATCCATCGCGGCCTGCTCACCATCAGCGAATACGCGGGAAAGACACGAACCCTGCGTGGCCGCGTGTGGCGCACCGGCGCGTCTTTGCGGGTGCTGGCCGAACTGGATGTCGAGGAACTCGAGCAGCTTTTCGATACCTTGCTCGAACTCAATCGCGACTACGCCAGCGCCCAGGCCGAGCTGGCGCAGACCAACCTCAAGTTGCAGCAGCGCGAGGCGCAGGTGCTGGCCCTGTCGTTGACCGATACGCTGACCGGCGTTGGCAATCGCCGCCGGCTCGAACAGTCGCTGCCGCTGGAGGTCAACCGCGTCGAGCGCAACGGCACCAGTCTCTGCGCGCTCATGGCCGACCTCGATTACTTCAAGCGCATCAACGACGGCTTCGGCCACGAGGCGGGGGACAAGGTGCTTGCCGCATTCGGCGCCCTGTTGCGCAGCCAGACACGACCGACGGACATTGTCGCGCGCTACGGCGGCGAGGAGTTCGTGGTCCTGATGCCGCATACCCAACTCGACTTCGCCCTCGTCGCCGCCGAGAGAATCCGGGCGTCGCTCGCCGCGGCCCACATCGAGCCTCTGCCGGACAGCGTGACGGCGAGCTTTGGCGTTGCCGATCTGGCAGTCGGCGAAAAGGGCGACGCGTTGTTGCGCCGGATCGACGCGGCCCTCTACAGCGCCAAGCGATCCGGGCGCAACCGAGTGGTCGCCGGTTGAGGATGCACGCCATGCGCTTTTGCCTAGTAAGCACGGGTCTCGATCAACGCCAATCGCCCGCCACTGAACATAACGGGATTATTCTCGGCAAGGCGTAGGCGGCGGGCTGCCGCCGGTCTCGGCGTTTCTGGCTCGGGCCGAGGTGATCGACGTTTTCACACCGCGAGATCATGGATAAAGGTTCGACGGCAACCCACTCGCCTGTGCAGTTGCGTTCGAGGCGCTCAACCTTTCTGGGCGCAGGACGTATTTAGGACCAGGTCGTGGCGGTCGACCGTGTAGCGGCAGTGCATCGGGTCATGCCGCTCAGCCCTACCTTCGACCACCGCGCGGTGACCGGCGCCGAGGCCGGACGCTTTCTGGCTGCCGTGACCGCTGATCTGATGCGGGCGGTTTGATGGAACTTCTTCTGCGCCTCATTTGTCCATAGCTCCATGGGGAGTGTGTTGCAACGCTGAATTGGCGGGGGATGTTATGTGACGAAGGTCCCCTGGGCGAAATCCCACACCGTCAATGCTGGCAGGCCCTGTAGGTGTGGTGTGGACAGGCGAGAGCATCAAGCTGCGGCGCAATTTTTATATTGGAAGGCTACCTGCCCGCGCGCGCAGCGAGGATCGTTGTTTCAAACAACGATCTTCAGTAAGCCGCTCGCGGCAGGAGGGGACGAGCCAAAAATCCTTAAGTAAATTCCATTCGACTCCGCCCCCACTTATTCTCAGATGCCTTTGGCGACGATTTCCGCTTGTAACACCATCTCTTCCCACAGTCCGGTGGTGCGCTTGGGAAGTACCCGGTCAGGGGTCGCGTCCAGCACATACCAGGCGCCTTTCTTAATCTCGGCATCGAGCTCACCGGGATGCCAGAGAACGGAACCCACGAAAAAGCGCGCATTGTTGTCGGCACGCGAATGCATGGCTTTGCCCACCGCAGCATCGGATACCGCGAGGTAAATATTTTTGCTCAGCACCAGCGTTCCTTCGGCCTGGGGGGGCTCGCCCTGCACCAGCGCGAACAAGACATTCACATTAGCGGGCCCACCCAGATAAAGGGGATCGGTCATAGCCTTGGCGGTTTCGTGGCCGGGAAGCGCTTCGGCCAAATTCATATTGGTTGGCTTGTTGAGTATGAAACCGACATGTTGACCATCGCGCAGTTCATGGGCCACCAGTATGGATTGTCCGTATAAGCGGTCATCGAGGGCCGGGTGCGCGATCAGTATGAGCGTCTGCGCGGGATCGGCAGCAAGT
>CAMDFL010000201.1 GCA_945897475.1 Bordetella parapertussis
GACTCGTCGTAGCGCCAACCGTGATACCGGCAGCGGATGGTTTCGCCTTCGACCCAGCCTGTCGACAAAACAGTCAATCGATGCGGGCATTCATTGGTGATGACGCGGGGCGTGCCCGACTCACCGCGGTAGAGCGCCAGGTTCTCGCCCAGGATCCGGATCGGGGCGATCTTTCCCTTTGCCAGCTTGGCCGACTCGTAGATGGGTTGCCAGGTGCGGCGGATGTAGCGCCCGGCCAGTGTGCCGGGGCCGGTGTGCACGAAATCTGCCGGACCGACGACGGAACCGGAATGTGGATTGGAATCTGTGGGAACACTCATTTTTACCTCAAAAACAGATGGAAAGATTGGTCTGGCGCTCATGCAGCCCTAATTGGCCCTTAGGATACCAAGTCGAATTACATGCCTGAGGCCCCCGGGCCCGGGTCGAGGGGAAACGGCTTTGCGAAGAGCATTCCCTCACGGCCAATCCCTCCCAGCTTCCCCTTTACGTCCGCAATACTGACAATTGCCACGCTGCCTGCCATGGGTTACACCTCCGTTTCACGAAACGGCCACATCGTACCGCGAGTTGTAGGAACCCATGTGCCTTAGGCGAGCGTCGCCGCCTTGCGCGCCTCGTCGCGTGACACGAACTCTGGCGAGGATTTGCGCAGGCGATCCAGGCGGATGCGACCCGAGCGGGTGATGTAGCTGTGCGCGAAATCCAGCGGCTCCAGTTTCATGTGCTCTGGAAAGCGCTCGTACCAATCGGAACTGGTATTTGCCGCGTTCAGGAGCTTGGTTGAAACCGGTTTGCGGGCCGTCTCATAGGCTGCCAGGGCGGCCGGCACGTCCTGGCCGTGCTTGCGTGCCGTTGATCTAAACTACGGCATGATTGCTCACCGGAGTCTTACATGCACCGATTCGTTCCCTTTGCCGCCGCTACCGTCCTGTTTGCCTTTCATTTCATCGCGCAGGCACAGGACTATCCGTCCAAGCCCATCCGGTTGCTTTCACCCCTGCCCGCGGGCGGCATGGTGGATAACTTCGCGCGCGTGCTCGGGCAACACCTCTCGGATGCCTTCAGACAGCCGGTGACGGTCGAGAACCGCACCGGCGCGAGCGGCACGATCGCCGCGGAGGCAGTCGCGCGATCGCCCGCCGACGGCTATACGATCCTCCTCGCGACGCAGGCGATCCTGGTTCTGAACGTGTATGCGCAGAAAAACCTTTCGTACGACCCGCTCAAGGATTTCACCCCGATCTCGCCCCTGTTCTACACCCCGCTGTATGTGGTGGTGCATCCCTCGGTGCCGGCAAATTCGATCAAGGAGCTTATCGAGCAGGCGCGCTCGCAGCCGGGCAAGTTGAGTTTCGCTTCCATCGGGCAAGGCACCTCCGTGCACCTCGCCACGGAAATCTTCATGTCCATGGCCAAGGTTGATTTAGTCCATATCCCCTATAAGGGGACCGGGCCGGCGATGCTCGACATGACCGCGGGTCGTGTCCAGGTGATGTTCTCGGGCGGTGGCACCGGCCTGCCCCTGGTCGATGCCGGCAAGCTGAAACTGCTCGCCTCGACCGCCGAGCGGCGCACCATCGCCACGCCCAATACGCCCACGGTCGCGGAAGCCGGGCTTCCCGGCTACGAATCGATTGCGTGGTTCGCCCTGGTCGGCCCGGCGGGCATGCCTAAAGCGACTGTCGATCGGCTGGCCCGCGAGGTGGTGGCCTTGCAGAAGACTCAGGCCACCATCGATCGCTTCGCCAAGGCGGGCGCGGAAATGCTGCCGGGTTCGCCCGAGCAACTCACCGCACGAATCCGGGCGGAGTTACCGCTGTTTGCCAGGGTGATGAAGCAGGCTGGTATTCAACCGGAATGATTCCAAAAATGCCTCCCCGGTCGATTCTGGGAGATCTTTTATGTTGTTGGCTCAAGGAAAAGCATGGTTCTTAATCGCAAGATGTTTAATCGGTTATTGCTCGCAGTCACACTGCCATTTTTCAATGCAATAGCGAGTGCACAGGATTACCCCTCCAAACCGGTTCGCATAATCGTTCCAACCGCTCCCGCCGGAGGCGTTGACGGTGTCGCCCGGATCGTTTCGCAGAAACTCCAGGAAAAGTGGGGCATGTCAGTGACCGTCGAAAATCGGGCGGGCGCGAGCGGCGCCATCGGCGCAGAGGCGGTTTTTCGCGCAGCCCCCGATGGCTACACCTTGCTGGTTGCCACACCCGGAGCACTCGTTACAAACAAACTTCTGATCCCGAAGCTTGCCTACGATTCGGACGCTTTCGCGCCCGTCTCGGTGATAGCGGAGAGTCCGCAGGTGCTGGTCGCCAATGCAAAGGTGGGAGCGGAAACGCTGCAGAGCCTGCTCGCTCTGGCCAAGGCAAAGCCTGAGCTGCTCAACTATGGTTCGCCGGGGAACGGCACGGTTCCACAGCTTGCCTTCGAACTGTTAAAGGCGACCGCCGGGGTCAAGATTGTCCACGTGCCTTTCAAAGGCAATGCCCCCGCCCTGGCCGCCCTTCTGGGAGGACAGGTCGAGATGATCATCGACGCCATCAGCACCACTCGATCAGGCGTTCGCGCGGGCACGCTGCGCGCGCTTGCCGTGACGGGCGCAAAGCGGCATCCGAGCATGCCCAGCGTTCCCACGGTATCGGAGGTGCTGCCTGGATTCCTTGCCATCGTCTGGTATGGCATGGTCGCACCGCCGGGGACTTCTTCCGCAATCACAGGCAGAATTTCCGCTGCGGTCGCCGAGGCGCTCAAACAGCCCGACGCCGCAAAGAGGCTGCAGGACATGAACGTGGATCCTGTAGGCGGCACTCCGGGTGAAATGGCGCAATTCGTCAAACGCGAGAGCGAGGTGTGGGGCAGCATCATCCGCACTGCGGGCATTACTTCCGACTAGTTCTCAACGCGATTTCAGGCGATCTTCCCAGTCTGCGGGCAAACGGATTTCCTTCGACACATCCCAACCGTGGTTGCCCATTTGCGGGATGATGAAACTGCGATTTCGGTTCGGTGAACCGCACACCACGATCTGCAACTCGCCGGCGTGGTGCATCACCGGGACCAACCTTTGCGGATCGTCGCTTGCGGCAAAATGCGCCGGCAGTTTGCCGCGGCGCACCGACTCCTTGAGGTTGAGGCCGACTTCGGTTCTATCGAGAAAATCGTCGAACTCCTCCGCCCGCACCAGCGCATGTTCGTATATGTATTGCTTGACTGCTTGTTTGGAATAGCCGCCTGCGGCGAGAATTCCCGCCACCAGCGGCGTCAAGCCCAGTACCGGGCTGATGCGCCCGCCAAAGTGCTCCATCGCCACAAGTGTCGGCCCTCCAAGTTCGCGCGCGATTTCCATGGCAATGATGCGCAACTGCTCTTCGGCATTGCCTCTGCTTATGAAGGAGTTGCTGACCTGCTGCCCGGATTGCACTGTCACCACATTGGCGCCCGGCGCGAAACCCCGGTCAACGCTCATCGGGTGCCAGGGGCTTGAATCTTCCGACTCCGCCAGCACCGGGTAGTAATTGCGGCCGAACGTGGCCATGTCGGTTTCGCCCAGGCGGTAGCCGGCAATATTCACCAGCATGAGTCGCAGGCAACGGCTGACGGTGATATTGGCACGATGCTGTGGTCGCAGCACGCCTTGACCGGAATGGAAATCGAGCTGCTTGATGATCGGTCCGTTGAGGATGACCAGCGTGGTCCACCCGCCAGTAGTGCCGCAATGCTCCACGTGAAAGACAGGGTCGGCGATGGCTTCGGCTAGCGCGAGCAGTACAGGCATTGTCTCAGGCCTGCATCCGGCCATGACACCGTTGACGGCCACACTCCATACCGTGGCGGCAAGCTTGCTCGGTGGAAGTATGCCGATTACCTCCTCCGGGCTTCGATCGGTGAACCGCAGCATGGCGCGCACCCGGTCGAGCGTCGGAGGAATTACCGGCAGCCCGTCGGACCAGATGTTCTTCAGGCAAAACTCATTCACCTCGTCGAGACTGCCCCGAAAAACAATGCTCTGCGGCGTAGACTCGCGAATCGGGGCCGCTGCCGCCTTGGTCACCATTGCGGGACGCGTCAGAAGTTCAACCAGAGAATCGATCAGGCGGGTTGCATAGTCGAAAATCTCTTCCCGGTTCTGGACACCAATATTGGGCGGCGGATATTCCAGAATGCGCGCGGCTGGCAATCCCTCTGCCCGCGCGACCAGCTCCATCGGCGCGCGAAAACCGCGGCAGATCATCCCGACCGCCGGAATTCCGGCCCGTTCGGTCCACGCTGTCGCCCGCGCAACTGCGGGCGCGCAGGTCCCTCAACAGCCTGCGGTAATGATGGCCGCGTCTATGCCCTGCTCGCGCACCAGATCGGTGAGTGTCGGATCCGGAGAACCACCCCATTCGGTATTGCGGCCAGGTGCCATCCTGACAAAACTCAGAGAAGGATAGCGTTTGCCAAGCAAATCCTCGAAAGCATCGAGCAGCACATCGCCATTGGTAAATTCTGTCCAGATAAGACCGATCTTTCGGTGGATCAGATCTGGCAGCGGCGCCGCTGAAGCGGGATTTCCTGCGCCCGCAAGCTTGCTGTGGTCGTCACCGACCGGACTGACGATTTCATAGACCGGTTCAATGCTCATGTTTCAACTCATTCCTTTTGTTCTTCAAGTAGTTCGCTTCAGTCGCGAAAGGAACTGCCGAGGCGATCCGCGATCCGCAGGTAAGCATCCCATTCGGTCTGGTTGCGATGCTCCTGGGTGGACTCGAACTGTCGGGCGGTGTGTTCGCACAGTTCCGGGGATGGGGAAAGGATCTCCCGGCCCGTGCCTTCGAGCGCCAACTGGACTTCGCAGGCCTCGATCAGGTTGCGCATTTTGCTGAGCGCCTCGGCCGGGGCGGCGCTGCAGGTGAGCACTCCGTGGTTGCGCAGGATCATGGCGCGGTTCGAAGGGCCGATGTCGCGGGCGAGACGCTCGGCCTCGCTACGGTCCGACGCGACGCCTTCGAAGTCGTGGTAGGAGAGGCGGTTGTGGAACTGCATCGCCTCCTGCGAGACGAGGATCAGACCCTCGCGCAGGGCCGACACTGCCATGCCCGGCTTGGTGTGGAAGTGCAGCACATAGTTGATCTCGGGCCGCGCGTTAAGGATTGCCGAATGGATCGTAAAACCAGCTCGGTTGATGCGGCGGCCCGCTACGTAACCCTTTTCGTCCAGGTCCTTGCCGTCGAGGCGCACCTTTACGAGGTCCGAGGCGCGGACTTCGTCGAACATGACCGCATGCGCTTTGATGAGGAACGCTGCCTCGCCGGGCACGCGGGCCGAGATGTGGTTGTAGATGAGATCGGACCAGCCGTAGTGGTCCGACAGCCGATAGAGCGCCGCCAGCTCGACCCTGGTGCGGGCCTCGGCCTCAGTGATCTGCGAAATGCGCGGCGAAATGCGTTCAGCCTCTGCGATGGTCATGCGCCTCTCCTTTGCCTGTTCGCGACGAATTGTAGCGCCATGGGCCTGGCTCGTTTGTTCCTTGTGTGCGCCCATCCAACAGATATTTGCAAGAGCAGTTCGGAAAATGCATCGTTGGCAACGATCCCCCGCCAAGGTTCATTGAAAATTTTCAAACTGGCGATTGGTGTTGATCGAGACCCGTGTTTGCTGGGTAACATGATTTTTGATCTATGGACTGGCGCAATAGAAGGGTCGCCAACGAAAACCGTCCCAGCAGCCGACAAAGCGGGAATTCCGGTTTTGCGCCGCCTCCACCTGATATCCAAAAAATTTGCGACAGGGCTACAATGCGCGCCCACCGTCGCATTCCCATCATCCGGCTGCCGGCCAACCAAGGAGGAACATGAGCTACAAACTATTGAGCTATTTCGCGGACCGGAAGGAAATTCGCGCCGGCATTCTGGTAGATGACCATGTCTACGACGCCGCGCGGGTGGGCACCGACACTTCCTATGCCACCATGGATGGCGTGCTGCGCAACTGGAAAAAGGCGCACAGCGCTTTCGTCGCCGGCACCAAGAATATCGAGTCGGGCAAGAGCCGCGCCAAGGGCATAGCGCTGAAGAAGGTTCGCCTTGCCGCGCCGGTGCCGGTGCCGGGGGCGATTTTCTGCGCCGGTGCCAACTACAAGGACCACGCCGATAACATGGCGAAGAAGCATGGCAAGCAGCCCGATCCCGATCCGCACACCCAGGGCCTGAATCCCTGGCATTTCCAGAAGGCGCCGCGCAGCACTGTGGTCGGGCCGAATGCGAACGTGAAGCTGCCTGTGTACTCGAAGAAGGTCGACTGGGAGATCGAACTGACCGCGGTGATCGGCACCACCTGCCGCAATGTGACCATTCAGAACGCCTTGAAGTACGTTTGCGGCTATACCATCAGCAATGACCTGTCGGCGCGCGACATGACCAAGCGTCCTCACCTGGCTGACGACTCAGGCTTCAAGTATGACTGGATAGGCCAGAAAAATTTCGAAGGGGCCTGCCCCACCGGCCCGTGGATCACCCCGGCCGCCTACATCAAGAACCCGCAGAACCTGGGCATGAAGCTGTGGGTGGATGACCAGTTGATGCAGGACGCCAACACCGGTCTGATGCTGTTCAACACTGCCGAGCAGATTGCCCATCTGTCCAAGTGCATCACCCTGCATCCGGGCGACATGATTCTTACCGGCACCTGCGCCGGCACCGGCGCCGAGCGCGGCATCTTCCTTGAGTCAGGGCAGACGTTGAAATTGTGGATACAGGATATCGGCGAGCTGGTTCACAAGGTGGTTTGAGGTTTTTGTTTCCCTCAGCTCGGATTTAAGCCGGTGGAACAATGGCGCTCAGAAGTTGCCGAACGCATGTCGCGGCGTGCGGTCCCGGCCTAAGCCAGGCCAGCCATGATGTTCGACGTGGCCATCGTCGGTTACGGGCCGGCGGGATCCTTGCTGGCGCGACTTCTGGGGCAACGCGGTTTGCGCGTCGGCGTGTTTGAGCGCGAGGCTGCCGCCTACCCCCTGCCGCGCGCGGTGCATTT
>CAMDFL010000202.1 GCA_945897475.1 Bordetella parapertussis
ATGCGCTTGGGTATGTATATCCAATATCAATATATAAGTCATTGATTTATATAGATATCTGGCGGGGGAGAACGCACCACATCACAAACCGGCTAAGGATTGCAGATCCAGTGAATCGAGCACTTGGAGTTCAGAATTGGATTCGAACTGTCGAGACGGTTATTTGCTGCGGACGCGAAATTGACTACCCGTGCCGATTGCGTATTGAGCAGTGTTTGTCGAGTGGCGGTGGCGGTCAATCGCTGATCGGCACCACCTGCCGAAACTGATCGAATTTGAATCGGCGGCAACGCGCCGATACCGCGCACGCCTCTCAGGGGTAAATGCCGAACTGCGCATGATTCAGCGCAAGCGTATCAAAATACGCCGTAGCCAACTGTGAACCTGCAGCCCCCGCAAAACTGCCATCGACGTCGCCACGCAGAACGCCGACCAGGCCAACGTGGCTAGCGACGTCCACGCTAACTGTTGCTGCAACCGCAGTCGGGCTAGCATTCGCTTCGTTGAAAAATACCCACGACGGGTCCGGTGCCGTGAGACCAACGACGTGCTTCAACACAGCAATCGCGTCCGATAAACCGACAGTACCATTACCTGTCCATCGGTGCTCCTCAAAATCAGGGACGTGCCCAGTTATGCCTGTTTGCGATAGCCGTAGGTTTTGTCCAGGCCCTGTTTGTAATACTCGCCAAACTGAATCGGCGGGTATTTCGCAGGATTATCCGGTCCCTGGCAACTCTCGATACACGCCACATTGGCGCGATAGGCCGGGTCAAAAAAGGTCGGCAGCGAATAACGCGATTGCTCCGGGTTGTTGATCACCCGGTGCAGCGTAGAAACCCATTTATCGTTGGTCCAGCGCATCAGCATGTCGCCTATATTGATGATGAGCGTGCCGGGAATTTGCGGCGCGTCAATCCAGCCGCCGCCGCGTTTTCTCACCGCCAGCCCGCCGATGCTGTCCTGGGCAAGCAAAGTGATGCAGCCATAATCGGTATGCGGTGGGTTGCCGAACTGATTCTCGGCGCGCGCGCCGGGGCTAGCCGGGTAATGCATGATGCGCACAAATGGTATCGGCTTTTGATAGTGTGGCACAAAGAAATGCTCGTCCAGTTTTAAGGCAAGGGCACAGGCACGCAGCAAGCCGCCACCCAGCGCATACACGTGATCGAAATAGGCCTGCATGGCAGGATTGAATTCCGGCATCGCCAACGGCCATTGATTGGGCGCATGCAGCGCCAGTCTGGCGATAACGTCGGGATCGTCTTCCTTTAGATCCAGCCCCATGAAAAACGATTCGTTGAGATTCGGCAGATAGCCTTCCCGCTTGACGTCTTTGAAAGCCTGATAACCGCGCTGCTCGCGGATCTTGATTTCCTGCTTGGCCGCCAGCGGCAGTTCAAAAAACCTCTTTCCCGCAGCGAATGCGCCATCGGTGACGATCTGCGGTATGCCGTGATTGGCGAGATAAAAAAAACCGATTGATTCAGCCGCCGCGGCAATCGCGCGCGGCACCTCGGCGCGCCCACTCGCCGCGCCGGCAAGAAACGGGGCGAAATCGATGATGGGAAGCTGGTCCATGGAAGGTTCCGCCTAGGCTGGTTGAAGGTATCGACTGTTGACAATCATGCGTGTTATTTCTTCCTGGCCAGTTCCAGCAATGACTTGATCGAAGAAAGCCGCTCGGTACGGAGAATCTCCTCCTGCAGCCTCAATGAGGCCTTGTCGCCGATTTTGCCACCTGCCAGCTTGAGGAATTTGCTCGAGATCAAGCCACGCTGATAGGGGAAATTGCACAGCGGTTCATAGGTATCGCATTGCGCCGTCAGCCGCCGGCCATCGACAAGCTCTATGGTGGAAATCGACAGCCCCGCTTTGAGTTCGTCCCTGCCATTCACCTCGACACGCGCAGCAAGCCCCGTCAACTCGCCGTCCGCCGCGCGCTTCTCGTTGTAGGCGGCGATCGCATGGGTGTCGTCGCCCAGTAAAGCCATCGCCGCGGTGGCCTTCAAGCTGAACTTCATCTCCAGCCCGGTTTTCGGTTCCTGAATATTGCATACAGCCAGGTGCGGCTTGGGGACATTTAACTCAACACGCCTGATATCCGATGTCCGGATGCCGTTTTCTCGCTTTAATTTCAGCAGGTTCTCGATACTGGAGTGCGTCAATTGACAGGCGGCATGCTGTTTGTAGACCGTATCGAGGATGAAGAACCGGCCTTTTGCCGTATAAAGATTGTCGTCGTGCATGCCGGTTGCGTGCGTCGCCAGAAACCCTTCCGGGGCCTCGAGCGCATCCGGCCGGGCGACCCATTCGCGGCGGGCAAGATGCGCCGCAATAACGCCATTGGTTGCCGCTTTGCCTGAATGAAACGGTTTTGACATGGTGCCACCCGAGGCGAGCAGTCCTGCGGCTTGCGTCGCCGCAATCCCCAGCGCATGCGCCCAATGCCCCGGACTGAGGCCCAGCATTTGCGAAGCCGCGGCGGCCGCGCCAAACGGAACCAGATTGCCGGTGGGATGAAAGCCTTTGCGCAGATAAGGCTGGTTCAAAAGTGTGCCGACGCGGCAACCGGTTTCGATTCCGGCAATCACCGCTTTGATGAACTCCATGCCGGAAGCATTTTGTGCTTCGCCTATGGCCAGCGCTGTCGCCACGTTGGCGGGCGTGGTGTGGCCTCGCATGGCCAGATTCGCGTCGGAAAAATCCAGCGCGTCGGCCATGGCGCCGTTGATAAGCGCCGCATAGGCGGTGGAGGTTTTCTCGCCGTGATACACCACGCTGGCGAGCGGGTTACCCCCTTGTTCGCGCGCCTCGGCACGAAGTTTTTCCACCAACGGCTCATCGGCCCCGCCGATGGCGATGCCAAACCAGTCGAGCACCGACTGGCGCGCGGCTTCGATCACGTCATCGGGCAGCGGCGCCGCCAGCAAAGCGCGCACGTCGTCAATGATGAATTGGGTGATCCCCGCTTTGGGAACGTATCCCTGCGGCGCATCTGATTTGGGTTTCTCGATGGTATCCATGCATTTTCTCCCTGGGGCCTCTGCCCCGCTCAAGTCCAGTTCAATACCACGCCAACCGCGTCTTTCGAATCGCAGATCAACTGATACGCTTCGGCGGCCTTGGCCACCGGAAATTCATGGGTAACGAGGCCCGCGCTATCAACCCGATTCTGGCATACCAGATCGAGGATCAATCGCGTGTCGTCCCAATCGGTCCAGTTGCCCGGCACACTGGCATGGATCGGGCGGGTCAACGCATGCACACCGATCACCTCCAACCCCTGCTTGTGCACATCGGTATAAAAATTCACATGGTCGGTTGCGCCGCGCGTTGATCCCAGCAAAATGACGCGTCCGTTCCCGCCAGACAATTGAAACGCCTGCGGAATGACTTCCGGCCTGCCGGTCGCCTCAATCACCACCGGCGGTCTGGCGCGCACCATTGACGGGTGCCCTTTTGCCAACTCCGCAGCATCGGCGAAAACAGCATCCAGACCTCGCGCCATCGCGAATTGCCGCCGTTCCGGTGAAGGATCGAGCCCCAGCACCGGATAGGCACCTTGAAGTTTGGCAAACTGCGCCGCACACAAGCCGATCGGGCCAAGACCGACGACGAGCACCGCTTCGCCGAGTTCCACACGTGCGCGGCGGATGCCATGCAGTCCCACTTTCGCCAGACTGAACAGCGAACAGGCGGTCAGTGTTCTGACATCCGTGCCATCGGGCAGCGGCCAGATCAGATGATGCGGCGTAAACGACGCATCAGGCGACAGCGCGGCATGATATTGATTGCGATATTTCTCCGGCAAAAGGCCATTGCCCACCGTGGCAGGCAATAACACGTGCGAAAAATGCGGTTGTTCGCAAACCACCAACTGCCCGACCCGGTATGCAGACACCTCTTTTCCGACCGCCTTGATCCTGCTGATATTGGAATAACCCGGCTGAAACGGAAATCCTTTGGCGCGCGTCATGGTGTTTTCTTCGGCGAGCAGATGCGCGCGCTCGGTGCCCGGACTGATCGAGGAATACAGCGTTTCGATCAGGATTTGATCGTCCGCAGGCGACGGCATATCGAAGTTTTCGATTGCCACCTTGCCCTTGGCGGCGAATACAACGCGACGTGCTGGTGTGGCCATCACCTGTTCCCCGAGTTACTTCGCCGTCCAGTCAAGCACCACCGCCAGCGCCTCAGGCGACTTGCATACCGTCTCGTACGCGTCTGCCACCCTGGATGCGGGAAATTCATGCGTGATGAGCGGTTTGCATTGAATGCGCCCGTTGGCAATCATCTTCAGAAGGTAGGTCTGGTCTTCCTCCCCGGTCCAGTGTCCCGGCAGGCTTTCATGGTGCGGGCGTGTGCCGGCCTGAACACCGATCACCGATATGCCTTTCTTGTGCACATCGGTGTAAAAGTTGACGCTCTTTGTCTCCCCGCGCGTTGATCCCAGCAAAATGACGCGCCCGTTGCGACCGCATATCTGAAACGCCTGCGGAATCACCTCCGGCAATCCGGTTGCCTCGATCGTCACCGCGGGGCCGACGCCGGGTTTGAACAATCCGGACTGCGCCAACTCACCCATATTGGCAAAACCGTGGTCCATGCCCAGTGTCTGCGCCACCTTGCGGCGGCTGACGGTCGGGTCGATACCGATTACCGGGAAGCCGCCGTTCATGCGCGCGTACTGCACACATTGCAAGCCGATGGGCCCAAGACCCAGCACCACCACGGCCTCACCGAGTTCGATGCGCGCGCGCCGCACGCCGTGCAAGGCCACTCGCGAAAAGCAGTAGGTGGCGCACTCCTTCAGGCGCTCGGCATCAAGGCCGTCAGCCAGCGGAAAAATGGCTTTGGAGGGCGAAAACGATGCGCCCGGCGGCACGGCGGAAGCCAGCTTTCGCTGCGGCCCGCCCGCCTTGGCCGGAAAGATCGCATGCGACAGATGCGGCAACGAAGTCGCTACGAACTGCCCTACATGGAATCCCTGCACGCCCGGACCCACCTGTGCAATACGCCCGATATTCGAATAGCCCGGGTAGAACGGCCCGGGCTTGTCGCGCGTCACGGTATTTTCTTCGGCGAGGTAGTGCGAACGCTCGGTGCCTGGACTGATGCAGGTGTAGAGCGTCTCGATCAGCACCTCATTTTCAACCGGTGTTTCAAGTTCGATGGTTTCCAGATCGACCCTGGAGGGCCCGATAAAGCGGACGCGCCTTGCTTGCATAGTGTCGTTCCTTGGTTTGAATTACTGTTCGGATCGCCGCTTGCTGCGGCCGGTTCGCAGGATCAGAAATTATTCGAACATGACGCCGCGCGCGCGCAATTCCTGCACCACCTTCACCGCGCGCGCGCTCTCGGTCTTGATCACCACTGAAAATTCTTCCGGAGATTTGCCAACGATCACCGAATTTTCCTCGATCTTCTCTTTGACATCGGGCGTGGCAAGTGCCTTGCTCATCGCGCCATGCAGCCGCTGCAACACCGGCTGCGGCAAGCCCGCCGGCCCGAACACCCCCACCCATCCGGGCAGGCGGCGGAACTCAGGCAGCGTCTCAGTGATATCGGGGATGTTCGGCATGGCGGCATAGCGTTTGCCATCATAGGAGGCGATCATGCGCGCCTTGCCCGACACCAGGTGCTGGCGGATCTGCTGCATGGGAAAAAATGACACATCCACTTCCTGGGAAACAATTGCCTGAATCTGCGGCCCGCCTCCCTTGTAGGGCACATGCACCATGTCGATACCCGCAATCAATTTAAGCATCTCGCCGTCGATGTGCTGTGCCGATCCGATGCCGCTGGTGCCATAAGACAGTTTGCCGGGAAATTTTCTGGCGTAATCGACCAATTCGCGGATATTGCTCACCGCCAGAGAAGGCTTGAGCACCACTGCGCCAATGGTGGTGAACACCTGGATGATCGGGGTGAAATCCTTCACAACGTCAAATGGCGCCTTGGTGATGGCAGGGCCGGTCACCAGCGCCACGCTGGTCGCCAGGATGGTGTAACCATCGGGCGCCGCGCGCGCCACCATCTCGGAACCGATATAGCCGTTGGCACCGGCCCGGTTGTCGATGACCAGTTGCTGTCCGAGGTCATTGGTCATCACCGTTTGCATCTGGCGCACCGTGACATCAACGCCACCGGGCGGGAAGGGCACCACCACGCGAATGGGTTTGCTTGGATAGGCCTGCGCAAGCGCGGCAGTCGGCGAACCCGCACAGAACGCCGCCAGCACCACCGTCGACAATTTTCCAGATCTCATATGTGTCTCCTTTCGCGTTCTATCGCGTTCTATTTACCCACCCTGGTCAATCTGGCGTCGCCGATCACAAGCCGGGCGATCCGCTCGCGAGGCTATTCGAATTTGATGCCGCGCGCCTTGATTGCCTCAACATACTTGCGCGTGCCCTCAAGGCCCGACTTGAGTTCCGCAGCGAAAGACTCAGGCGTGCCGGCGACGATGATGGCGCCGTTGGCTTCCAGTTTGGCCCGTGTATCGGGCGCTGTTATCGCTTTAACCGCCGCCGCATTCAAGCGCGCCAGCACCGGCGCCGGCATTTTTGCCGGTCCGAGCAAACCGATGAAACCCGGGCCCGCTTTGAAGCCAGAAACGGCGTCGGCCAGATCGGGAATATTGGCCAGATCCGCCGGCCGTGGCCCGTTGTAATAGGCCAGCAACTTGATCTTGCCGCCGTTCAAGAACGGCTTCAATTGCTGCAACGGTTGAAACGTAACATCGATTTCCCCCGCCACCAGACCTTGTGCCTGGGGCCCGCCGCCTTTGTAGGGGATATGAACGATTTCGGTGCCCGCC
>CAMDFL010000203.1 GCA_945897475.1 Bordetella parapertussis
ATCGGCAGGGGCTCCTTGCGATTCTGAACTGACAGCCACAGGAACGCGGGCAGATCTGAAATGTGATCGGGATGCAGATGACTCACCGCCACCAACGCCAGGTCGCTTTGCTTTGCCTGCGACTGACCAAAGCGCAAAAATGCTCCGCCACCCATGTCGACCATCATCTTTGCCTGCTGGCCCACCCACAGAAGGTAACTACTCGATGCGCGGGTCGGATTGATCGCCGGTCCGCCCGAACCGAGGATCTGCACCGTCACCGGATTGCCGGTGCAGCTTTGCGCCAACACACTGCTGGGGATGGCGAGTACACCAAGAAGGGCAAGCACTGCGGAACGTTTCATGCGCATTTCTCCAGTTTTAGAAAAACTTAGTGTGACTGCTTTGCGCGCCGTCTGTGACGCACCAACGCTAATCCGCGCTTTTGCCCAAGCGCCCGCGTATTTCCGGCGAATCTGCCGCATAACGATAGGCGCGGAACACCGCATTGGAGCCGGCACCGCTCTGCACGTCATCGGGAACGAAGAACGGATTGATGTAATTCCAAAGCATCTCGCCCTGCGGCGTGACTTCGAATATTCGTCCCCAGGCACCCTCGCAGATCAGCGTGTTACCCGAAACGAGGCGCTGAGCGCCACTAATGTAGTTGCTGAAAAAGATGTGTGGCGGAGTGGTTTTGTATTCCCATACGGTCTTTTTTGTTTTCGGGTCGATTTCAAGAACGCGTGATCCGGTCTGCGGGCCGCCACCGCCGGTGTGTTCGCCATTGGCGAACAAGGTGATATTGCCGTTGTCCAGCATTTGCACATCATGCTGATGGCCGAACTTGATATCCATCATTTCCCACTTGAAGCGTCGCGTGGCGCGGTCGATCCAGGCAATAAGGTGGTTGGTGCGCCAGCTCACCAGGAAACCACCATCCGGGGTCGGACAAATGGCATTGGGGTGCGCATACTCAGCGCGCCTGCAGATCGGGCACAACGGGTACTTTTCGATTTCCATGTCAGTTTGCGCATGCCATTCCCAGGCGGTCTCGCCAGCGGGCGTGACCTCGCGAATGTAATCGCCGTAAATCTGGCCGTCGTGCTCCGTGCCAGCGCGCCCGCCGCCGACACGAGCCGAAGTTTCCTTCGACCACAACTCCCAGGCAAGATAGACCGTATTGCCATTGGCGCAACGACGGAAGTCGTGGTGCTGCGCATGATCGATGTACTGCCAAACCAATTTTCCGTTCCAATCGAGCTCACACAGCATTCCGCCCTTTGCGTTGAGGCCCGGCGGCCCTTCTTCGGTTTGTAACGCAGCCAGCAAATTGCCGTTGGGCAGCAGGTAGGTGTAGTTGCCAGGTTGGGCGGGAAGAGCCCATTCGTGCACCACCTCGCCGCGCATGTTGAGGATGAGTGTTTTCTTTTGCAACAGCGGAGAAAACAGCGTGAAGCCTGATGTCGCGCGATTCTTGTCAAATCGGGTCAAGCCGGTTTTTTCGTAGAGCATCGTGCACCTTTCTAAGAGCCTGTTCCGTAATCCGCTATCACCATGTCGCGCCAGACTCTTTGCAGACTTTCCTGATTTCCGCCATCGATTCCTGGCAAGCCGGCGGATAACGATTGGGTTCGCGCTGGGAATGTGCTTTCCAATGAGTTCAAGATATCCGCTGCACGAGGCTGCCCAGGCAACGCGAGGCGCCATTCTCATGCCGCAAGAAGGAACTGGCAATGGATATGCCCAGAAGGCATAGGCTGGGGAAAATTGGTATTTCGGGGGTGGCACCCGGTGCGGCTAGACTGCTTGCCAGCACCTTGCGTAGCATCATCGGATCAGTTGCGCCGCCTCGTTTGTTTCCGGGTGATCCTCTTCAAGTATTCAATGAAATCGCGCATTGCCGGAGTCGTCTCACGCTCGCGAAGCATGATGACTGAATTCGGTCCGAATACTGAAGGCAGCTTCACCGGAAGTATCGCAACCAGCTTCTCCGATACATAGTGTTTGGCGTTGGCATAGGGGCAGATCTTTGGATATCGCGGGCTGACCTGGTGTGCAACTCGGCCGCGGCCCGGCCAAAGCTGCGGATGCGTTCGATCGCAATCAACACGGTAAGATGCCGCAATTTCAAGCGGCTGTTCGCGAACCAGTCCGCACGCGCGTGGCGCGACTTTGAACGCGTTGCCGTCGAGCGCTTCATGTTCGGTGGCTGCCCCGGTCAGATCGTTTGAGTGTCAACACCGAAAAGGCGGCACCAATGAAAATTTTTAACCTCCACCACGTCAACATCCAGACCGCAAAACTGGAGGAGACCAAGCAGTTCTACATCGATTTGCTGGGCTTGAAGGTTGGACCAAGACCAAGCTTTCCGACTACCGGCTATTTTCTCTATCACGGTGACGATCCGATCATTCACCTGCTGGAGGAAAAATCGCAACGGCAGGAGGATTTGACTGGTGCCAATCGGGTTGATCACTTCGGCATCATGGCCCGGGGGTTGGAAGAAACCCGCGCGCGCCTCAAGACAGGCAACTTCAAGTTCAAGGAAGCACGCGGCGTTGCCAACGATCGCATTTTCCGCCTGTTTGTCGAAGACCCGAACGGCGCCGTGGTGGAACTCGCCTTCCTGATGGACGCAACCGGCAGGGAGGAGGAAGCCAATCCACCGGACCGATGGTGGCTAGGCTGCCCGCTGTATTCCTCGCGCGAATAGGAAATCCCCTTTCTCCGCCATACCGAACCTGCAACACAAAGAACAAGGAATCCCATGGCAGCCACCAGGTTTCTCAAGTTACTCATCGTCGCAATGCCTTTATGCGTCAATGCGTTTGGACAAAGCTATCCGGTGAAGCCGGTACGCGCGATTCTTCCCGCCGGTACCGGAACCCCTACCGACCTCACCGGGCGCGCCATCGGCCAGGCCATTGCACCGCATCTTGGTCAGCAGATCATCATCGAGAATCGCGTCGGCGCCAACGGCATCATCGGCATGGAGGCCTGCATGAAGTCCGCGCCCGACGGTTACACACTGTGTCTGGTGGCCAACGCGCAAATTGGATTGAATCCCTTTGTGTACGCCAAACTGCCCTATGACCCGATTCGCGATTATTTGGCTGTCATCCAGACCGGCTCAATCCACAATGCCCTTTCGGTCAATGCCTCGCTACCCGTGAATACGCTCAAGGAGTTCATTGCCTATGCGAAAACTCGCCCCGGAGATCTCAATTGGGCATCCTGGGGCATCGGCAGCCCGAGCCATCTGTCGCTGGCCTGGCTGGAGGCCCATACCGGTACAAAGTTCACCCACGTGCTCTACAAGGAACCAAGCATGGCGTGGCTGGCGACGCAAATCGGTGAATCGCATGCCATCACCAACCCGACCGGTATGACAGCGCAAATGGTGAAAGCGGGAAAGTTAAAGGCGCTGGCGGTTGGCGGCACCCATCGCTCCTCCTTTCTGCCCGACGTGCCCACCTTCTCGGAGGAAGGTCTGGACTTTACCTATCGGGGCTGGAATGGCTTCCTCGTTCCGATCGGCACCTCGCGCGAAATCATCCTGCGCGTCAACGCGGCTTTGAACGCCCTGCTTGCCGACAAGACGTTTGTCTCCAAGTCGTTGCTTCCGCTGAGCGTCGAGCCGGCCGGCGGCAGCCCCGAGGACTTCGCCGCATTCATCCGTCAGGAAATGAAACGCGGCCAGGAGTTGGTGCGGCTCGCCAATATCAAGCCGCAGTAGTATCTCTGTCCCATTAAACATAAACCGCTAAGGAGGGTCTGCTAAAGGGGGCCTGCCCCCCCCCCCCTTTAGATCCCCAAAGTCAGATTAAAGCATTAAGCGTTATTGTTCGAAATTGGCACTTCCGCACTGCTTCCCTAACAGCATGGAAAATCTGTCGTCCTTCGGCGCAGTGATGTTCATTCAGGATTGACGCCAATCTTCTTCAACATGCCGTCCCAGTGCGACGCCTCGTCCTCGACGATTTTTGCGGTCTCACGGCTTCCCAGGTGGGTCACCTGCAAACCGACTTTCTGGATGGTGGCCACAACCTCCGGCACCACCAGAATTTTGCGCAGCTCATTTTCGTAACACGGCACCACATCGGGTGGCGTGCCGCCGGTGGTCCAGACGGCGTTCCAGGTCGCCACCACAAAATCCGGCAGTCCGGATTCGATCAGGGTCGGCACGTTGGGAATCAGCGCTTCGCGGTTACGCGAGGCCACCCCCAGCACCCGGTATTTGCCTGACTGGATCAGCGCCAGCGAACCCTGCAGATTGTCAAAATTGATATCCACCTGCCCGGACTACATGGCCGGCACCGAATCGCCGCTGCCCTTGAACGGGATGTGCACGATCTCGGTGCCGGTGAGAAGTTTGAACGTTTCCGCGGTCATATGCGGTGTCGATCCAGTGCCCAAGTATGCATAGTTGAACTTGCATGCGATTAAAGGCTGGCGCCAATTTCTTTGCACACCTTCCTAATCTCTGTGATCAGTTCCCGGCAAGCGGGCGGATAGCGATTAGGTTCGCGCTGAGTCAGTACCACCGCGGTTGAAAAAAGCGCTGCGTCGATGGTCAGTTCCTTGAGCTCTTTTTGTCGCAGTTCATGCTTGATGAGTGCGCGCGGCAATAGCGCAACCAGATCGCGTTGCAGCACCAGCGCGACGATCGTCGCGGAGGTCGTGGAATAGGCTTGTATGGAACTATGTGGCGGGGTTAGCGCATGCTGCAGAAAGACGTTGTCCAGGCGCGCGCGCGCCAGGGTGCCATTTCGCGGTGTTACCCAGCGGGCCCCGGCCAGGTCCGCAAGCGTCGGCTTTTTCTTGCGCGCCAGAGGGTGGCGGTTGCGCACCGCGACAACACGTCGAATATGCGTGAGTATTTCCCACGACAGGCCGTGATTCAGGCTGTCCTGGGTGCTCGGACCGAGTATGAAATCCACCTTGCCGGACAACAGTTGCGCTTCGAGAAAATCGTACGGGCCTTCGATGATGGTGATCTCGATTTCTGGATGGCGCCCCAGGAGCCGGTCGATGGCCAGATAGGCGATGGTGTATCCCTCCAGCGGCCCGATGCCAATGCGGATCGAACCCACGCCCAGGCCGCGCATCTCGTCAATTTCTTCAGTCGCATAGCGCAGGCTTGCTTCAATAACCTTTGCATGGCGCAGCAGGGCATCACCGAATTTTGTGAGTTGAATGCCGCCCGTGCCGCGTTCGATCAGGGTGATGCCGAGTTGCTCCTCCAGTGCTCGGATGCTGCGGCTCAGCGCCGGTTGCGCAATGAACAGCAATTTGGAGGCAGCGCGAATGCTGCCGCAATCGCTGATGACAATAAGCTGCCTCAGTTGTTTGAGGGTTAGCTTAGAGAATGTGCTTTCCAATGAGTTCAAGATATCCACTGCACGAGGCTGCCCAGGCAAGGCGAGGCGCCATTCTCATGCCGCAAGAAGGAACTGGCAAGGGATATGCCTGCAAAGCATAGCCTGGGGCAAATTGGTATTTCGGCGATGGCCCCCGGTGCGGCTAGACTGTTTGCCCCACCCTGATTGAATTGAGGCTATACGGGATGAATTCGCCATCGACATTGTCGATCGACACCAGCACCTCCACGATGGCACGGCCCACCCGCGAGCAGTTGCT
Organism: Bordetella parapertussis; assembly: GCA_945897475.1. Taxonomy (GTDB): domain Bacteria; phylum Pseudomonadota; class Gammaproteobacteria; order Burkholderiales; family SG8-39; genus 2-02-FULL-62-17. Next base: position 5,623 of record CAMDFL010000203.1, read on the forward strand.
CGCGCGCGCGCGCGCGATGGTGCCTGCCTTGAAGGAACGCGCTGCGGAGTGCGAGAACCTGCGCCGGGCGCCAGCGCAAACCATCGAGGATTTCCGTCAGGCAGGCTTCTTCAAAATTGGCCAGCCCCAAAAGTATGGCGGCTATGAGATGGACTATGACGTCCTGTGCGAAGTCATCATGGAAGTCGCGCGCGGCTGCGCCGCAAGCGGCTGGAACCTGGCGGTGCTGGGGGAACACCAGGCCACCATCGGCGACAGCTCGGAGCAGGCGCTCGAGGAAATCTGGGGGCAAAACCCGGATGCGCTGCTCGCCTCGGGCAACGACCCAAAAGCCGAGCTTGTGCCGGTCGATGGCGGTTACCGATTCACCGGCAGGCTGCGCTTTTCCAGCGGCTGCGATCACGCCAGCTGGTGGCTCACCGGTGCGCCGGTCGCAGGATCGGGCTCGCGCGCACGCAGGCGGGTGCTGCTGTCGGGGCGCGATGCAAAAATCATCGACAACTGGCATGTCGCGGGCATGTCGGGTTCGGGCAGCAAGGATGTCGAGTTCAATGACGTATTCGTGCCCGCTTACCGCGTGCTCGACCCTTCCATCAGTCGCAATCCACACCCCAACTACCGCCTGCCGCAGCTATCCACCAAGCCGTTCACACTGGTAGCGGTATGCCTCGGGGCTGCCGGCGGAATGATCGAACAGTATGCCGAGTGGATGACATCGCGCATATCGCGCGACGGAGATACGCTCTCTGATTTTCAAAGCGTTCAGATGCGCATTGGTGAATCGGCCGCGGAGTTTGACGCGGCGCGCCGGGTTCTGGTTGCCGATGTGCGCGAGGCGCTGGCGTGCTTGCGTATCCAGGACAAGCTGCCGCTCGATATGCACATCCGCAATCGCCGCGACCTGGCTTACTGCTCCTGCCTTGCGATCAGAATTTCCGAGCGCATCAGCTACGGCGCAGGGGCCTACGGATGGTTTGCCTCGAACGACCTGCAGCGCAAGTTTCGCGACATTCACGCGGGCTCCATGCAACTGCGGCTGCACTGGGACTCCAACATGGCGGCTTATGGGCGGTTTCGACTGGGCTTGCCCATCGGCGGGCCGGAGTATGTTTAGCCCGGATTGAACGGGTGGTTCGAAGCGGGTTCGTTTCCGATGGCGCTGCAGTGAGGTT
>CAMDFL010000204.1 GCA_945897475.1 Bordetella parapertussis
GCCAGGGGTTGACATGCAATCTTACTTTACGGAAACGGTGAGCTTACCGATTGATAGTTGGCGGCCGTTAATCTTGGTCAAGGATTCCAACGCGGCGATTATGGCGCCGTTAGCAAACGCAGGCCGGCCAGCACAGTGGATTCAGATCGCGGGAAGCCTATACCGGGGTAGGCGAGTGCGTCTTTTCAGGGTAATGAGTGGGGCGTGTCATTTGGCGGGCTAATGAGGCCACCGATTCGCGGCGTAATGTGGCATTCGAGATTGAACTCTCCGAAGAACCCCTGGGCAAGGTGAGCGAAGCGTTGCACAACCTGCCCAGCATGAAGAATCTTCCGCTTGGCGTGCGACAAGGCAATCTGGGTGATGCCGAGGTGATGGGCGAATTGTTCGTTAGTTTCGGCTTTGCGATGCCCGCGGGGGTGCTATGCATCTATATTGTGCTGGTGCTGCTGTTCAAGGATGTGCTGCAACCTGCAACCATCCTCGCCGCGCTCCCCTTGTCATTGGGCGGCGCAATCGCGGCATGTCGCGCCTTGAGGCGTTAAAGGACGCGTGCCACAAACGTGCTCGGCCCATCGTAATGACCACCATCGTAATGACCACCAACGCCATGGGCGCCGGCATGCTGCCGATTGCGCTGGGCCACGGCATGGCCGACCTCTCGTTTCGCAACCCCATGGCCACGGCAGTGATTGGCGGATTGATTACTTCAACGCTATTGGGCCTCTTGGTGATTCCGGTGGTGTATGCCTAAGTGGACGATCTGGAACACGCAATCGCCCGTGCCTGGGGATGGATGCGCGGTGCGGTGTGGGACGCGGGACCAAGGAGATACCGGCGAAAGAGGCTCCGGCAAATAGCAGGGTCGATTGAGAGCGAAGCTTCTAATCCGCCGGTGACGGCTCCACCAGATGAATGCGCTCGAAAGGAAACACATCGCGCTCATCGGTATCGTTCCAGCGCAGGTCAACCGGGTGCGACATCTCCATCCAGGTGGCGGCGAGGCGATATAAATTTTTGTCCTCGTCCGACAAATTATCCATTGGACAGGTTTTTAAATAATCAATGACCCGCTCGATCTCGGGATAGAGATCGTCATTGAATGCTTTTACCGCGACCAGCGAGCGCTCGGCACGTTTTTTTTGCTTCTCCATCGGATCGTGCAACACCCAGTCAGGCGCGAAACGCGAGAGATTCTCAAAGCCCGCGGGAAATCGAATGTCGCTCATGATTTGAATCCTTGTCGATGAACTTGGCTTTTATGGGTCACAGATCGGCGGCGAGCAGGTCGGCGGCGACGCGATAGTGATGCTGCAATGCCGTCTCTTGCTGCGAGAGCTGAAAATGCGTCAGCGCCCCCGATTTCAGCGCCGCATGCTGCGCTTCCAGCGTGGAGAGATCTTCTCTCACCACGAAGCGCCCGCGGCTCATCACAAAATCCTGCGAAAGGCGCTCGCCCAGATCCTTGGCCGGATACATGTAGTTGGCCCCGGTCAATAACGAATTGTTCTCGTCGATCGGCCAAAAGCTCAAGTCAATATGAAAGGAATTGCCCAGGATCATCACGGTATTCGGGTAGAGCTGCACCACATCGAAGGCCCAGTTCTTCGCCCGCGCCGGGTTGATACCCGGGGGCATGCCGGTCATGTCGCCATCGAAAGCGGGCAGCGCCTGCCTGCCGTATTTCCATGCCACGGTTTCGGCGCGGGTTTGTTTGTGATGCGGATTGGAGGGTGCGGAATAGCGAATATTACGTTCGAACATTTCCATGAAGGGGCGATGCCGCTCGGGGTTGGAAGGCCCACCCTGATAATCGGGCACCGACTTCGAATGGATGTAGAGGGTGTGATAGCCCTCCATGAAGGCATTGATCGCCAGGTTCCAGTTGCAGCGCACCTCCACCCTGCGGCTATTGATCGCGCGATGTTGCTCGAAGTAACCATCGTACTCACCGAACATCGGCCCCAGCCATTCGCGCACCGTCTCATGCGGGCCTTCGCCGAAATACATGAACACATGACCGTTCCACACCTCGGTATCAATGGACTTCATGTTGAGAATCGATTTATCCAGGTCACGGAACTGGCCTTCGTCAGTGACCACCGCCAGGCTGCCCTCGTTGCGAAACGCCCAACCGTGAAAGCGGCAGGTGAAATGCGGCGCGTTGCCACTGCCATCGGCCACGAGTTTATTGCCGCGATGGGTACAAATGTTATGAAATCCGCGCACGACTCCATCTGCACTGCGCACAATCAGCACAGAAATATCCAAAGTTGGCATAGGGCGCGCCACATAATCGCCCTTGTTGGGAATCTCGGCCTCGGTGGCCATCAAAATCCAGGAACGGCGAAAGATTTTTTCACGCTCCTTGGCGAAGCGCCCGGGCGTGACCAACTCCCCGGCCGGAACGCGCCGTTTCAGGCGCTCGGCGTTGCCTTTGAAGACGGTGTCTACATTGCCCATAACAATTCTCCTTCGTGGCAAGGCCACGTTCTAATCAATACTTGCCCAGGCGATTGACCGCGAAGTTGGTGAATTCCATATTGACGTTGGCGGCGATATTGGCGCGCTCGCGCATCAAGCCCCACTTCATCCATTCGTCCTGAAACTCTTCCAACGACTTCACATTCACCGCGCCGTCGGCATCGGCGTGCGACATGGAGATGCCGGCGCAATCCGGCGGTACGAATGGCAGGTGTTTATTGATCAGCGCGCAGGTGGCATTGCGATCACCCTTGCCATCAAAGATCGCGCGTTTGTAATCGCGCATGCCTTTGAGATGCGCCACCATGAAGGCGCGCGCCACATCCGACTTGGCGAAGGCGCCCGAGTAAAACATCATATTGGCGGTGCCGCCGGGCGAGGTGATGCCGGTGGAACTGCCGGGCATCGCTACACCCAGTTTCATGCGGTCGGCGATGGTGTTGGTAAGCGGCGAGAAAGTCATTACCGCGTCCACCGCGCGTTTTTGCATCGCCGGGATGAACTGCTCGAAGGGCATCTCCACCAGATTGACATCATCTTTGCCCAGGCCATCGCGGGCGATGGCGCGCAACACATAGTTAATCGATGTGGATTGAATGTTGTTGACCACCACGCGCATGCCTTTTAAGTCCGCCATGGTCTTCACGCGGCCGCTGTCGATTAAGTCTTTTCTCACCACCAGCGCACTTCCGGTGAGATCGTCTTTGGATAGGATGGCTTTACTGCTGACAATCGGCGCCACGGCGCCGCGAATGTAGGAGTTGAACAAACCCGGCGTGGCGCTGCCGCTACCCACATCGAGGCGATTAGTGGCCAACAGTGCTACCACATCACCGCCGCTTGAGAAACGCGTGAATTCGATATCCAGCCCCTCTTGGGCGAAGTAGCCGCGATCCTTGGCGATGAAAAGACCTGCATCAGCCACCAGATAGAGAACACCGACGTTGACCTTTTTTAGCGGGACTTGGGCTAATACCGCGCTGGAATTTAGTGCCGTCGCCACGAGAACTGCGGCGGCGAGCTTAGGGATGAAACGCATCATTTCTCCTCGATGGGAATGAAAAATACTTGGTGTTAACCGTGGGTGCGGCGCCAGGGCATCAGAAAATCGCCCAGCCAACGTGTGAGCAACACCGAAAAGTAACCCAGGATGCTCACCGTCACAATGGCCACGTACATGGGGCCCACATCGAACAACTGCCAACTGGACCAGATGATCGCACCCAGGCCCGATTTAGCGCCGACGAATTCGGCGCCGATTAGGATGATGTAGGCAATACCAAGGGAAATCTCAAGGGCTGTGAAGATATGCGGCATCGAAGCGGGTAATGCAATGGTGACGAACGACTGAATGAAGCTTGCGCGGCAGTCGCGACCTACGTCGAGAATCACTTTACGTATCGACAATACTCCTGCGATGGTATTGATGGCGACAATATAAAACACGCCGATCGCAAGCAAAACGATGATGGGCATCTCGCCCAGACCCACGATCAGCACCAGAAGTGGATACAAGGCGAGCTTGGGTATCGGGTAGGTAATTTGAATCCACGGCTCGATCAGCGCACGAAACCAGGTTGAGAGGCCAAGCCACAGACCAACGATGATTCCCGCTGCAGCACCGATGCCATAACCCCAGGCTAAGCGACGCAACGTATCAGCGCTCGCCTTCCATAGCGACCCATCCTGTACCACCGCAACCGCGGACTTGGCGATTTCGGTGGGTGGAGGGAAGAAACGGGCGTCAAGCTCGCCTAACTTCGCCAGCAACTCCCAAGTACCTAACAGTAAAAATGGCGAAATTAGCCGCAACCACCACTGCGCACGCGCCGTCCATTCGTGTTGGCCGGTATTTTCGCCACGGCGAATCAGCGTTTGAGCAGCGCTCGCTTGGGGTTCGCCAAGCAATTTTTCTTTGTCACCTTGGGCGGCACCGTTCACGCCGTCACCCCTGGTTGCGAACGCTCGATATCGGCTTCTATCAAGCTCCATAGCCGTTGATATAACTCCGCGTATTGCGGATGGGCACGCAGCGTGCTCACCGGCCGTGGCCTATCGATCTCCACGCGAATATCGGCGCGTATCTGCCCCGGTCTTGCGCTCAACACAATAATTCGATCCGAGAGCGTAATCGCCTCATCCAGACTGTGTGTGACAAACACCACGGTGCGCTTATGCTCGATCCATAAACGCAGCACCTCCTGCTGTAGAACGATGCGTGTCTGTTCATCCAACGCGCCGAAGGGTTCATCCATCAACAGTACTTCGGGACCATTGGCGAAGGCCCGCGCCACGCTCACGCGCTGGCGCATGCCACCAGACAATTGCGGCGGGTATGCGTGTTTGAAAGCATTGAGGCCAACCTTGTCGATGAAGTGATCGACAATCTCGCGTCGCTCTAACTTGGCCATGCCTCGAATGCGAAGGCCGTATTCGACATTGCCCTGGACATCGAGCCAAGGAAATACTGATTCCTCCTGAAACACGGTGGAGGTCACCAGGTTTCGCCCTCCTGCCGTCGAGGCAATTTCGACATAACCCTCGCTTGCCTCTTCAAACCCGCCGATGATGCGAAGAAGGGTTGTCTTTCCGCAGCCGCTCGCGCCAATCAGCGTGACGAATTCACCATCGCCAATATCCAGATTGATGCCTCGTAAGGCCTCGACCGCGGCGCCGCGCGCCGGGCGAAATACCTTGGAGAGTTTGCGGATGGCGATTTTCGGCGGCAATTCCAAATCGATGCTTTCATAGAGGTCACGATTAAAACCCATTGTAAGTGTGATTGGGGAAACATCGTGGGTAGCGAAGAGGCCGCTAAACATTTTGGGTCCTTTTGTCTCATATAGCGTTCAAATTCAAGAATGCCTATTCGGCTTATCGCACTTGTAAGGATGTTTTCCGTGCACTAAATCGTAGCCTTAAATGTCTTGAGAAAGACCCCCATGGCAACCATTACGGCAACGCGCGCTGATCGCATTGAACTGCGCGCGACCGCGGAAGAAAAGCAACTGCTGGCGAGTGCCGCCTCGTATGAACGTCTACTGATAGTCAAATCGAACCCGAGCTGAACGTATGGCGGCAGCTAAATTTCTCGAATGGGTCATGTTTTGTACTTTTGAAAAGCGTACATCATCGTTTTGTTCAATGCTCAGGTTTGCCGATAACCGATCCCGGGTTTACTGGGTAAGCACGAACGCGGCATATTGCCGGTCGCTGCCCTGAATGTGCTTGATCAGTCATTCGCGCAGGTAGCTGCTGGCCTCGGCGTGCACGTCATGGCCTAACTCAATTGTCTCAAAAGACTTCAGGCGAGCCATGAATTTGTGATGCTCCGCCGCGTGACTCGCCAATCCCGGATAGTCAAACAGGCGCATGACAATTTCTTCGACCTTGAAGTGCACCTTGACATATTCATTGAGTTCTTCCAGCACGAAATACACGGCAAGTTCACGGCCGCGATCGTCTTTAGCGGCATCCAGCCGATCAATGCACGCAAACAACAGTTTGTGTTGCTCGTCGATCTCCGGAATGTCAATTGAATATTCGTTTTTCCAAACCATGCTCATTCCTCCAGCTTGAACAGGGGTAACACCCCGCAACCGCCCCGATTCAGCCAATCATGGCGATTCCCTGCACCTCCACCAGCATGTCCGGCCGGGCCAGGCCGTCGCAGGTGATGAGGGCGCTGGCAGGAAAATTTTCCTTGAATATTTCCAGCCGGATATCGGTGAATTGCTTGCCGTAGCGCGAATCGGTGATGAATACCGTCATCGCGACAAGGTCTTTCAAGGCGGCCCCGGCGTCTTTCAGGGTTTTCTCCAGGTTCCTGAAGGTCTGGCGCGTTTGCGCTTCGAAATCGCCGGCAAGCGACTTGCCGGAGTCGTCGACCTGCCCGGCATGACCGGCGACGAAGATCATTTTTCCACCATTCACAATGACGGCAGGCGAAAAGGCGCGCGATTTCTCCCAGGTTCCGGTGATGTAGTTTTTCTCCATGATTTTCTCCCTTGTGAGTAAACCATAAAGCTTAGCGGTTTTTCGGGAAGATTCGGCATGACGGGCCGGATGAAGCCAACAATGGGTGCGTTCACCCATATCCAGCATGAATTCCGCAAAACGTCTTTTAATCGAAGGTTAGTGCCGGATTTCATTGTACGTGGTTCGACAAAACGTTTTGTAGTGCCATAATATTTTTTCGTGATGGGGCTGCGCCCGTCGTTGCGGTCTATGCTTTTGCGAGCATGTACATACGACGCGTGTCCACTCGGAGCAAAATCAGCGGTGAATCGTACTTCACTCACAA
>CAMDFL010000205.1 GCA_945897475.1 Bordetella parapertussis
CTATAGAAGGGGGGCTGTTGTCCTTCTCGATTGCGGTTGTAGAGCAAAACACCCTGAGAGGTGAATCCCAAAACAGGGGCATCCTGCCGGTATAAGTTAAATACGAATATGTCGTCGCTGCGCAGGCGCCTGCCGATATCGTTTAGACCGCTGTTGGTATCCTTATCAAGGCGGCGAAACCAAGCAAGGTTATATTGCCACTGGTTGTTATCGCGGGTTCCAAATAAGCGCAAACCGAACGGTTGGTCTAGGAACAGAAAACCGCGAAAATCAGCAGTGAAGGGCTGGATACCGACACGCAAACTGTCAAAATCATAACGCGGCGAAACGTCGCGCAAATGCTTGTCGAAGAAAAGTTCCTGGACCCCGACGAAGCTGTCGTTACGATCAATCCCGCGCGCTGGATTGATGTTGACGGCGCGCACCTCCTCTGTCGCGGCTCGATTGATGTTGAACGCAGGGACAAAGCGAAACTCGTAGTCAGGCGGCCTGAATGTGGTATCGCCCTTGATCAGCGCAAGACTGACTACGCCGGTTTGCACCAAGCCGGACTGCCTGCCCCGACCAAATGTGCCGTTCGTCCCGGCATTGCGAGTGGATTGCGCGCCTGTAGGTGTCGGCAGGCGGCGCGCTTCATACAAGGTATCCGAGAGCACGCCTAGGTTGAAAAACCACTCTTTTCCCAACTGCTTTTGAAGAACCGGAAGGTCGCCCTTGAGCACGTTTGGGTTATAGGGGTCAAGCAGGCTGTATTTGACCAGGCCTGCGTTTTTCAAAATGCGCCATCGATCAGGCACTGGAATTGATTCGCCGATAAGCAGGGGCGAAGGTGCTGCGACCCGCGATGGGTCAATGAGTGGGAATCTAGGCTCAAGCGGTACGCCTTGTGGGCGTGCACGTTCGATACTGTCTTCTGAGCCAGTTCCGGCTGCCGCGCTTTTCCCGGAGTCTTGCGAGGCCGATTCTTGACTACCTCGGGGGGGCGATCCGGTTTCTGTTGCGATGCGGCTGTCGGCAGGAAACGGTCTTTGGTCCAGCGCCGCGCCGGTCGGATATTTGGTATTCAGCACCCAGGCGAAGGCGCCTGATGCCCGCCGGATTTGGTACCAGTCTCCGCTTTTCTGGTTCGCTTCGACTTGAGTGCCCTGCTCCAGTCTGCCCACGACCGCCGAGTTTAAATCGGGTCGCTCATGCATCTGAATTTCCGGTATTTCTACCGTCAGCAGAAATCGCTCAGATGTTGTCGCGTCTGATGCTTCAACCTTTACAACCGCTGGTGGCGGTGCAACTGAAATTGGCGCCTGCGCATAGACCGGCCCTGGCAGGGCCGCCATTATCGCCAGTGCGGCGAGACGTTTGCTAAATTCCATCGCAGACATTGGTGGCGGTGCTGTCCAAAAACGGCGCAAAAGGGCAACTGACATAGCGCAATTGCCCGCCGGTTACCCCCAGTTGATCGGCGCGGATCGCGGCTGGCGCGTTCGCAATACCGGTGCCAAGTAGCGCGCCAGCGTTGGCCAGTCCGAGAAATGCAACCATATCATCCTGATCAATGCCATCGCCCGAAATCCCGATTGCGCCGACCAAAACAGCGCCGCGGTAAATTGGCACACTGCCTGGAAAAATCTGAATACCGTTTCTTGCCCCAGCAACGGTACTGCACCCAACCGTAAGTGGCGCGGCTCCGATATTGGCGACCACCGCCGCTTGGACCAGATCGAGTTGCAGTCCGGTCGAAAATGGGCTCCATGCGGCGAAGGCCTTTGATAAGGGACCTGGGCCATTGCCATTGATGCCATCGGGCAGAAACGGTCGCGCAAGATTGCCGATTGCTCGATTACTGTAGGCAATACCGTTGGCCAATGACCCGGCGAGCAGCGCCTGCATGGCGGTGACGTAAGTGGTGATCGGCGCACCCAGACCATTGAGGGCCGCGGCCGTGGTGGTTCGCGAAAATAGCAACGCACTACGCGCTTTTTGCACAGCGACATCCGTCCCGAACACCGGCGCGTCCGGTGTTCGGATCACACCCAGGACTGCCGCATTGGTGTCAACCACCGAAATAGTTACCTGCGCGGGGCTACCCAAGGGTTGACGAATCTGGGCACGCGCCCGATTCGCGACTTTAATGGCCTCAGCCAAAATGCGGGTCACCTCAGCTTGGGTCAGCAGTGCATCTGTCCCAGCAATCGGCGGATAGCGGTTGACGCCTGCACCGTTATCCAGCACATAGGCGTTCAGGCCTGTGAATGCCGCTGTTGTCGTATCTATGCGAAAGCCTGAGGCTATGCTGCTGAAAGCGACGCCTGCTGAAACGGCTGCTACGGGCTTGTAAGTTGGCACTGCGACCAGAACGCCGGAACCAGCCGGCGCTATCGCTGGCGCCGCACCGGGGTTGGTGATAGTCCCTTCCGAATCCACGTAGCGTAGCGTGATCCCGCCAGCGGAGATGCGATCAGCGCGTCGATCGGTCGGTGCATCGAAGCCGCGTGCGCCGGCCACCGCGATAAGTTCGTCCCTGTCCTGATCAATATCGATGACTTCTCGGTCCAGGCCGTACACACCATCGGAAATGATACCTATGCCGCCGACTACCGTGCCGTTCTTGTAGAGGGGCAAGCCTCCGGGGTCGGCTGAAAGACCCAAAGGCGAAGGCCTTGGACCGACGACAGACGCCGGACCCGAAGACACCACATCGGAGCACGAGAGCGACGAGAATTGCACCCCGAACAGAGGGCCGCCAGGTTGGTTGATACCAGTTGCGCCCGGATTGAAATTCTCCTGCACGATTTGACTGGCGGTTCGAGTCGAGAAGGCATTTCCCTCAGAGGACAGATACGCACCGGTCAACGCTTTGCTGATGGCTGCGTATTCCGAGGGGACGATGCCTATGCCTTCGAGCCCGCCAACCACGCCGCGACCACCGTCAATCGTGAATGTCGCGGCAGCGCCTGTCATCCGATACACCGCAAGCACGTTGCCCGATCGGTCAACCACCGCGATTGTCGCGGGTGTGGCCCGGGCTTGTGCTTCCTGCACCGCTTTGCTCACAATGCCTTCTACTTCCGCTACCGTCAGCGAAGTTAGGGTGGCCGCAGCACAAGCACCACTACAACCTCCACCGGAGGCTGAAACCGTTGGGCCGCCATCTCCACCAGCACCGCCACCACACGCAAACAGCATAGTGACAAAAAGAAATACCAGAGACCTACTCATTTCGCTGCCTTGTGAACTATCTGCCCTGTGGGTAAGGTCTGCCCCTTGGGTAAGGTCTGCGCTTGCGTTGCGCCGTGCCATATATCGCTGCCGTCATGAAACTTGTGGCAGGTTGCGCAATCCGAAGTAACTTTTCCTGTCACCGGTTTGGCGCCTACGTGGCAGTCGCGGCACACCGCGATATCCGGCATGATCACCTGATTCGCGTTGGATGATTTCGCCGCATCGTGACAGGTGCTGCATTTTTGTGTGGTGTGTTTGGCATGTGTGAAGCGGGCTTGAGGCATCCACACCTGCGCGACAAGCACTGGCGCCACCTTCCAACCGCCATCGGCCTTGCGCGCGACCTCATGACAGGTTCCACAGACGCCGCGTGTGTCGAACAACTCGCGCATTGCCGCGTCTGCCTTCTGATCGGCAATTTTCAATGCCTGCTGGCGCTCCGGATAAGTGAGTTCTACGCTGCCGGGACGAACGCGCTGCAGATCCTGAGCTTGATTAGCGCCCGGAGGCGCGTCTCCAAGTACCTGGCGGGCATAAAACTCGCGCAACATGGTCGCAACTTCAGCCTCGTCGCCGTGCGCCACCTGTCGTTTGGTATTTTTGGGTTCAAATGCGCGCGAATGGCAGCGCTCGCAGTGTTTCTCCATGGAAACGGGCGCGATTAGTCGACCTCCCTCGACAGGCTTGTGACAGTCAACGCAGTCCATTACGGTGCGCTTGCCCTGCGCATCCATTACTCCAGATGCATTGCGCTTACCTTCTGGGTCGCGAACACCGGCCGGGTCCAGATGCAGCTTATGATTGAATTTGAGGTTCGAGCGCTCCACCATATCGGGCGCGGTGGGTTTGCCTTGCCGAACGCGCCGAATCACATCGGGAGTATTGGCGTCGATCAAGGACAGTCGGAATTCGGGATGCTCGGTGGCGAAATCGACGGCCTTGCCAGAGTTAGCTTTCGCCGCAACTTGCTTGACATCGGCGTGGCAGGTGGCGCACTGCTCCTGGGCGCGCGGCAACACCTGCGGACCTTTGTGGTCGCTATGGCAGTCCGCACATCGGGTGTCTCGGAATGCCTCCCCTTTGACGCCGGTCAACTCGGCAACCGGCACATGTTCCTTTATGCTTTTGTGACAATTCATGCAGGATAAATCACGCACCTGGATAAAAGGAAACTGGTGACAGGCGCGGCAATCCGATCCAATTGGCTGATGGCTTTGCATCACCGGTCCAGGATTCCAGGTCTGCAGGAACTTGTCGGCGACGCTGTTCACCACATGCTCTTCCATCGATTTCGCCATGACTTTCGAATTTGCGGAATAACCCAGAAAGTCAGGAGCAATCGGTATCAGCAGGCATAAAAACAGCACGCCAAACAAGGCGAGGTATGAAAGCCGGCGTTTCGATAATCTGGGCGCGGCCACGTAGGCTTGCAGTATCTGGTCTCCGCTGGCCACGTGCAGCGGCACTGCCAATGTCACCGACAGCGCTAGCGGCATCCCTGCGGGAGGCTCCTCGATTTGCAGCAAGTAGGGACCGACTTCAATTTTGTCACCGACTGCTAGCTTTGCGCCGTCCATGACGCGACCGTTGATTTGCAGGGATCCCGTGGTCGCGGCTATCGTCGCGTCGCCATCGGTAACCGTGATACGCGCATGGGTGAAGTCTACCCGTGGGTCTGGCAGATGGATGGCGCATTGAGTGCCGCGCCCGACGTCGATTGCCGGTCCAGCGGCGCGTTTTTGTTCCCGCTGCTGCTGCCCGCGAGAATTGATGCTGACGTAGGTAACCAGGATATCCATCGTGCGGCCTGCCAGGGTCTACCAGAAATAAAATACGGAAATCACATGCGCCGTCAGCGCTGCGAGCAGCCCAAACGACAGCGGCACGTGAAAATATAGCCATACCTGAAGCACGGCGCGATACCTCAATTCAAGGCGTATGCGGTCCACCAGAACGCTCATTCGCGTCATTTCCGTCACCAGCTGCTGATTGGTTTTCGCATCCGCACCGCTTAGCGTTTTGCCCAGCTTGATGAGCCTATCTCGTGTATCACGAGTCGGGCTAGGGGCGTTCGGCCCGGCCAGCCTTAGCCGAAAACTGACCCCTTGCGTTCGCCGAGCCGCAGCTTCCGAGGTCTTCAATACCAGCTCATTGATTTCATTTGGCAGATTCAAAGCGATCCGCCGGCAGTTCTTATCGAGATCGGCATGCTTGAGCAGCATGGTCTGGAGTGTCTCGCCGCCCAGATTGGCAGTCATTTGCCCTGGATAACGGAAGTAAGCGTAAAGACCGTAGAAACCGCTGAAAATGACCAGCAGCATCAGCACATAAGCGAAGGTGTGAATGTTCCAGCCGAATTCGAAGGCGCAATGCAGCGTGGCAATAACAATCAGACTCGTGCCCAAATAGACGTGCGCCGAAGCCCAGCCTTGGACGGTTCCCATGTTTGATTGGTAACGACGCTTGCGGATGCCGAGCAGCATAAGCCACAAAATGATTAGCGCAGCAACGGTCCCCAGCGTGTAGCCCAGCCAGGTTCCGCCGTAAGGCTTTGGAATCAAAGCGGGCGGCTCATACCACCAATAAGCGGCTATAGCGGCCGCGCATACAAAGCACGCCAGCTTTAAATAGCGACCTTGTCTGAATTCTAGTATTGACTGGAACTGGCTCATATCGAAATACAAGACCTCTCAGAGGACCAAGCCTGATGTCAGGAAGATGGTGCGTAATTTAAATTTGACAGCGACATAAACGCTGCGGGTAAGCACTCGACGCTAGTCACAAGGCCCGTGGGTAAATGCATAATCCAAGAATTGAGCTAAATGGTAAGTGTCGGGGCGAAATTTAACATCCAATTTCCAAAATTGGAAGGGGTTATTTTTTTACGGTAGAATTTTTTTGGTTTTAATTAAAAACTTTCACCCCCCCATAATTTTAGCGTAGACCCATTAAGGTATTGCCCTAGTCGACTGGATTTGTAGGTGTTTTGTTGTTTTTGTAACGGTATAAGTATTGTGTTGATTCTGGCGAAAATCTGGAGGGGATGCAACAAGGCGCCATTACGCCTGAATTTCGTCCGACTTTTATGTAACGTAGCCTCTTGCAAGAGCTAAATTGCTCATAAAAATTTTGGGATTAAAAGTTGCAAAATAGATTTTTGTGCCGGCAAATTCCGGGATGATTTGTTTATCGAAGCTAACATCAAAAAAACTGTCTATTGTGACGAATTAAGATTTTTTGCAAAACGTTCCCAGGGTGTGCAATACGTCCCGCGGACTGTCTGTCCGCTTCGGTGTCACGGTAAATTTACCCTAAAATCCTTATTTGACGATAAGCATTCTGGCGCAGATTCAGGCAGGCTTTGGGTTTCGATGAATTGGAGGGGTACCCCATGGGTGAGGCTAAATTAAGTGCGTTGAGGGCCGAGGAAACGCTGCTT
>CAMDFL010000206.1 GCA_945897475.1 Bordetella parapertussis
ATCGCGCAGGCCAAGGCCAAACCCGGCCACATCAATTTTGCCTCTGCCGGGGTGGGCAGCAACACGCACTTCGGCATGGAGGTGTTCAAGAGTGTCGCGGGATTGGAGATGACGCATGTTCCCTACAAAGGCATTCCCGAGGCGCTAACCGATGTGATGACCGGCCGCGTCGATGTGTTCGCCGCGCCGCTGGGCAATGCACTGGCATTGCTGCGCGACTCGAAACTTCGCGCGCTGGCGGTCACCAAGGGCCAGCGCACCTCGCTCCTGCCCGATGTCCCCACCGTGGCCGAGACCGGCCTCGCTTTTCGTTGGGAGACCTGGTTCGGCCTGCTGGTTTCCTCGAAGACCCCTCGCGCTCTGGTGATGAGATTGAACGCCGACATCACGCGTATTCTCGAGCAACCGGCAGTGGCCGCGCGCTGGGCCGCTCTGGGCGCCGAGGTGCCTCGCACCACGCCGGAACAGTTCGATCAGATCGTGCGCGACGATATCGCCACTTTTACCAGATCCGCGCGCGCCGCGAAGATTCAGCCCGAGTAGACCGACGCATCCACTTCGACTGCCATCCCACTTATCGTAGAAAGCATGAAATGTCCCAAATTGCAAAGGCAACTCTTGCAGCCGCGTTTGGCTTTGGCGCTTGTGGCGCCGCGCTCGCCCAGCCCGGCGTGCCGCTTGCGTCTTCCTATCCCATCAAACCCATCCGCGTAATCAGTCAATACGCGTCGGGCGCCGCCGGCGACGTGCTCACACGCATCGTGACCTCGCAGATGCAGGACAGTCTCGGACAGCCGCTGATCGTCGACAATCGTCCCGGCGCGGGCGGGGTGGTGGCGGCCGAATCGGTGGCGCGTGCGGCCCCCGATGGCTATACCTTGCTGGTTGCAGGCCCCGGCACGCAAGTGGTGCGGGTATTCCTTGTCAAAAATAGCTCTTTTGATCCTGTCAAGGATTTCACTCCGATCACCGCCATGGCCGATTCGCCGGTGGTCATCGTTGCACATCCTTCAGTGCCTGCCGCCAACTTCCGTGAGTTGATCGACTATGCCCGTGCGAATCCCGGCAAGATTTCCTATGGCACATCGGGCGTCGGTTCACATCATCATCTGGGCGGCGAGCAAATCGATCTGCTCACCGGCTCGCGCATGGTGCATGTGCCTTACAAAGCAGGCGCGCAGGCGCTGGTGGATCTGGTCGCCGGTCAGTTGCAAACATCCTATTCGGTTCTCGGCCCGGCTCTCAACATGGTGAAAGCGGGCAAGGCGCGCGCGATGGTTGTCATGACCGACAAGCGAATCGCTCAACTTCCCGACGTGCCTGCCATCACTGAATTGATACCTGCATTTTCGCCATTGCGCTCCTGGGTCGGCCTGTTCGGGCCGGCCAACATGCCTGAGCCGATTTTGCGGCGCGTCAACAGCGACGCAGTCAAATCCATCAGCTCGGCCGAGGGCCGCGCCAAGGTCATCGCGGCGGGCTACATTGCCATGGGCGGCACGCCCGAACAATTCACATCGCTTATTGCGCAAGACCTGATTTATGTCGGGCGAATCGTCAAGGCAGCCAATATTCAGCCGACTGAATGAACGTCCCGACTGCATGAACATCCCGACCGAATGAACCTCCCGGCTGCATCAACGTTCGGACCAAATGAACCTCCCGATTCCATCAACGTCCCGACCGAATGAACATCCCGACTTAATGAACGTCAGTATCACGCGCTAGAATTCGGCCTGACGCTGATCCGCAACCAGGAGTTTTTCTATGCCTCTAATCCGTACAAGTCTCGCCATGCTGATCGCTCTGACTGCGATTGCACCACTCGCCTCGGGCCAATCGTATCCCACCCGCCCGATTAAATTGGTTGTGGACACCGTGCCTGGCGGGGTCACTGACATCCTGGGCAGACTCTCGGCCGATGGCCTGGCACAGAAAACCGGACAACTGGTGGTAGTCGAGAACCGTGCGGGCGCCTCAGGGGTGATCGCAATCGACCATGTGGTGAAATCAGCGCCCGACGGCCATACCTTGATATTCGCGGCCGGTGGCAATATCGCGGTGCAACCCTTCATGTCGCGCGCCCTGCCCTACGATCCGGTCACCGACATCATTCCGGTATTCAATATCGCCGAAACCCCGCATCTATTTGTGATCGCCGGCGCCCTGCCGATAAAATCACTCACCGAATTCGTCGCCTATGCAAAGGCCTCCCCTGGCAAGGTCTTCTACGGATCGGCAGGCATCGGCAGCCCGCCGCATCTGTCGCTTGAATTGTTCTCGCGCGTTACCGGCTTGAGCATGGTGCACGTCCCCTACAAAGGTCTTGGATCGGCGATGCCAGACATGCTCTCTGGACGTTTGCAGTTGTTGTCAATCAGCCTGGGCACCGGCGGCAGCAATCTCAAGTCCGGGGCGATCCGCGCATTGGCGGTGGGTGCGGATCGGCGTTTGAGCGGCCTGCCCGACACACCCACCTCAACTGAAGCGGGGGTGCCTGGTTGGAAGATGAGCGCGTGGTTCGGCATTTTCACACCCAAGGGAACACCGCCCGAGGTGATGCGCGTATTGAACGAACGCATGCAAGCCGTGCTCGATGAACCCAAAACCCGACAGCGCTTAATCGAGGTGGGTGCTGAGGCGGCCGGTGGACCTCAAGCGCAGCTTGCCGAACGCATGCGCAGCGAATTCAAGATGTGGGGCCAGGTGATTACCGAGGCGAAGATCAAATTGGAATAAGCACGGGTCGCGCCGTTACTCCTTGCGCGGGTCGCACCGTTACTTCTTGCGCGGATCACGCAAGGGCGCATCCACCTTGATGTTGAGTCGCTTCGCCGCGCGCGCGTCGTAATCGGCGTCAGCGCGAAATCCGCCCGCGTGTATGCCATCGATGGCGCAAAGATCGTCCACTTCGTTGACATCACCAGTGACACCCAGCGCACCGACGATCTCATCGGAGGTGTCGCGAATGAGTTGCCCGCCGCCCTCAAGAAACAGCGGGCCATCGGATAAGGCCTCCAGGTTCGCCATGAAATAGGGCTTCTCCCGGTGTTTCTGCAGGACTTGCCGTGACGAGCGGTTCAAGGACAACGCCGCGAACGCTTTTCCATAGGCGATCTCGAAGCGCATAAGCGATGCGCCGTCCTGCTTCTGAAATGCTTTTACCCGGCCACCTGCATCCAGAACAATGACCGCAAGCGCATAGGATTTGCGCTTCTTCGCGGAGGCGAAGGTTCCATTGATAATCTTGTTGGCTTCGGCGAGCGTAATCGATCGCATGACATGGGCTTTCGTTCTGGCGGGATGGACGCCGACTATAGCCTTGCTGCTGCCCAGCGACTAGCCCTCGGTGAATTTATGGAGCAGCCTGCGGTCGCGCTTGGTTGGTCGTCCACGCGCATTGGGATCGGGCTGCGGCGCGGCGCGGCGCATGGCCAGCATCAGTTGGCGCCTCGCGCGGCTCTCCTCGCCTTCGCTGTAGAGTAAAGCCGCGGCGCTCGCCGGGCCGCGCTTGTCGGATAGCGCCAACACCGTGACTGTCCATTCGAGTTCGCCCGCACGAATAATGACTATGTCGCCGGACTTGACATCGCGCGAGGATTTGACACGCGCCTCATTCAGGCGTGCCCTGCCGCCTTCGATCGCCTGGGCAGCGAGAGTACGCGTTTTGAAAAAGCGCGCAGCCCACAGCCATTTGTCGAAACGCAGGCGTTCAGAGGATTGAGTCATCGCTATACTTGGCCTGCCTGGAGGATGGATATGAAAGCGTCGAAAAAATTCACAACTTTGTTCTGCCTAGCGCTCGCCGCTTCCACGGTTTGCGCGCAGGCCCAGGATTATCCCTCGCGCCCGATCCGCATGATAGTGCCCTTGTCCCCAGGCGGGCTGGGCACTACCGCTGCGAAACGCACCGTGGCAATGCAAAAATCATGGCCGATATCGGCATCAAACCGGAATAAACAACACGCAATAAACATCAACAAGGGAAACACGATGACGCCCATTTTGAATACCACGCTCGCCGCAGTACTGCTTGCCGCGCTTCCAATATCGGCGTGGTGCCAATCCTATCCGGTCAAGCCGATACGCCTGGTGGTGCCCTACGCGGCAGGCGGTGCCACCGATTCGTATGCCAGGCTGTATGCGCGCAAATACACCGAAGCCTGGGGCCAGCCGGTGGTGGTGGACAATCGCCCCGGCGCCGGCAGCAACCTGGGGGCGTCGGTGGTGGCCAAGGCCGCGCCGGATGGCTACACGTTGTTACTCAACACCTACGCGCAGGCGATCTCGCCGGCGCTGTACAAGAAGCTTGCCTACGACCCTGTAAAGGAATTGCAGCCGGTGGCAATGCTGACGCGCGGCGTGTCGGTGCTGGCGGTGTCCAACGCCCTGCCCGCCGGCAATGTGCGCGAACTGGTGGCATTGGCAAAGGCACAACCGGGGAAAATCAATTACGCCTCCAACGGCATCGGCTCAGGGCCGCATCTCTCGGCGGAACTGTTCCGCTCGCTCGCGGGGATCGACATCGTGCACATCCCCTACAAAGGCGACGCCGCGATGACGCCGGCGCTGATGGCCAACGAAGTGCAAATGGGCTTCATGCCGGCGCAGGCGGCCTTCCCGCTGATGAAGTCGGGCAAGATCCGCGGCATAGGCGTATCGAGTGCGACGCGCACCGCCTTCCTGCCCGAGCTGCCCACCCTCATGGAGGGCGGCGTGGCGGGGTTTGAGCTTTCCACCTGGGTCGGGATGTTTACCACTGGCGGCTCGCCGCGCGAGGTGGTGCAGAAGGTGAGCGCCGAATCGGTGAAGATGCTCGTCGCCCCCGACGTGGAGAAGATGCTCGCCATCTGGGGCGTCGAAGTCGCAGGCATGGGCGTGGAATCGTTCGAACCGCGTTATCGCGCGGAGATCGACAAGTTTGTCAAGCTGGTGAAGGATGCCGGAATACCACTGGTGGATTGACCGGCACCCTTCGGGGGATAACTGGTCTTCCCTTGAAACTCGAACGGCTGGGGTGTTGATGCTTCCCCCGGTGAGACAAGCGACACCGATTGATAGCGGTAATCCTTTTCGCCAGCGCCGGTGAGCTTCATGTCTTCGTCGATGTAGCGGTAAGCAACGGAATCATCGACGGCTTTCATTTCGTAAAGCCCCCGATACTTCACGCCCTTCTCCGATTTGGCATACCACACAAGCATGTCATACACCGGCGGAAGGCTCGATCAGGCGGCCTTGGCGACCGCCGAGCCCAATCCAAACGCCTGCGCCAGTAATTCATACGAGCGATGCCGCGGCTCGGGGTCGTAAGTCCAGGTGACCACCACCAGTTCGTCGAGTTCGAGGCGCCCCGCCAGTTCTCTGAGTTTCTCCGCAACATGGCTGACGGTACCGACGATCGATTTTCGCCGCAGCTTCTCCGCGATCGCCGCTTCCGCGGGTGAGTAAGTCTGTGTCGCGGCCTCTTCGGGCGAGATCAGCGGCACGCGGATGCCGAATTCGCGATTGATCGTGGACCGCTCGCGCGATTTGAACTGGCGCCAGGCTTCTTCCTCGCTGTCGGCCGCAAGCGCCCAGACGCAGATGGTGGCCTTGGGTTCTGGATAACGCTCGCTTGCGCGAAAGTTTTTTCGATACAGCTCGAGCGCCTGCTCCACCCCCGCGCCCCCCGAGAAAAAATACGCGAACGCATAGGGCAAACCGAAGTACGCCGCGAGTTGCGCGCCGTAGTTGGAACTGCCCAGAACCCATAGGTCGGGCGTGCTCGGGCCTTTGGGTTGCGCGAAAATCTTGCTGTAAGGATGGCCCTCCGGCAAGGGCGTCCCCGAGATCCAGTGCTGCAGTTCCTGCACCTGGCGGGGGAATTGATCCTCGACATCCTGCGGATGCGGATTCAAGGCATGCGCGGTGAGGCCATCCGAACCCGGCGCGCGACCGATGCCAAGGTCGATGCGCCCCGGGGCGATCGCCTCCAGCACGCGGAACTGCTCGGCCACTTTGAGCGCCGAATAATGCGGCAGCATCACCCCCGCGCTGCCTACCCTTATTCGCGGCGTGGTGGCGGCGATGGCCGCCATCAGCACCTCGGGCGCGGTGCCGACGATGTTGCCGGAGTTGTGATGCTCCGAGACCCAGTAACGGTGGTAACCCAACGCGTCGCAATGGCGCGCCAGCGCAAGGGATTCGCGGATCGCCAGGTCCTGCGTCTTGCCTTTGGAAGCGGTGGATTGGTCGAGTACCGATAATTTCATGCGTCCTGC
The DNA here is from genome assembly GCA_945897475.1 of Bordetella parapertussis. Taxonomy (GTDB): domain Bacteria; phylum Pseudomonadota; class Gammaproteobacteria; order Burkholderiales; family SG8-39; genus 2-02-FULL-62-17. The sequence goes on from CAMDFL010000206.1 coordinate 6,261, forward strand.
TCCCTGGGGTTGCTCACTTGATTCTCTAAGTTGCTCATTGGCGCCTTTGATGAGGGTCAGAGCGATCTAATAAGGGTCAGAGCGGTCTATTAAGGGTCGATCGATCTAATCCTGCAAGGGGATCTTCGCATCCCTCACGATCCTCGCAAACCGCGCCAGATCGGCTTCATACACCACTTTAAACTGCTCCGGGCTGCTGCCGACGATGTCGTAACTGAGCGAGGTCAATCGATCGCGCACCTCTGTTGCGGCGAGAGACTTGACCACCGCGCGGTGCAGGGTATCGATCGCGTCGCGTGGCGTTTTCGCCGGTACGAAATATCCCTGCCAGCCGGGCGCGTCGATGCCGGGCAAGGTTTCCGAGACGATGGGTAC
>CAMDFL010000207.1 GCA_945897475.1 Bordetella parapertussis
TACGGCGAATATCGCTTTGCCGAAAACGAAGTGATCATTTCGTCGACGGCGCGCAATTTCAAAGGCCGCATGGGTGCGGATTCGGCACAGGTTTATCTGGGCTCGCCCTATACCGTGGCGGCGTCGGCGATTACGGGTCGCATCAGCAATCCCATGGACATCATCGGGTGATCCATGGTGAATGACACGGCGAAAGGCAACCCGCGCACCTGGGTCTTCGGTGACAACGTCACCACTGATTCGCTCGCACCCGGTGCATTCATGAAGCTTGGCATCGCCGCGATCGCCAGTCATTGCCTGGAATCGGTTGAACCTACATTTGCATCGACGGTGAAACACGGCGACTTCGTGGTCGGCCTGCGCAACTTCGGCGCCGGTTCCTCGCGCGAGCAGGCGCCTGAGGCGCTGCGGCACCTTGGTGTGACGGCGGTGCTGGCGCAATCCTACGGCGGCATCTTTTATCGCAACGCCATCAACCTCGGCTTGCCGGTGCTGGTGTGCGCCGACACCGCGCGCATACGCGCCGAAGACGTTCTCGAAGTGGACCCGGTGGCCGGCAAGGTGCGCATCGTCAACACCGGCGTGGTGCTCGACTGCGAGCCCATTCCGACGCATCTCATGGCCATGTTGAATGACGGCGGTCTTGTCCCGCACTTGAAAAAGCGCTTTGCCGCGCAGCGTGGCGCAGGCACCGCTGGAGGCAGCGCTGCATGAGCCTGCGCACGCGGCTGAAACAAAAAGGCATCGTGCTCGCACCGGGCATTTTCGATGCGCTTTCCGGATTGCTGGCCGAGCGTGCAGGATTCGAAGCGCTGTACCTGTCAGGCGCGAGCATCGCCTACACGCGCCACGGTGGTCCGGATATCGGCCTGGTGACCATGACCGAAGTCGCCGAAACGCTGGGCGCGATTCGAGAACGCGTGACGCTGCCGCTGATCGTCGATGCCGACACCGGCTTCGGCAATGCGCTGAACGTCATGCGCACGGTCAGGCTGTTCGAACGCGCCGGCGCTTCAGCGATTCAACTCGAGGATCAGACCCTGCCCAAGCGCTGCGGCCACCTCGACGGCAAGACACTGGTATCCCCAGGCGAAATGGCCGGCAAAATCAAGGCCGCCCTCGATGCGCGATCGAGTGATGACACGCTCATCATTGCGCGCACCGATGCGGTGGCGGTGGAGGGCTTCGATGCCGCACTGGCACGGGCGGAAACCTATCTTGCTGCGGGCGCGGATATTCTGTTCGTCGAAGCACTGCGCACCAAGGAGCAGATGCAGCAGGGACTGGCGCGCATTGCCGGTCGCGCGCCGATGCTGGCGAACATGGTCGAGGGCGGCAAGACACCGCTCTTGAGCGCCGCCGAACTTGAAGTGCTGGGCTACGGCATCGTGATTTTTCCGGGTGGCCTTGTGCGCGCGCTGACGCGCACCGCAATCGATTATTTTGCCAATCTCAAACAAAGCGGCTCCACCAACGCATTCCGCGACCGCATGCTCGATTTCGATGAACTCAATGGCGTGCTGGGAACGCAGGACTATCTGGCGCTGGGCAAGCGATACGAATCGGAATAAGCCTGTTCCGCGGCCTCATGCCGGGCATGTTGCGTGGCGCGGTGATACCGCGCCCCAGGATTGCGCAGGTCTGATCGACAGGATTCGCGGCGCCTGATACAAATGCGCGAACCTGCTGGCTATTCAGGTTTAATGCCGGCAATTTTTACCACGCGCGTCCACTTCTCCAGTTCACCCTGCAGCCGATTGCGCAATTCCGCCGGCGAACCTCCAGTGGCGACTGTGCCTCGTTTGGCCAGGTCGGCGCGCACCTGCGGTGTCTTCAATATTTCATTGATCTCGGCATTGAGTCTGGAAACAATCGCGCCCGGCGTCCCTAAAGGGGCCACCAGGTAGTTGTAGCCCTGGATTTCCACATTGGGAATGCCCGCTTCGCGCAAGGTCGGCGCATCGGGCTGGTCCGATGAGCGCCGCGAGGAGGCCACCGCGAGGATGCGAATTTTTCCGCTGCCCGCGTACGAGGCCACCGCGGGAAATCCGGTCATGGTCACCTGCACCCTGCCCGCAACGAAATCGGGCATCGCCGGCCCCATGCCTTTGTAGGGCACATGAAGAATGTCGACGCCAGTTTGCTGCTTGAACAATTCCATGCCCAGATGATGCGGTGCACCGATACCGGGAGTCGCATAGCTCAGCTTGCCGGCACGCTCCCGGGCCATGCGCACCAGGTCCTGCGCGCCCTTGACGGCGAGTGCCTCCCCGCTCACCACCAGATAGAAGTCGATTTCAACGGCGGGCACCACCAGTTCGAAGTCGCGCAATACATCGACGCCCTTGTTCGATCCGAGCGCCATCATCAGAACCAGATTGTCGTTAGTGAAAAGAATCGAATGCCCATCGGGCGTCGCGCGCTTGAATGCTTCGGCGGCGATCAAGCCGGCGGCGCCGCCATTGTTGGCGACGATCACTGGAACGCCAAGACGCTCGGCAAGCTTATCGGCGACAGTTCGACCGACCAGATCGGTGCCGGCGCCCGGTGCGCTGCTCACCGTCATCTGTATCGGCTTGACCGGGTATTGCGCGAGGCATTGAGTCGCCGCGCCAATCGCCGCAAGCGCCAAAATGGTTCCTATTGAATAAGTATCAGAGCGGCCTAATTGCTCAAACTTCATGATTGCCAATCTCCCCAGGTTTTTGTGACCTTCACTACTCGGCGGCATATGGCCGAAGAACAAGCACTGGCGCGCCTCTACGTGCCTTTTCTGTCTTTGAATCCCATGCCGTCAACATGAAAATATCGGTTCAGCCGGATTACATCTGAACCGGCCCGAGCCGGCCACGTATTTGCGGTGAATCGGCGCCATAGCGATAAGAACGGAATACCCAGTTTCCGTTGAATGCGCCGCCAGGGCCGGCGCCGAAGTGGGGATTGATGTACTCCCAGACAATTTCCTTGTCTGGAGTCACCTCGAAGATGCGCCCCCACTGACCTTCGCAGATCAGCGTGTTGCCTGAGTCGAGTCGCTGCTGGCCGCTGATGTGCGGGCTGAAAAAGGTCCAGGGCGGCGCACCCTTGTATTCCCAGACAATCTTGCCGCTGGTCGGTTCGAGTTCGATGACCCTTGAATGAGGAGCAAGGCCGGTATCGGTGCCATTGGCGAAGAATAGGATATTGCCGTTGGCGAGCATCTGGCAATCGTGCTGCATGCCCCAGCCAAGATCTGTTTTTTCCCAACGCGGCTTGCCTGTTTTCCTGTCGATGATCATGATGGTGGATATACGCCGGAAGCTGAGCATCACATCGCCGTTGTCCATGGGAAACACCGCGTTGCAGTGGGCGAACTCCTCGCGATGCCCCACCATATTGATCGGGTAGCGCTCGATCTCCAGATCCTGCGAATGCCACTCCCACACCGTATTGCCGGAGGGATCGATCTCGCGGATGTAATCGCCGTAGATCATGCCGTCTTTTTCCGAACCGGGCACCCCACCAGTCACCCGCTTGATATTTTCAGCGCGCAATTTCTCCCAGGCGATATAAACCGTATTGCCGTTGTCCAGGCGGCGGAAATCGTGGTGCTGGTTGTCGTCGCGATACTCCCAGACCAGTTTGCCCTCCCAATCGAGCTCGCGCAGCCACCCGCCTTTGCCGCCGGTGTGCGGCAGATTGCCCTCGGCGGTGCGTCCCGCCCAGAGCAGATTGCCGTTCTTCAAAAGATGCGCGTAATTGCCCGGCAGGAGTGGATGGTTGCGCCACTGATGCACGACATCGCCACGCATGCCGAGCAGGTAAGTTTCATTGCCGAAATTCGGCGAATACAGGGTATAGCCAGGAGTTGCCCGCTCGCGATTGTAGGCAGTCAGGCCGAACTGTTGATAACGCATGAAAATTACTCCCAATTAAATTGTAATTAAATTGGGGTCAGAGACACATTAAATAATTTTTTGACTCCGACCCGATTGGATCCGAATCAAATGATTATTTGACTCTGACCCCGATTAGTTTTTATTCGGCCTTGATGTTGTTCTCGCGTATCACCTTGCCCCACTTTGCCAGATCGGATTTCATCACCGCGGCGAGCTCCTCGGGTGAACTGCCGATGGTGTCAAATCCCACCCCCGCCAGCCGCTCGATCACCTCCGGGCGCCGCAGGGCGGCCACCACATCGATGTTGATTTTCCGGATGATATCCGCCGATGTGTTGGCACGGCCGAGCATCGCGTTCCAGGATTGGCCGGTGGCATCGGGAACGCCGGCCTCGGCGATGGTCGGCACATTGGGCAAAGCCGATGCCCGCTTCTGCCCGAGAACCGCCAACACCTTGAGCTTTCCGGATTTCACTTGGCCCAGTACACCTGGCAGGGTGTCGATAAACAAATGAACACTGCCGCCCAACAGGTCGTTCAAGGCCTGCGGCGCGCCTTTGTAGGAAACGAAGTTGAGATTCATGCCGGTGCGCTGGTTGACGATGAGCGAGGCGACATAGGGCAAACCGGCATTGCCGGTGGCCGCGTAGGCAATGGCGCCGGGTTTTTGCCTGGCCAGTGCAACGAACTCCTGCAGGGTATTGGCGGGCAGGGCCGCGCTCACCACATAGGCGACTTCCGATCCGGCGAGCTGCGATATGGGCGCGAAATCCCTGGCCACATCGACGGGCAGCTTTTCATACAGCGCAGGCGCGAACGTGAGCACCGTCGAGGGCGTGACCATCAGCGTGTAACCGTCGGGCGCCGCGCGCGCCAATTGCTCCGCGGCGATGATGCCGCTGGCACCGGGACGATTATCCACCACCACCGCCTGCCCCCAGCTTGCGGCGAGCCTGTCGGCGAGGGTGCGGGAAATAATGTCAATGCCGCCACCGGGCGGAAAGCCGACAATGATGCGCACCGGTTTCAGCGGATATTGCGCCATGGCCATGCTGCATATTCCAAAGAACAACAGCAGTGCGGTTGCCGGCTGGGCCAATGCGGCAAAAATCGATGCCGCGCCGACTGATTCAGAATATTTCAAAGCCATTTCTCCTCGGTGAATCTCGGGTTAATATCGATTGTGCCATCCTTGGTAATTTGAGGATAGGCTGACGAAATCGGATATCGCAGTCTTGCATTGATCTGGTTCGCACGAATCTTAACCCTGAGGAAACACGGTGAACAACGGCAATAATTTTCTTCCCTATATACGGCGCGTGCTGCAGGAGATGCCGCCCAAATTCGATCCGCCTACAGAGGGCTGGCTGCGCCATTCAGGCCTGGACACCGGCAAGATTCTGCCCATGGGACTCAACGAGTGCCTGTTCCCGCCCTCGCCACGCGTGATCGATGCGATTCGCGACGCGCTTGCCTTGATCAACCGTTACCCCGATGCCCAGTGCCCGGCATTAAGCGATGCGATCACGGCGCGCACCGGCGTTCCCGTGCAACACATCGTCTGGGGGAATGGCAGCGAGGAACTCATTCAAGGATGCCTTGCGCTCGCCGTTTCACCGGGGGACAGCGTGGTGTTGCCGACGCCCACATTCTGGGGTTATCGCGCCATGATCCGCGCCAGTGGCGCGCAACTGGTGGAAGCCCCCAATCGCGATGACGGCATGCCCGATGTCGACAAAATCATAGCGTGCGCCCGGGCAGGCGCGCGTATCGCTTTCTGCATTACACCCAGCAATCCCAGCGGCGCGATGCTGCCGCGGCAGGATCTGGAAAAGCTTGCCGAACAAGTGCCAGAGAATACGATCCTGTTTATCGACGAAGCGTTCTACGAATTCGGCGTGCATGCGGGCGCGCCAGACATGCTCGAAATCCTCGCCAAACGCAAGGGGCCCTGGATCGTCGCCCGCACCTTCTCCAAAGCCTATGCCCTGGCAGGCATGCGCGTGGGCTACGCGCTATGTGCCTCCGAACTGCTCGCGCAGGCTCTGAAGAAAACCACCTGCGTGTTCAATGTGCCCATCCTCGCCCAGGCGGCCGCTCTGGCGGCACTCGACGATAGCGCGCATTTGAAATGGATCCTGGACACTATCGCCGCGGGGCGCACGCAACTCATCGCAGGCTTGCGCGCGATGCGCCTGTCGCCCATGAATTCGGTGGGCAATTTCGTCTCGGTCCGCCTGTCGATCAGCGGCGCCGCCGCAGTCAAGGCCATGCTCGCGCGCAACGTGCAGATCAACGCCTGGGCGGACCCGGGCTTCGAGCATTACATCCGCATCACCGTTGGCAGCGCCGAGCAAAACAGCGCCTGCCTTGAGGCTTTAGAGGCGACGCTGGCACAGGCTGGGGTGTAGCGCCGCGGCGCCGGTGAGAAAATGCCTCACATCTGTGAACTCACCGGTGATCGACGCGGCTCTCCGCGCGCGTTTCAATTCGATTCGCGGATGTGGAAATAAAAAATCGGATCCGCCCTCGCGGGCCGGATCCGATTTTGTACGCCTTGGAACGCTGAAGAAACGATCAAGTCCCTTCGTTGGGATCGTGGTACATCGCGCCAACAATCGTGGTGGTACCCGGCTTGCCGGCGGCAAGGTGATAGCGACCGTCCCGGTCGCGCCCTAACTTGCCCTTCTGGCGAAGTTCATC
>CAMDFL010000208.1 GCA_945897475.1 Bordetella parapertussis
CGAGCGTGCCGGCGAGAATCCACCGGACCTCAAACGCGGCAAGCTAGCCCGCCGGCGGCTTTTCGTCTACAAGCGGCGGCTGCGCGGCCGCGGCGCCATCCTCGCCGGGCACATCGGTGCCCACCTGTTTCTTCAGGCGCTTGGCTTCTTTTTTTTGCGCCTTGTTCAATTCTCGTTGGCGTTTCGCAAAATCGTAATTGGGTTTGGCCAAGGACTTTTCCTTTTTTAAAGTTGGGACCGGTTGCAATACCGCAGAGTAAGCGTTTTCGCTTTTTCGGGCTTATTGGGACAAGTAGTCTGGCCTGATCGGCCCACAGCCCCGCCCAATGGGGGCTTCCAAGCACCCATCGGGCAGGCTCATCTGGCAAACGGGAGACCTGAGGCCTTCGGGCCTCCGATGGCTTCAGGGTGCGTTCCACGGGTTAATTAACTCGATTCCTGATCGAACGACAGGACGCGCCCCTCAAACTGGGCAACTAATTCTGTCGTCGCCTCCTGCAACGCCCTGCGACGTTTCCCCACCGGCAATATCTCGACGCCTGCCTGTCGTTCGACCAAGGTAATCGTAGTGAGGTAGAGCGTTTTCGGCGCTTGCCGATCCAACCAAGCCAACACCGTCGCGTCAGGCTTCGGTTTGAGGTGTTCGGACACAAGATTCGTATCCAGAATAAAAATGAAATGCTCAGAAATCCAACTTGAAATGCTCAGAAATCCAAATTGAAATGCTTAGAAATCCAATAACCGAAACCCGCTTCGCCACTGAAACCAACCCATGCCCGGAATCTCCAGCATCACCCCGAGTACCCCGAACGCAATCAGATGCACGACGTAGATTTCCAGCGTCCGGCGCCCGCACAACTGGATGACGGCTGTCAGGGCTCGTGGGAAAGTCGCACTCATTGCCGGATAGATGCGTGGTTTGAAATGCAGAATCGTGTAGTGCATTGCGGCGGTGCAAATCGCCATGACCATGAACTGTGTCGTGGAGAAGCCGTAGAGCAGTTGCTCACAAGACACAAACGTCAGAAGAGCGAAAATCATAAAGCGCAGCGCAAATGGATCATTGCCGGTGGTTTTTCGGTGCCGCACGACATAACCAAACATGGCGGTGATGAGGCCCAGCGTGCCGTATTCGGTTATTGCGCAACTTGGCAGGACAATCGCGGCCAGCGCGGCGCACACCAGGCATAGCCGGGTGCGGCTTTGCAGCGCAAAGCGCATCAGAGGATCAATTGCAACGCGGATTGCGATAATGGTAGCCAGCGCGTTCAGGGGAAGCAGGGCGAGGCCGACCACGCCGGATGATATCTGCACGACAATAGCCGACACAGTCAGGCGCACGGGCAGCTTGCGTCCGGTGGAATAGCCGACCAGAAAGAACCACACCGGAAACCCGATGCGGCCCAGCGCGCGCCACCATGGATCGTCGTAGAAAAAATAGTAGCCCAGGTGATCGACTACCATGAGAAGCACGGCGACGAACTTGAGCAGGTCGTAGGAGGTGATTTCTTCGGGCAGGGATTGGGTGGACATTCAAGCCAGTAAAAAAATCACATTTGTCCTGCTAACTTTATTCGCTCGATGAGCGAACGCTACCCGAACTAAAGGCCTGGGCGCTTCGCGGCTTTCTTAGCCACGGATTTTTTCGCCACGAATTTCTTCGCCACGGATTTCTTTGTCGCGGATTTTTTCGCAGGCTTGGCAAGGCTCACCGTTTTGCGTGCGCGCGGCGCCACGTGCCAGACGCGGGTGGGAATGCGATTGAGCGCCTCGCAACCATTCTCGGTGACAATCACTGTTCCACCGACATTCACGCGGTGGTGTACGCCATTGACAGTGAGACAGGCATTGGGTTCGAAGGCGAACACCATGCCCGGCTTCAACACCGCGCTGCGCACGCGCCCCTGTGGCGACCCGACAAAATTCACCCCCATATCGACGTTTTCCATGTTGATGTTGGGTCGGCCGAGAAGAAAATGCGGCCCCACTGAATGCACAAGCGGCGTGTAGCACCAGCATCCCGCGGATTTCAGCGGCTCAGCCATGGCGTTGACCAGATCGACAAAGCTCATACCGGGCTTCAAGGCTTTCAAGCCCACCCGGTAGGATTCCAGCGCCACCTTCTCGCATTTCTGATTGATGGCATTTAGAGGATCTATGGCCACGGTCATCTGCACCTGCACTTCCTGATTGCCGCACATCGGCATCAATTCGGCCTGCATCAGGTCTCCTTTTTGCAGCACGCGGGGCGCTTCACCGCGCGTAGTCCAGCGCGGAGGCCCCCAGGACAGGGTAGCCGGTCCGGAATTCATCACAATATTGGGATAACGAAGACCGATACCAAAGTTGAACATCGCGCGCACCGCGTCTGCATACATCACCTCCTCGCCCACGCCCTCGCCCGCCACCGCGCAAATGGCCGAGCAGCCCGCTTCGGCGGCCTTGGCCGCATAGCGTACCTGCGCCAATTCCTCGGGGCTTTTCACCAGCATAAGATGACTGAATTCGTCCGAAATATCGTGAATACCGATACCAGGCAGCGCTTTGACGAACGGCAACCACCAATTGGCGGGAATAGCGCCGAAAGGCTCGGTCGGCGCCTCGGAGCTCAAACCCACCACGCCCAATCGGCCGCCGCCAGCCAACTTCTCACGCACCACTTCGGCCGCCTGCCCGCCGCTGGCTGCCACTCGATAGTCAGATACCCACAATGGGTGGCCACGATCCCTGGACCACATCGCGCGAAGTACTCGAAGATTCGCCCAGGTGAGCACCACGGCATCACCTTCCAGGGGCAGGATGGTGCATTCCTCGTTGTAATCATCGCTGATATAGCTCTCATACATTTCGCGCGCGCGAAAACCAGCGACCAACAGGCAATCGAGCCGATGCTCGCGCATCAGGGTTCGCACCAAAGACCAGCGGCGGTCGCGCTCGGCGAACGAGAGAACCGGGGGACGGGCATTTTTACTTGGCATGCCAATAGCTCCTTAGATTGCGAACCGGAAATGCCGGTTCATATTTTTGGATACAAATATTCGGCGTTTTAATTCGCGGCGTTTTAATTCGGTTTTATCCCTGAGTCGGCTATCAGTTTGGTCCATTTGGCGTTCTCAGCCGCTATATGCCTGGCCATATCCTCGGGCGTTCCGGTCTGAATCTCGAACATCTGCTTGGTAAATCCTTCCTGAATATCCTTAGCAGACATGGCCTTGTGCACCTCCTGATTAAGCCGGGAAATGACAGTAGCCGGCGTACCGGCAGGCGCTACCACTCCACCCCAGGTGCCGGTCTCGAAGTTCGGCAGACCCGCTTCGGCGGTGGTGGGCACATCGGGCAGAAACGGGCTGCGCTTCGCGCTGGCGGTGGCGATGGCCTTGACGGTTCCGGCGCGAATCTGCGACATGAATACCGGCGCCACCTCAATATAAAACTGCGCATCACCACTCACCATGGCCATGACCACTTTGGCGAGACTACCGAAGGGCACGTGAACCATCTGCAGACCGGCAGTGCGACTCAACAACTCAGCGGCCATGAAAGGCGGACTTGCGGTTTGCGGCGATCCGTAATTGAACTTGCCCGGATTGGCCTTGATCAGGGTGATGAACTCGCGCAGGTTGTCGACCATTAGCGAGGAAGTCACCGCCAGAATGAAGGGCTGTTGGCTCACCAAGCTGACCGGCGCGAATGATTGGGTCGCCGAATAGCCCGCATTCGGATAAAAAGCCGGCCCCAGCACCAGGGACGAACCGCTACCCATCAAAAGCGTGTAGCCGTCGGGCGGCGACTTCGCGACGGCGGCGCCACCTACCGTACCTCCAGCGCCGGAGCGATTTTCAACCACAATGGGCTGGCCGATGTTCTCCGACATTTTCTGCGCGAGCATCCGGCCAGTGACATCCGGAGGCGATCCCACCCCCAGGGGGACGATGAGCTTGAGAGGTTTGGAGGGGTAGGCCTGCGCAAGCAACTCGCTGCTTGCCCCAACCCATGCTATCAACCCAAGCAGGCTTGCCATTCTAATCATTGCGGTACCGGTAGATCCGATTATGCTTGCCATGTTCATCCTCCCAATAGTTGCGCTCAACGGTTTGCTGTTAAAAACCCCCGGAATGAAAGTATCGCTTATTTGATCGTTGGGTATCGGGTGCAACGCAAGCTTGGATGGGCACATCAACATCGGTGGCGCGGACGGCATAATGTGGAAGCGGTTCTGCAAAGCCATAGGCGCGGAGCGTTTTCAAATGCAGCTGAAGGGAAAGCAATGATTACAAGCGACATACTGTCCAGAAAAGAAGGCGCGGTAGGCTGGATTATTTTCAATCGACCCGAGCGCCACAACGCGATATCCACCGAGATGTGGCGAGAGCTGCCCGACATTGTCCAGATGTTCGATGCCGACCCCGAAGTGCGTGTCATCGTGGTCAGCGGCGCGGGAGGACGCGCCTTCATCGCAGGGGCCGACATTTCGCAGTTCGAGCGCAATCGCGCCACGCCCGAGGATGCGGCAAGAAACGCCGAGATCGGCAACCGCGGCCGCGGGGCGCTGGGCAAAGCGGTCAAACCCACCATCGCCATGATTCAGGGTTACTGCCTTGGTGGCGGCATGGCAGTCGCCCTGTCCTGCGATCTGCGCATCGCCTCGGATGACTCGCGCTTCGGCGTGCCGGCGGCCAAGCTTGGCAATGCCTATGGATACGCCGGTGCAAAATTAATCTTTGATCGCATCGGCGCATCCTTCGGCAAGGAAATGCTTTTCACAGGACGCCAGTTCGACGCCGCCGAGGCGCTACGAATGGGCTTGGTCAATCGCGTGGTGCCAAGCACCGAACTGCAAGCAACGGTGCGCGGATATACCGATGACATCGCCCGAAACGCCCCACTCACAGTGGCCGCCTCGAAGCTCGCATTCAACGCCGCCGAACGCGATCCAACGGACCGCGATTTCGCCGCGATCGAGGCCGCGGCGAACAAGTGCCTGGCTAGCGAAGACATCAAGGAAGGCCGGCGCGCCTTCATGGAGAAGCGAAAGCCTGAATTTCGCGGTGTGTGAAGCCCTGCCCTCGGCGAGCGAGTTAGCTCGCCGTATCAGCTCAGGGTGTTCAGGTGATCCGAAGGGGATGGGGCTGATCGCCTGCAGTCGGCAATCCAATTCTGGTCACGGTATTCAGAAGCTTGTTCGGCGCAGTTGCGGATCTCTGGGGTGATTACTTGGGCGTGACCGATTAGGTCTTGTTTAGAAATCCGCCGTGCTTATGCCGTCGCAACCCGTTGTTTGTCGACACGGATAGGTTTGTTGTCGAAACTCTTGATGTGGGGCATCCCGATCTTGAATGGGCCAAATTTCCCGAATAGTTACAACTTGGCAATATTTTCCTGCAACTCTCGCGCCACCCTGAAGCCTATGTGATAAAAGCCGATTCCGGACATATAGTTGCCGCGGTTAGCCAAGCGAACATTGTTGCGATGACTGTTCCAGGAAGCGCCCCGCGGCACCCGCATGCTGCAATCGCCGCTGAGCCAGGCGCTGCCATCGACTGGCGCGCCGGCGTAACCGAGAGTCCAACAATCAGCGGTCCATTCCCAGGCGTTTCCCAGTACGTCGAACAAGCCAAATGCATTGGGCCGATAACTACCGACCGGCGAGGTGAAGGCGTGCCCATCATCGCAACTGGCCAAGCCGTCGATGCCCTGCTCACGCAAAAGCGTAGCGTCGCTAAAGTTGGCAAATGCGCAGCCATCATCGATATGCTCGCCCCAGTATCGCGCGCCGCCAACGCCGGCACGCGCCGCGTACTCCCACTCTGCTTCCGTTGGCAGACGATAGGCATAGCCGGTCTTGGCGGTGAGCCACGCCGTATAAGCCAAGGCGTCATCCCAGGAAACGCAGACGACAGGATGATCGTCTGCTTGCGAAAAACCCGGGCTTCGCCAGCCTCGTGCGGGATCATGCACCCAGCGCCCGTCCTTCCAATGTGCGCAACCGGTCGCGATGCGCCCGGATTCGGACTGAAATCGGGCGAATTGCGCGCGAGTGACTTCGAATCGGCCCATTGCAAATGCTCTTGTTATGGTGACTGAGTGCCTGGGATCTTCGCGCCCGCCTTCCCATTTATCTGCCTCGTTCGCAGGAGAACCCATCAGAAATGTGCCCGGAGAAACAGCGATCATCTCCGGACAATCCACACAGTCGCGAAAACCCGAGGGCAACTGAGTGGGATTGGAATCCATGGCCGGCCCAAGCTGCGCGCATCCTGTCATGACCAGCACCACGAGGGACAGAACAATAGGAAAAACAGGAAAAATAGGAAAAAAATAAACAACAGGAACAGTCATGAATTGCCCGGTGTTTGAACGCGAAGGCAGTGTCCCGACAAAGCGCAGTGAATTCACGCTCAGCGATACACCCTCAGCCATTGCCGGCCTGAGGGCACAGTGCTTGCAAAGCCTCGCCCAGCGCGACGCCGGCATCGGGGCGATCGAACAGCCGCCCGCATGAGGCAAGGATGCGCTCGCTTGCTGCGCGCCGCGCCTCGGCATCGGTGCCCAGAGAC
>CAMDFL010000209.1 GCA_945897475.1 Bordetella parapertussis
ATAAACTGGTCCATCCGCTGAACTCATAGTTCGACAAGCCACTCGCCTCGGCAATTGTGGGCAGGTCCAGAGCCGACGAGCGGCGCGGCGAGGCGACAGCCAGCGCGCGCACCCTGCCCGCCTTCATATGGGCGACTGCCGCCTGCGAAGGGGGAAACGCAATCTGCACGTCATTGGCAAACAGGCCGGGGAAAAGTCCTGCGTCGCCCTTGTAAGGGACGTGAACCGCCTTCAGTCCGGCGGCCTGTAGAAACATCTCCATGGCGATGTGATTGCGCGAGTCGATGCCGGTGGTGCCGAAATTGAGGCCACCTGGCTGCGAGCCCATCTGCGCCATGAGCTCCTTCATCGACTGAGCAGAAACCCTCGAGGCAACCACGAACACCTGGACGCTGGTCATTTGCGGCGTCACTGCTGCACGGCGGATTGCAAACCTCATGGCTGCAAATCTCATGACACTCTCCTAGTTTGGGAACGTCATACAATCCGGGCCGGATTTCCAACCAGAGAAAAGTATGACCACACCCATCCTGAAATGCACCCGCTGTTTGTTGCTTAGCGCAATGATGGCGATCTCCCAATGCGTGGCGGCGCAGGGCTACCCGGCCAAATCCGTCACCATGATCCTCCCGCAGGAACCTGGCGGACCCGGCGACGCAGTGGCGCGCTTTCTCGCTCAAGCTATGAGCAAACCCCTTCAACAAAAAGTACTCATTGAGAACGTCGGCGGCGCCGGCGGCAATATCGGTGTAACGCGCGCGGCCAAGGCCAACCCGGACGGCTACACCCTGCTTCTGCAGCACATTGGCATTTCCACCAGTCCGGCGCTGTACCGCAAGCTTCAAGTCAATCCAATCACTGATTTCGAACCGATTGGCCTGGTGGCCGATGTGCCCTTGATGCTGCTCGCGCGCGGCAATTTTCCGCCAAACAATTTCGCGGAGTTTCTCACCCACGCACGCGCCAACCGGGACAAGCTCTCCTACGCCAATGCGGGCCTGGGCTCGGCCTCACATTTATGCGGTCTCCTTTTCATGAGCGCGATCGGCGTGAATTTCAATACCATCTCCTACAAAGGCACGGGCCCGGCAATGAACGACATGATTGGCGGGCACGTCGATATCATGTGCGACGCGCAAACGCCCGCGAGTGCGGGCAATATTTCTGCGGGCAAAATAAAAATCTATGGCGTGTCGTCCCGCACCCCTGTGGCGACACTTCCCAACGTGCCCACGCTCGATTCCCTGGGCTTGAAGGATTTCGAAGTGACAGTCTGGCGCGGGGTATTCGCACCCAAAAACACGCCGCAGCCTATCCTGGACAAATTGGTCATCGCGTTGCAAGAGGCGATTCGCGATGGCGACTTCCTCGCCAGCCTGGCGAAACTGGGCACGCGACCTGTACCGCAAGATCAAGCCACGCCGGAGGCCCTGCGCCGGCATTTGAAATCCGAAATCGACAAATGGGGCGCCGTGATCCGGCAGGCGGGACAATACGCAGATTAAATCGATCCAAGCCGGCGCCCCAACTTTGCGTATCCATGCGGGTACTGACCAAGGCGGGGCTAACGACGGGTCTAACGTATATGCCGCGCCTTGGGCATCACCACCATCACCAGCACCATCGACAAAGCGCCAACCGCGCCCATGCCTGCCATGGCCCAGCGCGGCCCCAGCGCCACCGCCAGCGCGCCCAGCAGCACGCTTCCCGCAGTAATGAGCACCTGGTGCATGCTGAACAAGGCCATGGTTCTGCCATGCAGTTCCACCGGCGCATGCGATTGAATGACGGTTTGAACCAGCGCGTTTGACAAGGGTTGGCAAAGTCCGGCGAGCAGCATTAAGACAAAGGAGAGCGCAAACCACGGCGAGGCGGCAAAACCCATGACAATCAAGCCGTATATAAGCACCGAGCCAAACATGAACAGGCCCCTGGGAAGCCTGTCGCCCGCCAGGGCGATGAGCGCGGCGCTGCAAAACGCTCCTATGCCCATGCCCGTGAGCAGCAGGCCTTGACCGTCGGCGCCGACTTCCAGCAAATCGCGCGCGAACACCGGCATCAAAGCGGTGAAGGGTACGACAAAGAACGACACCAGCATGGTGCAGATCAGGCTTGCGCGCACCGCCTCATTTCTCCAACTGAATTTCCATCCGTCAATAATGCTTTGCCGGAAGGATTCGCGTTCGCACGCGGCAGCTCCAGTGGCAGAACGCTCATCGCCACGCATGGCTATGGTCCAAACCAAGGCCATGACAATAAAAATGGTCTGTACCGCAAAAGTTCCAGCGGTGCCAGCGAGCACAATTAAACCGCCCGCCAGCGCGGGCCCCAGCGTCCGAGCAACGTTAAACACCAATGAATTGAATCCGATGGCGTTAGTGAGCAATTCGCGCGGCACCGAATGCGAAATCATTGCGCCGCGTGCCGGCTGCTGAAAAACCTGCATGACGGCGACCGCGGCGGCAACCACATACAAATGCCAGATACGGATCTCTCCGCTGAAAACAAGCACGGCCACCAGCGCCATGGTCAGCGCCTGCAAACTCTGGGTGACGATTAAAATCGTTCTGCGCGAATGCCTGTCGACGTAACTACCCGCGACCGGGGAGAGCAGCAGAAACGGAATCGCCTGGACGCCACGCACCAGGCCAAGCTGCATGACCGAGTCGGTGAGTTCATAGACCAGCCATCCGCGCGTAACTTCATCCATCCAGCCGCCCATAGAGCTTGCGGTCTGTCCATAGCAAAGCAGCCGATATTCTCGATAACGCAGGATTGCAAGCGCGCTGAGATTCACTCTGGTTTGCACCCCACGGATATCGGCTTCACCGGGTAGGATTACGCGAAACCAGGCGCGCTAAAACAAGCGACGTAAAGACCGACTATCAATCCCAAAAATGAACTGCCAATTGCCTTCAAATCAATACCCTATCTATTAATAGCGAAATTTTTCTTAACATTTATGCACTCTGCTTATTATTGCGTTGCTTTCGCAGGGCCAACTAGACAAGCGTTTCTTCAGCACGAAGCGCCTGCCAAGGCGCCTCGGCCAGGGCATTTTTGTAAATCTCAAGCCAATCCGAGTCGCGGTGTGCGACCAGATGCCCGCCACGCACTCCCTCGTAGATTTCCGGATGCTCGGCGGAAAAATGCAGTTTGCTCTCATCCTTCCAGGCGCGCGCCGCCTCCAGCATCAGGCGCCTCACGCGCACGATCATGATGTCGGAGGGAGCGAGGTTTTCCGACTCCCGATCGACGATTGCGCCCATGCTCTCCTGCACCGCCTGATCCTGCAATTGCACGCCCTCGATGCCGGTGAAACTCTTCGCGCGCTGCACTGCGCGGTCGATTTCGTAATCGTTCGAGGCATTGGCGCGCAGGCGCCAGCGGCCATACCAATCGGTGGTATTGGGCAGATACGGAAAGTTCTGCGAGGCGCCCGCGACACCGCCCTGCGTGCGCATTCTTGACGCCGGATAGGCGCCTTTCTTGAAAATGGATACAAACAGCGTGTGTGTATCGTCCATCGGCACGAACGCGCGCTGCAATACATTGGTGCTCATGTGATTGATCGGCGGCGAGGTCCAGAACGGCATGGAAAAATGGCCGTAACGCCAATACAGCTCCTCGCCATCCGCCGGACGATAGGCGGCATAGATATAACCGTAAGGTGTTTCCTTGATCTGGTACTCAGGCGCCTTATTCGCGACCATGTAGCCCTGCATCGGATCGCCAGCAAGTTGCTCGCGGCTCACCGCGCCAAAATGCATGATTCCGGTGTGACTGGTATCGAGCTCGCCTTCGACCGCCTGCAGCCAGTTGCATTCGCGAAACGTCAGGCGCACCACGAGGTCTTCCTCGGGTACCTGATTGCACTCAAAGCCGGGCAAGGCGGGCGGCTCTTTCTTGGCGCCCATATAAACGTAGACGATGCCGTTGCGCTCGGCGGCGCGATAGGCCTTCGCCTTGATGCGCGTGTTGAAATCGGCGTTGGGCACGTTTTGCGTCTCCAGGCAGTTGCCCTCGGTATCGAACTTCCAGCCGTGATACACACAGCGAATGCCGCCCTCTTCGTTGCGGCCAAAAAACAAAGAGGCCCTGCGGTGCGGGCAGCGCTGATCCATGATTCCCAACTTGCCGCTGGAATCTCGAAACGCAACAAGTTTCTCCCCGAGAATCATGACGCGCACCGGATCGCCATCGGCCTTCAGTTCCGAGGAGGCGGCGCACGGCACCCAATATTGGCGCATCAATTCGCCCATGGGCGTTCCGGGGCCGACGCGGGTGAGGGTTTCGTTTTCGGTGGCGGTGGTCATGGGTCTACCTTGTTTTCGATGTCTATTCAGCTCAGTGACGAGTCGTCGCGCGTGTCCGGACCGGTGGCATTGCCGGTCGAACGCCTCTGCCATTGTGCACGCCGAACCTCACGGCGCTTGGATTTTAAGTCGTGGCGATTAATCAGGTGCACGCGGATTTTCGCGATGACCAGATCGCGTACTTCCATGTCAATATTTTCCGCCTCACGCTCAAACCGGGGCAGCACTTCTCCGCTATCGAGTTTTCCTCCCAGCGTAAGAAGGGCCGGCTGGCCGCGCGTCAAATCGCCACTGTCATCCACGCCATCATGGAAAAAGCCTCGATCGGCGAACCATGAAAATGCCCGTTCGTTGTGTTCGACGTCATAGCAGAGCTGGAAACTGGTGTAGGCACCTGCAGCATCCTGCCAGGTGAATAGATCGAAATACTTCCCCTCGAACCAGCGCCGGTAAAAACCGGGTTTATTCTGGGCAACGGCGGTTATTTCGCGCAGCACCTGTCGCATCCTTCGTCTTTGATAATCATTCGCAACACACCTTGGCTCGTGTAACATAAATACCAGTTGTGAATAAGCACACTCCGGAGACAAGTTGAACATGGATTCATTCCCTCGTATAACCTGCAAGTCCGCCTGCAAGTCCGCTGTCGTGGTTCCGATCCTCGCCGGCATAGTGCTAATCCTGGGCGTGCCCGCCGCTCATGGGCAGAGCTGGCCTTCGCGCCAGATTACCTTTGTAGTGCCTTTTCCCCCTGGGGGCGGTCCCGATGTGTTCTCCCGGATTGTCGCCGAGAAACTGCCCGCGCGTGTCGGGCAACCGGCAATTGTTGAAAACCGGCCCGGCGTAGGCGGACTGGCCGGCGCCAATGCGGTGGCCAAGGCCACCGACGGCCATACATTCCTGGTCGCGCCCAACACACTCGTCATCGCGCCGCATGTGCTCGCCAAGGGCGCGGGCGGCGGCATCGATGTGATGAGAGATCTGGTGCCGATGATCATGCCGGCATCAACGCCGATGATGCTGGTGGTCAATCCGCAACTGGGCGTGAAAAGTGTCGCCGAATTGGTGGCCCTTGCCAAGAAAAAACCCGGCCTGCCCTACGCCAGCGCTGGCAACGGATCTCCCATGCATATCGGCGGCGAACTGTTTCGCCGCGCCGCCGGCGTTGACCTGACCCATGTGCCCTTCAACGGCGTGGCGCCTTCGGTCACCGCGGTATTGGGCGGGCAAGTCGATGTGTTGTTCGTTGCCATGGGCGGGGGCATCGCGCAGCACCTGCGCGCTGGCAAGCTCTCGGTTATTGCGGTCACCGAAAAGCGCCGCACCGCGCAGCTTCCGGATGTGGCAACCATGGCAGAGCTGGGATATAAAAGCGTGGCCACTGATGCCTGGTATGGCATGCTTGCGCCCGCTGGCACGCCACCTGCAGTGGTAGCGCGCATGAATCAGGAGGTCAACGCAATAATTGCCATGCCCGATGTGCGTACCCGAATGAATACCGCCGGCATTGACGTGCGCGGCGGAACCGCGGAAGAATTCTCCACGGAAATGCGCGAAGACCACGACCGCTACGGGCGCATCATCCGGGAGTTCGGCATCAAAGCAGATTGATTGGCGAGGAATCAGGTGACGACCTGCAGAACACAATGAATGCACCTCTGACATTGCTAGACCTCGCGCCCAATATTCCCGAGGGACTGCCGCAAGGATTGCCCAACTACTGGTATCCGATATTGCAATCCGAGGAATTGCCGGCGGACAAACCGGTCGGTGTGCGCATCCTCGGCGAAGCGCTTGCGGTATGGCGCGATGCCGATTCACAGCCCTGTGTGGTGCGTGACCGTTGCCCTCATCGCAGCATGAAACTCTCGGTGGGCAGGGTGATGGATGGCAATCTCCAATGCATCCTGCATGGTTTGCGCTTCGACGGCAAAGGCATCTGTACACTGATCCCATGGGAGAAAGAGCGCGGCGCGGCCCATGAACGCGTCGGCGTGCTCGCCTACCCCGCGCAAGAGCTCGGCGGTTATATCTGGGCCTACATTGGCGACGCCGCCAAATTTCCGCCGTCGCCGCTTGAGACGGAGGTTCCCGAGGAACTTACGAAGCCCGATGAATTCGTCTGCTTTCGTCTGAAGACGCAAATCTGGAAATCCAATTGGCTTCTTGCGATCGATGGCAGCGATGGCTTTCACGCCATCACCCTGCATACGATCTCACAATCCGCATC
>CAMDFL010000210.1 GCA_945897475.1 Bordetella parapertussis
TGAGTTTCCATCCGGCATCGGTGACGTTGGAGCAATGGTTTAAGGTGTGGCGCGCGCCCAAGAGGCCGGCAGCGGCGGTCGCACGCAACGCCTCTTCGCCTGCAGCGCCGCCGGAGAACTCGCTGGTCACCCAAAGATCGAGGTCCCGCGCGAGTTTGATGTGCTCGGGATTTAGCCCTGCGAACATGCGCAGGGTGACCAGTTGATCATCCGAGCTGAAGAAGCGTTTCTTAAGTCTCACCAAGTCGCCCGGCCATTGGCCTTCCCATGGCGGCACCTGCGGCGCGCCCGAGGCGTGCACCGCGCGGATGCCGGAATCGAGGAGCGCCTGGATGGCCGCGTCCGAATGCGCCGCGGTGCGCGAGTTGTGCGAATTGTCGAGGATGCAGGTGATGCCGGCGTCGATGCAGCCCAGCGCCGTGATCAGGTTGCCGACATACATGTCGTGCGGGCGATAGTGCAGCGCAAAGCCGCGATGCGTCGCGGCGGCATAGTCAGCGAGACTGGCGGCATTCGGAATGATGCCGCGGATCTGGCCCTCCCAGGCATGGCGATGGGCGTCGACGAAGCCGGGGATGAGAATCGACCGGCTGGCATCGATGATTTGCGCTTCAGCCACCTTCAGGTCCGGCCCGATCGCGGCGATCTTCTTGCCCTCGACCAGCACGTCCGCGCGCACGTGATCACCAGTCTTGGCATCAATGCTTATAACGGTGCCCCCTTTGAACAGCACCCGCCGCTTCGGATCGCGCTCGCCGCGCCGCAGGCGATCGAGGGTGGTGCTGTCGGCAGCGTGGGTGGGTCCTGCGGCGATGGGGCTAAGTGCCGCCGCCGTCAATCCCAATCCAGCCTGAAGGAAGTCACGCCTTGTTCTTCGGGATTGTTTCATCACTTTGGTCTCCTTGGTAAAGAAAGCAGATTCATTTCTAGGCTTCGCCCAGTCAAACTGGGATTGGATCTCATCAACTTCCAAGCATTGACAATTCGTGCTCTGAGATTTTTCAATGTAGCACCGAAGTAGAAATGTTCGCTTCAGAGGCAGCCGTTACTGATAGTCAAATCAAGTGCGACACGAAGTCGCTTGTGAAAGTTGTTCCCCGTAGGGTAAAAATATCCATCGCCTCAGATTTCCGAAAAAACAACAGCATCCTCCCTGCCGCGATCTTGGCTGTAGACCAAGCTGACCAACAAAAAAAGTGAAATTTCTGCGCACACACCACGCGCCAACCCCGTCGAAACGAAGGGGCACTACGGAGCTTCGATGAAGCGCCCTTCCCCGCCACGTCAGCGAACAAGGATTTTGAAATTTCAGATCGATTTCTGAATGCTGACGAACGTGGCTTCATATTTCAAACTGCCACCACTACTCAAAGTCCCAACCCTTATCGGTTGGGATTTTTTTGCCCGTTCCCCCATTGAAAACCGCAATGACGTCGCGAGCGTCGCGGACGTCGTGCTTGATGGCGCAGCCTGTGGGCCCCTGAAGGGCAAGGGCCGCAAGCAACGCTCGGTTCCGCTGTGGAAATCGACCGTCTTGGAAGTTCGTGCATGGTTGCGTTTGAATCCACAGTTGCGCGGCGCAGCACCAATGCTGCCCAATCGGGACGGGCATGCGATGACGCGATGTAACGCGGCACAGCGTCTGGCACTGGCCGTTGAATTCGCAACCGTCAAGCTGCCGAGTCTGGCCGGCAAGCGGATCTCGCCACACACGCTGCGTCAATCGAATGCCATGCACCTGCTGCAGTCAGGCGAACCCTTCAACATCATCGCCCTGTGGCTCGAGCATGAGAGTGTGAATACAACGCGCCAATACGTATAGGCTGATCTGTCCATGAAGGAAAAGGCCCTCGATAACATCGATGAACCTGACACGAAGCTCAAGCGCTTCCGCGCTTCGGACTCACTGATGAGGTTCCTGGAGGCACTGTGGCTATGCGAAGTCGCCATAGACCTCTGCTGCCTTCCTCTGCCGGGGCTTGGTGACGCCGATTTTCCAGGTCTATACATAGTCAGGCTCTATGTATAGGACGTGAAATACTCAGTTGGTCGGTTTTTGAATTATAGTCGGCCACTGTACGCTTCACGGAGTAGCACGAATTGAACTCAAGAACTTTTTCTGGCGCCGCAAGCGTTGCAGCGGCCTTCTGCTGGTGCACTTTGGCTGCTGCCCAGAACTACCCTACAAAGCCGATCCGAATCATCGTTCCGACCTCGCCGGGTGGCGTGAACGATGTGACAATACGCACGATCACGCCTAGGTTGGAGGCGGCACTCGCTCAACCGGTCGTCGTCGAAAACCGTGCCGGAGCAGACACCATGATCGGCACCGAGCTCGCCGCGAAGGCGCTACCCGATGGCTATACGTTGCTGAGCGTGTTTGATAACTTTCCGCTGAACCAGTTCCTGTTCAAGAAAGTGCCGTACGACGCGGCGAAGGACTTCACCCCAATCTCGCTTCTTGTGCGTGGACCGCAGATCCTGGTGGTACCGCCGCAACTCAAGATCAGGACGGTTGGCGAATTGGTCCAGTTGGCCAAGAGCAAGCCAGGCGAGCTGAACTATGCAACCGCCGGTGCTGGATCATCGAGCCACCTGGTCGTTGAATTGTTCAAGGCAACCGCAGGGATCGACCTGCAACCCGTGCACTACAAAGGTGGCGCCCCCGCCATTGCGGATTTGCTCGGCAGTCAGGTGCAGGTGATGTTCGCTTCTTTCGGAGTTGTGCTGCCGCATGTCAAATCGGGCAAATTGATCGCCCTCGCTGTATCGGCAGGAAAACCGGTCCCGCAATTGCCCAGTGTTGCACCTGTGGCGGCAAGCTATCCAGGGTTCGAGACGCTTTCCTGGGTGGGCATGCTCGCGCCGTCGGGCACGCCAGCCGGCGTGGTGCGCCGCCTCAACACCGAGATATCCAAGGTGTTGTCCGACGATGAAGTCCGGGGGCGGTTTGCCGCTCAGGCTTACGAGGTCGTTGGGGGCTCACCAGAGCTTTTTGGAAGCTGGATTGCAGAGCAGACCCAGCTTTGGGGCAAGGTCATCAAGGAGCGCAAGATCACGCTTGAGCAATAGCGAGATTGGCCCGGGACTCGCTCGGGTGCTCTCCATCCCCTAATCAATCACTGAGGCACATTGATGTTTGATTTCTTCTTTCCGACCCATCCTTTCGGCGGGCAGGTTCTGCGACTGGTGGCGCAATCGCAGCAGGGTGGCGGCGACATTTTCGACATCGCTCGCACGTGCGCCAAAATCCAACTGGACGACAAGGCCGAATGGGAGAGGGAATGGATCGCGCTGGCCGAAGCGACCGAGAAGCGTGCTCGAGATGCACTGGCCTCAGGGCACAAGACGACGGCAATGACGTACTTCCTGCATGCCAATCAGTACCATCGCATGTCGGACGTGTTCCTGACTTATGCGCGCAACGACGAGAAAGCACAGCGCTTCGCCCGTGCCCAGAGCTGCTTTCGCGAGGCAGCTAAATTGCATGAGCCGAAAATCGAGCAGATTTCCGTACGCTGCGGCAACGAAAGCTACGACGGCTATTTCTGCCATCCCAGAAATCCGAAGCCGGGAAAGTGGCCGGCGGTGCTCTTCATCGCGGGCGCCGATGCCTATGCGGAGGAAGTTTACTTCTCGCACAAGCCCATCCTTGACCGTGGCATAGCGGTCCTTTCGGTCGATACGCCGGGACGCGGCTCCTCCATCTACCTGAAGAACATCGCCACTCGCGCCGATTATGAAGTGCCGGGTAAGGCCTGCCTGGATTACCTGTTTGCGCGTCCGGAAATTGATCCAGAACGAGTCGCCCTGGTCGGCATCAGCATGGCCGGGTATTACGCGCCTCGCGTTGCTGCCTTCGACAAGCGCATAAAGGCGCTGGTTGGCTGGAGCGGCTGCTACAGCATCCTGGACGATCTATACGATTTTTGCCCCCACTTGCAGGCGACGTGCCAACGCCTGCTCGGCGGTGTTAGCCATGAAGAGGCACGACGGCGGCTAAAAGACTTCACGATGGCCGGACTCGCTGAGCGCATAACCTGCCCAACCCTCATCACTCATGGCGCGAAGGACACACTGATGTCGGTGAATGGCGCAAGGCGGCTTTTCGACGAGTTGGGCACGAAGGACAAGACGCTGCGCATCTACGACGACAAGGATGCCGGAGGTCGCATCCACTGCAGCCACGATTACTGGGGGCACAACGTGCCCTACATGCTGGACTGGCTCGAGGAGCGGCTTTAGACCAAAGCGGCCCACACTGTGGGCCGCCTTTCAAGAAGGCTTCAGTAGCCTTCAGTGACCGGCAGGATCAATACCGACGAATGCTTCGCCGAGTGGTGCACGGTGTCCGCGCCGATCTTGTTGGGCTGGTAGTAATACATGATATATGCATGAAGGCTTTTCGTGACAATCGGCGTTCCGGTGCGGATACTGCGATGACCGCCGCGATCATCGGGATCTCCGACGCGGATCTCGCCGCGCTCGCGCATTTCGCGGCGTCGCAGTAAAGTTTTCGAATAAGGACAAGAACGAATGCATCCAATTTTCACGCTCGCGAAGTCCGCGCTGGTGATTGCCATGTCAGCCGCCTCCGCCTTGTATTCTGTTGCCTCCCCGGGGCAATCGGGCAGTGCGAATCCGCCCAAACTGATCAGAATCGTCGTCGCCTTTGAGCCGGGTGCAAGCACCGACATTTTTGGGCGGCTGGTTGGTCAGAAGCTCGGCGCCCAGATTGGCAGCACGGTCGTGGTGGAAAACAGGACCGGTGCGACCGGCTCGATCGGCGCGGAGTTCGTCTTTCGTGCAGTTGCCGATGGCTCGACGCTGATGGTGACGGCGACCCCTTTTTCCGCGAATGCCGCGGTGCGGCCGAAGTTGCCCTTTGACCCGGTCAACGGATTCGCCCCGGTCGCAATGCTGGCAAGCGGACCGTCGATTCTCGCTGTCGGCAACGACACGCCGTACAGGAGCACCGCCCAGTTGCTCGACGCGGCGCGCGCGAACAGGGGAAAGATCAATTACGGGTCGACGGGCATTGGATCGAGTCACCACCTGAACGCCGCATTGCTCGATTTGCTGGCGGGTTCGGAAATGACTCATGTTCCTTTCAAAGGCGGGGGACCGGCTGTGACCAGCCTCATCGGCGGGCATATTCAAGTCATGATGTTCGCGTATTCGACGCTCATGCCGCATGTCAAAGGCGGCAAGGTCCGGGCGCTGGCAGTCACGTCAACATCCCGCTCCAGGTTCGCTCCGGATCTGCCAACCGTATCGGAAACGGTGCCCGGTTTTTCGGTCGAATCCTGGTGGGGCATACTTGCGCCCGCGGCCACGCCGCAAACGGTTGTCAACCGCCTCAACGCGGAGATCCGCGCGATCGTCTCATCGCCGGAGATGCGCGAGGTTTTCGACAAGGAAGGTGTGGATCCCGCATCGATGACCGCCGCAGAGTTCGCTGCGTTCGTTCGCTCGGATATCGACAAGTGGCGTGACGTTGCGCGCAAGCTCAACATCGTCGCCGAATGAGTTCACGGACAAAGCAGTAAGCGCGGCTACCGCAACGATGGCGGCCGGCATCGAGTTCGAGCCGTGGCATGCTGTTTTTCAGATCGGTTGCATCGATCGGATCACTCGGTTTGCAAGGTCTTGTCAGTCTGGTCAAACCGAAACCGGCACATCTGGTCAAATCGGCGCTGGCGTCAACAGGTCAAGTTACCGCCCGTGCTAGCTTAAAAGCCCGAATTTGCAGCGCCAGTAGCGTCGTGCACAGGACTAGCATGCCCAAGTTCACGGACAGCGCCAAAGGGCTCATCTGTGCCGCGCGGATTGCGAGCGCTGCCGCGGGCGCTAACGCACCAAGCAGAGCGACTGCCGCTGCGGCATGCATCAGATGCTTTCTTGCCACATCAAGCGCAATGGCCAACCCACCACAGGCCAGCAGCAGCATTCCCACCGCCGCGGGCAAGAGTGCGGTACGGCTTGACGAAACGT
Source organism: Bordetella parapertussis (assembly GCA_945897475.1). GTDB lineage: Bacteria > Pseudomonadota > Gammaproteobacteria > Burkholderiales > SG8-39 > 2-02-FULL-62-17. The sequence goes on from CAMDFL010000210.1 coordinate 5,995, forward strand.
AAAACGCGCCCGCCCCCAAAAGTATGAGCAACACAGCAATCGCTAAGGTAATTTTGGGCATCGAAATTTCTCCACTGATAGATGGTTCAAAAAAAGCAGCAGTACTGCAACGAAAGATGACTGGTAGTCAAATCGAACACGAGCTGAACGTATGGAGGGAGCTAAAATTCTCGAATTGGTCATGTTTGGAATTTTTGAAAAGCGTACGTCATCGATTATGTTCAATCCGGTGGGTTTGGCGATGCCGATTCCGGGCTTACTAGGTAATAGGGAACTATCCCGCTAATATCCATCGAAACTCATTTTAAATCTACGTTCGGGCATGGGAATACTACGGCGTCGCCGCTTTGACCTGGCTGCTCACCCCGTAGGACATTATGACGGGTGATGCGCTAGCTCGGTTGTGGCCAAGCTGCCGTCCTATTTGAACTTTGTTACGCTGACGCGTGTCCTAATCCAGCACCTTTATTTGGATTACCCATGAAAGCAGAATTTGTCATTGCATTGTCGGCCGCAGTATTTTTACCCGGCTGCGCCAC
>CAMDFL010000211.1 GCA_945897475.1 Bordetella parapertussis
CGATAGGTGAAGGAAAAAGAAAATATTTCTCCATTTCCCGACACTTCACGCCATTCGATATCGCGCTGCCGGCCGGTGTAGATGCTCACCGGCCGCGGGTAGTGCTGGTATTTGCCGGTCGCGCGGCAGTACTGGATCACCAGTTTCTTTTCGCGCGTGGCTTCCCAATAGGGCTTCGAGAACCTGAACCGTTTGATCGAACGCTTGACGCCCGAAGTGTCGTTGAGATGGGCTTCGCTCATCGCTGCCTCCTATTCGTTGGGCGCGAGGGCCAGCACCGAGCTCGATCCCCAGTTGCGCCCGTAGTTGATCCAGCCTATGCCCGTGACCAGGGCGTTTCGCGTGTCTTTCACCTGGCGACGCCCGCCCTCGCCCATGAGTTGCCTCACCGCCTCGATGAGGTTGTGCGAGGAACATGCGGCCGCGCCGGAAGAAATGAGACCGCCGCCGGTGTTGAGCGGCAGATTGCCGGTGAACGACAAGTCGTTGTCGCGGATGAACTGACAACCCTCGCCGTGCCCGCAGAACCCCAGATTTTCCATCTGCAGCATGATGGCGATGATGAAATCGTCGTAGGGATGAAACGAGGCCACGTCTTTCAGGCTCATCCCGGCGTTTTTCAACGCGCGCTCGCCGGCCGTCTTGTGGCCGCTCCAGGTGATGTCCATCATGGGCTCGCCGCCCATGTAGTTGGTGCGCTCGGCATAGCCCAGGGGAATGACGCAGCGGTTGAGGCCGCGCGCCTTCGCTTCCTTTCTGCTCATCACCAGCAACCCCGTCGCGCCATCGCAGGGCATCACGCAATCAAGCAACCGGATGGGCTCGGCAATCTTGCGTGAATTGAGGTAGTCGGCAATGGTGATGGGTTTGCGAAGCTTTTCGCAGGCATTGTCGTTGAGCAACGCATGATTCCTCTGCGTCACCGCGAGCTTGCCGAGCATCTCGAAATCCAGTTTGTATTGATGGGCATAACGCTGCTCCAGCAATCCGAACGAACCCGGCGGCCCCATCAATCCATAGGTATCAGTCCACTCCTCTCGAAAACCGCGGTCGCTTCGGTTGTCCTCAGAGGGCGTGTCGGAAAAAAGCAGAAACGCAATCGAGCAATAGCCCGCATCAATCGCCGCCGCCGCGCGCGCCACCGCTCCCGTGGCCGAACATCCGCCGATGTGCACCTGGTCGCAGTAGGTGACATCCAGCCCCAGTTCATCTGCAGTGGTCTGCGCCCAGAACACGTTGCCCGCGCCGGTTCGCGTGAGGCCCGACATCACCAGGCCGTCGATCTCCTTCATCTCTACGCCTGTTTTGTCGAGAAGCGATTCGAGTATCTCCCCGTCCAGCTCGAAAATATCTTTTTCGCTTTTCTCCACCACCTTGGTTTCGGCATAGGCCACGATGGCCGCATCGCGCAAACTCATTTGACTGACTCCATGGATTGATTGCTATGGCAAACCGGCAAAACGTGCATCGCGTGTCGAGCGCCGCCTTACTGCATCGGCACATTGAAGCGCGCCACCATGCGCCGGGCCCGTTCGCGATCGGTTTTCAGGAACGCCGCGAACTGCTCGGGTGATGTAAGCACCGTATCGAGGAACTGCGTGTCGACCAGTTCCATGAATCTGGGCTCGCGGAACAGGCGGATGAATTCCGCATTGATCCGCCCGACGATCGGATCGGGCACGCCCGCCGGCACCACCAACCCCCACCAGAAACGCCCCTGCACGTCGAGAAACTCGCCCAGTCCCGCTTCGTGGAAGGTGGGCACCTCGGGCATTTTCGGCAGGCGCTTGGCGCTGTTGACTGCATACAGCTTGACCTTGCCGCCGGCGAGGTAAGAACCCGCGCTGCCCAGCGAAGTCTGCGTGAGATGGCTCTCTCCTGCCAGCAGGGCATTGAGGATGAGGTTCATGCCCTTGTAGGGGACGCCGACAAAATCGGTTTTCCAGCTGTTGTTCATCCATTGGCGCAGGGTGTCCTGGGTGGTACCGGGCCCCAGGGTGGCGAAATTGATCGCACCGGTTTTCGCGCCGGCCATGCGCTGCAGTTCGCCTGCGGAAGACGCCGGCAGGCTTGCCGCGGCGGCCACCCCAGACACCTGCACATACAGATTGGTGACGGGTTTGAAATCCTTGTCCGGATCGTAGGAAAGATTGGCGATGATGTGCGGGTTGAGCGACATCGATTGTTCATTGACCAGGCACACCGTGTAGCCATCCGGTGAGGAAACCTTGCAGGCATTGGCGCCTGGAACGAAGTTGCCACCCTGGCGATTCTCGATCACCCAGGGCTGGCCCGTCTGCTTCGCCAGTTCAATGGCGCCTGAGCGCAACACCACGTCGGAGAGCACACCCACCGAGACATTCAGAATGAACCGAACCGGTTTGTTCGGATAGGCCTGCGCGCTCGCCGCCGTCGGCAGGAGCAGGATTGCCGCCAGCAACAGCGGCGCTGAAATTCCGATTCGATCCCTGCCGTGTTCCATTCCGTGTCCCTTTTCCTTGTTGCCTGCCTAGAGCGCTCAACGTGCGTTGCAGCATTCTCCCCATGAGGTTTCGGAGTCTACCGCGACATCTGCAAACCCGTCGCGGGAAAACGGATTGGAGATATTTCGCGCTACCATCGCGCCTCATTTTCAATTCAGCAGAAACGGCCACAATGGCAAATACCCAGAACGCACCGCACCCTCTGGCGGGACTCAAGGTCCTGGAACTGGGCACCATGATCACCGCGCCGCTGGCCGCCATGCAGCTCGCGCATTCAGGCGCCGATGTCATCAAGATCGAACATCCCAAGGGTGGCGACCCGTTTCGCGTTTTTCGCGGCGGCCTGTACAGCCCGAACTTCATGGTCTACAACCACGGGAAACGCAGTATCAAGCTCAATCTGCAATCCGAAGGGGGACGAGGCGCCTTTCGCAAATTGCTCGATCGCGCCGATGTGCTGGTGGAGAACTACCGCCCCGGCGTGCTCGCGCGCCTGGGGTTTGGCCCCGAGGTGGTAAGCGCAAACTGGCCGCGCCTGATTCACTGTTCGATCACCGGCTTTGGCACCTCGGGCCCGTATAGCGCGCGGCCGGCCTTCGACACCATCGGCCTCGCGCTCTCCGGCATCGGCGCCTCACAGTGGGACCCGGAGGATCCGCAGATCGCCGGGCCCACGGTGTCCGATTACGTTACCGGCATGTATGCCTGCAACGGCATCCTGGCGGCGCTGCATGAAAGGCATTCCAGCGGCAAGGGCCGCCTGGTGGAGGTGAATCTGCTCGAGGGCGCGATCTCCATCATGGCCGACTATGTCGCCTATTACACGCAGCACGGCATCTCGCAGCAGCCACTGTCCCGCACCGCGGCTTCGCAATGCTTTGCACTGCGCTGCTCGGACGGCAAGCTCATTGCCCTGCATTTGTCGCGGCACGAAAAATTCTGGACCAATCTGGTCAAGGCCATGGGCTGCGAGGCGCTCGCCGCCAAGGAACAATTTGCCGCGCGCCAGGGCCGGATCGACAACTACCAGGCGCTGCGCGACGCACTGAACGCGCAATTCGCCACCCGCACCCGTATCCAGTGGATGACTTTGCTCGAGGAGAACGACGTTCCGTTCGCGCCAGTGAACGACATTGCCGATGTGTGCGTTGACCCGCAGGTGGCGCATCTTGGCACGCTGTGCGAATCGCACCACCCCACCGAGGGAAAATTTGTGGGAATACGCAACCCGGTAATGTTTGACGGCCAACGCGGCGACGTCGCAGCTGCGCCCACGCATGGCGAACACACGGCAAGCGTGCTGGCGGAGCTGGGCTACTCGCCTGAGGAAATTCGCCTACTGGAATCGGCGCCGCTCGCCTGAAGGCTTGTCTGCCACCCTAATCGAACAGGGTCATCAACCGCGCAACAGCTTCATCGATGACCTTTTTTGCCGCTCTCTCTATTTCTGGCATTTCGCGCGTTCAAATTCATCATTCGTATTTTGTTCATTAATGCCACGCCTTGCTGGGAAAGCGGGCTCGTTGCGGTTCATCTCAATAACCCGACCGGGTTCAACTGATCGGTACACCTGATCGAATTAAACTGATCAAGTTAGCTACTGGATCTTCGCGCCGGATTCCTTGACGACCCGGTTCCATTTGCGGCGCTGCTCATTGGCCCAGGCGCCGAAGGCTTCCGGGGACCCACCCACGGGCAGCAATCCCAGCGCCTTCATCTTTGACTGAATGGCTGGTTCCTTCAGCAAATCATTCAGCTTCGCGTTCAGGAAAGCGGCGACGTCCTTGGGCATACCCGCCGGCCCGACAAGCCCTGTGCCCGACATGGAGATTACGTTCGGAAAACCCAGCTCCGCGGTGGTCGGGATGTCCGCAAAATCGGGGTCACGTTCGGTGCCGGTCAGAGCCAGACCGCGCACCTCGCCGCTGCGCAGGCGGGTTGACGCGGCGGTGAACATGGCGTCCGCCTGGCCGGTCATGACCGCCGTGAGCGCGGGGTCGCCGCCGCTGTAATGGATGAGGGTTGCATCAAAGCCGGTTTCAAGCTTGAACAACTCGTAGGTGAGTTGCGGCAGCGTGCCCGGACCACCCGAGGCCCAGTTGATTTTTCCGGGGTTCGCCTTGGCATAGGCGAGCAGCTCCTTCAACGTCTTGTAGGGCAGCTTCGGATTCACGACCAGAACCTGCGGCGTGTTCGAGACGAAGCCGATCGGCACGAACGTGGCCGGATCGTAGGGCACCTTGACCTGTATCGCCGGAACCACAGCAAGCACACTGGTGTTGGCGTAGAACAGCGTATAGCCATCCGGCGCGGCACGTGCCACCGCTTCGGCGGCGAGGATGCCGCCGGCGCCGACGCGGTTCTCGACGACGAAGCGCACGTTGGTGAGGCGTGACAGCCCCTCGGCAATGATTCGGCCCGGCACATCGGTGGGGCCCCCGGCTGGCGCCGGAACGAGAATGCGCACCGGCTTCGAGGGATAGGCCTGGGCCCAGGCCTGCGCCGAGACCGCGCACAACACCACGACAACTGCAACGATCATTTTTCCGCACATCTTTTTTTCTACCATCCTTTTTTCTCCCATCTTTTTTTCTACCATCTGTACGAGGGGAACATCCCCTCTCAAGAAACTCTCTCTGAATTGAGTTGCATCAATGGCCATGGTGATCGGCTCGAGGCGGCTGTCGCAACCCCGGTGATTTTTCCTGCGGCGTGACGCCAGCCAACGGCGCTGACTCCAGATTCGCCGAATAGTGGTAGAAGTATTCCACAAGGGCGAGGCCAAGCAGAAAAAGAACCAACAGAACTCTCATAAGTACGCCAATTCAAATTCGCCCGCCAATTCACCTTCAGGAAAGCACCCCATCCATGGCACCGACAAAAAAACTGCATTACGCCTGGATCGTGCTGGGCGCCGCCTGCATCCTCAACATTGTAAGCCGAGCGGACTCAGCCTCCTTCGGCGTCTTCATCGACCCGCTGGTCGAGCAATTCGGGTGGAAGCGCGGCGACATTTCTTTTGCCTATTCACTGGCCTTTATTGTGGGACTTCCGGCGGTGGTGATCATGGGGTGGCTGGGCGACCGCTTTGGCGCACGGCCCATCATGGTGGGCGCGGGTCTCTTGATTGGCACCGGCACAGTGCTTCTTGGAACCATCTCGGAACTCTGGCAGTTTTACCTGTTTTACGGATTTTTCGTGGGCTCACTGGGGCATGCCGCGTACACGGTGCTGTTGCCGGTGATCATGACCCGGTGGTTCATTCGCCACATGGGCATCGCACTTGGCATTTACTGGGCCGCCCAGGGATTGGGACCGGTCATTTTTGCACCGCTGTTTCGCTTTCTGCTGGAAACCCGCGGCTGGGCGGAAACCTTTTCCGTCATCGGCGTGGTGGTGGGCAGCATTCTGGTGGTGTTTTCGCTGTTCATTCGGAACAGTCCCAGTGACATGGGATTGACCGCGTATGGCGCCGAGGAGGCTCCCGAAAAACTGCCGGTTGCCGGCGCCAAAAGCGCAGCGCCGGTGCGCTTGCGCGAGATTCTGCGCCAAAGGATCGTATGGACCCTGATGGCCATTCATCATGTGGGCTGCGCCGGACACGCCGTCATCCTCGCGCACGTGGTATCGGTGGCCACCTTCAGGGGCATTTCGGGTATCGAGGCCGCCGGCGTGCTGGCCACCATCGCCGGCACCTCGGTGATCAGCCGCTTCACCTTCTCTGTCCTCGCAGAGCGGCTTGGCGGCCGCACCGTGCTCGCGATATCGCTACTCGGCCAGGGCCTGCCTGTGATCATCCTGCTATTTGCCCACGAAGCATGGACCTTCTATCTTTTCGCCGTGGTCTTCGGACTCTGCTACGGTGGAGAAATGGTCGGCTTCCCGATCATCAACCGGCAGTTCTTCGGCGCGAAAGCGCCCTTGAGTTCGATCTATTCGTTCCAGATGGTTGGCGCCGGCATCGGCATGGCGCTGGGCGGGTGGCTGGGGGGCGGGCTATTCGACCTGACCGGCGATTACACCTGGTCGTTGATCGCGTC
>CAMDFL010000212.1 GCA_945897475.1 Bordetella parapertussis
AGTACGATGTAGGCCTGGTCGCCTGATTGCATCGACATCTCGGCAAGGTTCGGGTCCACGTCCAGGACCCGGATGACATCCTTGGCAGCTGCAAAATAAAGCTGCATCGCCTGCATCTGGCCCTGGTGCAACTTCTGTCCGGCGCCATCCAATGCCTCGTCGTCGATCTTCTCCATCAGGTAGGTGGCGGATTCGCCGGCCAGATCGCTATGCGCCTTAATCGCCTGATCGACGATCTGTTTCTTCGCTTTAGTGCGCACCGCCGACAACGCGCGAAACAACGCGCTGTGCGCTTCGGATAGCTTTTGCACCCCCTCCTGCACCGAAACCAGCACATGCAACTGAGCGGCCAGATCCACCTCCAGCCGGCGCTCCTGTGTTTTCAGCAGGCTCCAGCAAAGCGCGCCAAACGCCATGAACATTGCCAGCGCGAACACCGAGGCTAGCGATATTTTGAATTTAAACGGCAATCGGTCGAGCACCATGTTGCTTTCTCCTTAGATACCGCTCTCAGGTTCTGCTGAAACACTCAATGACACGTTGAAGCGCTCAATGGCACGTTGAAGCGCTCAATGGCACGCTGAAACGCTAAACGGCACGCTGAAACGCTCAACGGCACGCTGAACAGCTCAGGCGATTTTCCTGGTACACACCCGGCGCTGACCACGACCAATGACCTACTGCACCGAGCCGTTGCCCAGCGCCATGTCGGCGCTAGTCATCAGCATCTCGATATCCACCAGGATCAGCATGCGACCGTCCACGGTTCCCAGACCCGTGATGTAACGCGTCTCAAAGGAGGATGAGAATTCGGGCGCGGGCCTTATCTGGTCTGGGCCAAGGGTCATCACATCGGACACCGAATCGACCACTATGCCGACCACGCGCCCGGCAATGTTCAAAATGATCACCACGGTAAATGCGTCGTAGGTGGCTTTTCCCAGAGCGAATTTGATGCGCATATCGACAATCGGAATGATGGTGCCGCGCAGGTTGACCACGCCTTTGATGAATTCGGGGGCGCCTGCGATGGTGGTGGGTTGCTCCCAGCCGCGTATCTCCTGGACTTTAAGGATGGCGATGCCGTATTCCTCATCCCCTAGACGAAAGGTGAGGAACTCGCGCGCCGCGCCGCTCGCCGATAAATTTTTCTGGCTGCTGTTTGCAACTGTTTGCTGGAGCATGATGTTTTCTCCTCAATACAGGTTTTGAATAGTTGTTCTGCTGGTTTTAATTTGAACTACGCCGCCAGGCGTCCACGCGAGGCGCCGACGATTTGATCGATGTCCAGGATCATCGCGACGCGGCCATCGCCCATGATGGTGGCCCCCGAGATGCCCGGCACTTTGCGGTAATTGGTCTCAAGACTTTTAATCACTACCTGGTGTTGTCCCACCAGGTCATCGACGAACAGTGCGGTCTTGCCGCCCTCGGACTCGACAATCACCAGGATGCCATCCTCGATACGACGCTTTTCGCCGCGTATGCCGAGAAACTCCGATAGCTCAAGCACCGGCAGATATTCGCCGCGCACGGCGATCACGCGCCCCCTGCCATTGACGCTGCTAAGCGCGGATTTATCCGGTTGCAGTGACTCGGATATGCATCCCAGTGGAATGATGAAGGTCTGCTCTGCGACCTTGATCGACATGCCGTCCAGTATTGCCAGGGTCAAGGGCAGGCGGATGGCAATGCGGGTACCTATGCCTGCGACCGATTCAATATCGACGCGACCGCCCATTTCCTGAATGTTCCGGCGCACCACGTCCATACCCACGCCACGCCCTGACACATCGGTAACGGTTTCGGCTGTCGAAAAACCGGCCTCGAAAATGAGATTCCAGACCTCCGCGTCGCTCATCGCGTCCGAAACATCCATGCCGCGCTCGCGAGCCTTTCCCAGGATCTTGTCGCGCCGCAGACCGCGGCCGTCGTCGGAGACCTCGATGACGATGACGCCGCCCTGGTGAAATGCCCGCAAAGTTATTGTTCCTTTTCTTGTTTTGCCGCAGGCAAGGCGCTCATCTGGAGATTCCAATCCATGATCAAGGCTATTTCTAACCAGGTGAGTGAGCGGATCGACGATGCGCTCGATCAAGCCCTTATCAAGCTCGGTGCCCTCACCAAGCGTTTGCAATTCAACTTCCTTGCCCAGCTTGGCGGCGGTGTCGCGCACCACACGGGGAAATCGGCTGAAGGCGAAGGACATCGGCATCATGCGTATCGACATGACCGCTTCCTGAATGTCGCGCGTGTTGCGCTGCAAGGTGGTTACGCTGTTTAACAATGCTTCATACAGCGCCGGATCTGCTTTAGAGGCGGATTGCGCGAGAATCGCCTGGGTGATGACCAACTCGCCTACCAGGTTGATCAACTGATCCACCTTTTCCACGCCGACGCGAATCGAAGCGGACTCCCCCGCCGCCTGCGGCTTGGCGGCCTCGGCAGGCTTGGCGGTCTTAATATTTACGATCTTGTCATTGGCAGGCTTGGCATCCTGCGCCTGCTCATGATTGGCAGGAACGCTAATCGGATCGACAAAGAAGCCAAAATCTTCATCCTCTGCAGCAGCGCCGGGCAGCGCCGCGGATGCTTCGGTCGATTGCGTTTCTGGCGCGGCAATGGACTCTGTGTTTGACTCCGGCCGTATTGGCGCAGGTGGCGCTTCGATAATTTGCGCGCCAGATTGCCGTTCAACTTGCGCCAGCACAGCCGGCGGCGCAATTTCCTCGATGCAGATGACCTTCACGTAATCGGGGTCGGCCATGAAGCCGATGGCATCATTCAGATCGGCCGCTGAAACTTCGGTCTCGAGGCGAAAGCGCCGCTCCTTCTGCGGCGTGGCAGAAACAGGTTTCGCCTGTGTTTTAGCGGCTGCTGCCGTGTTGGCGGCTGTAGCCTTGCTTTTTCCCTTTGCGGCTGCCACGCGCTTCTCGGGTAGACAGGGTGCGGGCGCCTCAATCTCTACCAAGTTGCCGAAACCGTGCAGGTCAGCGACCACGCTATCCACGCTCTCGCGCGAGAAATTTTTGTCGAACGGACCAAAGACGATTTCCAAAATCCGTTTCGTGGCTGGCGCGGGCGGCGCTGCAGGCAGCGCTGCAGGCAGCGCATGGCCTGCGGCGGCATCGGCCGCGGCAGCAGTCGGCGTGGCACCGGACTGCGGCAGCGCTTTCCCCTCCAGAAAATTCTTCAAACGCTGACACAGTGCCTGCACCACCGGGCCTTCGAGGCCTGAACCGCCTTCGCGGCGCGCGCTCAACATGGATTTCAACATGTCCCCGGATGCCAAAAACGCATCCACCAGATCCGTCGTCAAGGCCATCTTGCCTTTACGCACCAGGTCGAACACGGTTTCCATTTCGTGCGTCAGTTCGGTGATGTCCTTGAAGCCAAAAGTCGCGGCACCGCCTTTGATTGAATGCGCGGCGCGAAAGATGGCGTTCAACTGCTCGTCATCGGCCGCTGCGATATCGATGCCCAACAACAAAGCTTCCATGCTGTCGAGATGTTCCGCGGCTTCCTCAAAAAATATGCCGTAGAACTGAGTGAGATCGAAGCTTTCGTCGGAGGCAGATTGATTGCTCATGTTTGGAAATCCTGCTTTGATAATCACTCTAATAAACGGTATCAAACGAAAATCGACCTCAACCGCGGTCGGCTCAACCAATGATCTTGCGCACTACCTCGATCAGACGCTTGGGATCAAAGGGCTTTATCAACCAGCCGGTTGCTCCGGCGGCGCGTCCCTTGGCCTTCATTTCCTCACTCGATTCGGTGGTCAGCACCAGGATGGGAGTGACTGAGTATTCGGACAGTTTTCGCAAAGATTGAATCAGCGTGATGCCATCCATGCGCGGCATGTTCTGGTCGGTGAGCACCAGATCGGCCCTACGGGCGAGCGCTTTCTCAAGGCCGTCCTGCCCATCGCTGGCCTCGAATACCTCGTAGCCAGCGCCTTTGAGCGTGAACACCACCATTTGCCGGATGGAGGGCGAATCGTCAACCGCCAATATGGTTCTCACTTCCTGGACTCCTTTAGCTGACTCGACCTATCCACCCGGCAAGCGCCTTCCCCGACATTCGCGCCGCAAATTCGAATTCCACGCCGTCCTGCCACGACCCGAATTGCTTGGATTATTTCTGAATGCTCCACCCGGCTATACGACGATCAAGCGTGTTTTCTCCGCTTAATTTGGGCGGTTGAGCCCGAACCGCTTTTAGTGAAACCCAGCGTGGCGCTGCGGTGCGCCTCCACCATGCAAGGCAATATCGTGAGACGCCGCGCAATGCGCTTTCCTTGGGTTTTCACGCTATGGTGCGGCCGCTACGCTATGGTTTCGCCGCTATGGTGTGAAATCCAGCCAATCAATCGATCGTTGCGTGAGCACGCCCAGTCTCGAGATATCCGCGGATCTAATGTCCTTTTACCGCCTTAATCGGGCTATTGAGTTTTCGCATTTAGCCGTTAAATGCTCTGAGCACAGTCGGCGTCACCGGAACAATGCCGTTTCTCCGCGCCTTCATTTGGGAGCTTCAAGCTTACTTTGGAATATCGTCGAACCGCGCCAACCTCAGCACGAGGCATTGCTGTCATGGCGGGCGCCTTGCAAGCGTCACATCGGGGCAACAGTTAAATCGCGGTGACGTTTAAAACAAAAACGGAGGTATTTATGTCAGACACCAATATGAAATTTCTGGTCGTGGACGATTTCGCGACCATGCGCCGAATTGTGCGCAATCTGCTCAAAGAACTGAATTTTGCCAATGTCGATGAAGCCGAGGATGGCGTCGTCGCGCTGCAAAAGCTGAGCCGCGACCGGTTCGATTTCGTGGTGTCGGACTGGAACATGCCGAACATGAGCGGCATTGACCTGTTAAAGGCGATTCGCGCCGACGCAACACTCAAGCATTTGCCGGTGTTGATGGTGACTGCCGAGGCAAAAAAAGAAAACATCATCGAGGCTGCGCAGGCCGGCGCAAGCGGCTACATCGTCAAGCCGTTCACCGCCGCCACCTTGTCCGAAAAGCTCGCCAAAATATTCAAAACCATGGACTCAAGCAGCGTGCCCGCATGAACGACAGGGCCAAACACGACGTGGAACGCGGGAATCCCGAACCACTGTTCGATAGCGTCGCCACGGTGGGTGGCGCAGGCATGTTAGATGGAGCAGCCATGGTGAATAGCGTGAGCACGACGGGCGGCGCCGATGAAATCATCACCCGTATAGGAAAAATGACGCGATCCCTGCACGAGGGGCTACACGAGCTTGGCTACGACAAGGTGCTTGAATCGGCCGCGGCGTCGATGCCCGACGCTCGCGACCGGCTGTCCTATGTGGCCTCGATGACGGAGCAGGCGGCGCAGCGTGCGCTCACCGCAATCGAGGCCGCAATGCCGATTCAGGATAAGTTGGGCAGCGGCGCCGCCGCGCTCGCCGAACGCTGGAAGGGACCGCTCGCACAGCAGCCAGGCGGGGATGAGTACCAGACCTTGGTGGCGCAAACACGCGAATTCCTTGGGCAGGTTCCCGATCGAGCGCGAGCGACCAATGCCCATCTTACCGAAATCATGATGGCTCAGGACTTCCAGGATCTAACCGGACAAGTGATCAAGAAGATCAACGAAGTCGTGCACCAGCTAGAAATCCAGTTGCTAGGACTTTTGCTGGACAATGCGCCGCCGAGTATGCGCAGCGAATCGAGCGGACTGCTCAATGGACCCGTCATCAATCGCGGCGCCGCCGACGTGGTCACCAGCCAGCAACAAGTCGACGACCTTTTGGGCAGCCTCGGGTTTTAGACACGGCAGCGGCCACAATTACAGTTGCTCAGCCGGCGCACACGGCGGGCGCTTGAACAGCATGTCCTTGGCCGCTTTTTCCGGAAACCCTCTGCGTTCGGTGCTCGAGTAGAGCTTGTGCCACACCATTCGTGCAGCTTGCGGCAGTTTTACCGGTATGCATTGCCCACCGGCTAACATGGCCGCCGGTTGCGGATCCGCCAACAGGTAATCGTAGTGGGGAATCGCCTGCGCGACCCAATCCAGTTCCGGCAATTTGACCAGCGCGCCCAGCTTTTCACCCGGGGCCAGCAGGTCCACGCGCAAGCCTTCAACGCCGGGCAATTTTACGGACGTGGATGCGGCGTGTGATGGCATTCCCGGTACTTTGATAAATGGCATTTATCCGTGAATTACCCCACAAAATTTTAAATTTAACGCATTGGATTTAACGCGTTGGATTTAACGCGTCGGACTTTCCGTGTCCGCGCAGCTATCGTCGATAAAAAAATCCTTTTATCGAAAAAATAAACCCTGTTATTCATGCCAGATCAAGTGCGCAGATCACGCTTGGCGCTATGACGATGAAAAAAAAGATCGTCGGATAGCACAACTTTTGTTGACGCGTGATTCGTGCTCTTGCAATTTATTTTCCAGTGGTGTAGCCGAGAATTTTTCACATGTTTTCAGTTGCTTAT
>CAMDFL010000213.1 GCA_945897475.1 Bordetella parapertussis
GGAGGATGACACGATGATCGATCTCTACACCTGGGGCACACCAAATGGCAAGAAAGTTTCCATCATGCTGGAGGAGTGCGCGCTGCCCTATGCCTTGCACAAAATCAACATCGGCAAAGACGATCAGTTCGCCCCCGATTACCTGAAGATAAACCCCAACGGCAAGATTCCCTCGATTGTCGATTCCGAAGGGCCGGGAGCTAAGCCGATTGCCATGATGGAATCAGGCGCCATCCTTATTTATCTTGCAGAGAAGACCGGCAAGTTCCTTCCATCCGATGCCGCGGGTCGTTACCAGCCGCTTGCGTGGCTCATGTTCCAGATGGGCGGGGTGGGTCCGATGTTCGGGCAGACACACCACTTCCTGCGCGCGGCAAAGGAGCAAGTGCCCTATGCCATCGCGCGCTATACCAATGAAAAAGATCGTCTCTATGGCGTATTGAACACGCGCCTTGGCGAGGCCGAATACCTCGCCGGCGATTATTCGATAGCCGATATCGCCACGTTTCCCTGGGTGTCGCGCTTTGAGTGGCACAACACCAATCTTTCGGACTACCCCAACGTGGATCGTTGGTTCAAAGCCATAGGCGCGCGTCCGGCGGTGCAAAAGGGAATGTCGGTGCCTTCTTAGCTTCCCCCAAACCAGTTATAGCCGTCGTTCTCCCAATACCCGCCCGGATAGGTATTGGTGACGAACATGGCGGTGATGTGCTTGGGGTTCTTGTAGCCAAGCTTGGTCGGAAGGCGCAGCTTCATCGGAAAACCGTATTCAGTGGGGAGGATCTGGTCGCCGAATCGGAAGGTCAAAAGCGTTTGTGGATGCAAGGCCGAAGCCATGTCGATGCTGGTGTGGTAGTCGTCGGCGCATTTGAAACCGATGAATTTTGCGGTGGTGTCCGCGCCTATGCGTTCCAGAAAAGTCGAGAAGCGCACGCCGCCCCACTTGCCGATCGCGCTCCAGCCTTCGACGCAGATGTGACGCGTGACTTGCGAGGTCTGCGGCAGCGAATAAAGCTCAGGCAAGGTCCAGGGCTTTTTTTCCCGGATCATCCCCGATAGTTCAAGTGAGTAGCTCGCGCCATCCACCACCGGCGCTTCGCTTTGGCTATAAAAGGCGTTGAACGGAAACGGCGTGGTGATCGCCGATTCGGGGTATTCAGGCGCCAGCTTTTTCGGATCGAAAATCCACGCCTGGACGCCATCGTTCCATTGCGAGATGGTGGTCAACACTTTCTGAACGCTTTCGTCGTTGGTGAGTTCGCAGCCTGATAAAAGAGCGAGCGCGCCCAGACTGAGGCTTTGTTTCATAAACAGGCGTCGCTCAACACGCTCGATTAGCGGTCGAGACTGTTGTTGGAGGCTATTGGCCATGCCGAGTCGTTTCATGAAATCCTCCGAGTGCGTCCGGTAATCATGGTGGGAAAAGTTTTCGGCACCAGCAGAACCATGACGATATGCACCAGCACCACCGCGACCAGCAGCGCCATGGCGACAAAATGCACGATTCGCGCGGAATCGAACCCGCCGAAGATCGCGGTGAGTTCCTGGAACTGCACCGGTTTCCAGATGGCCAGACCCGAGAACACCAGCACCACAATGGAAACAATGACAGCAAGGTAGGCGGCGCGTTGCGCGGCGTTGTAGGTGGAAAGATCGTCGTGAGCAAGCCTGCCTTTGAACGCCGCGAGAACATCGGCCAGGACATCCGTCGGTCGCACCGGCCAAAGTTTGCGGCGGAAATGTCCGGATACAAACCCATAAACCAGGTAAATCAGGCCATTGGCCGCGAGCAGCCACATAGCGGCAAAATGCCATTGAATTGCCCCTGCCAATCCCGCGCCCAGCGTTATTTCATTGGCGAATTTGAACGGCAGAATCGGTTCTGCGTTGTGAATCCGCAGGCCGCTGGTCACCATGATGAGAATTGCAAAGGCGTTGATCCAGTGGGTGATTCGCACCACCAGGGGATGAATTTCCACCCAGGCGGCCTCGCGGCTCGCATCTGTATCGGTTGTCGCCATTGCTGCTCCTTCGTGTGCGATCTGCCCTTGGTCGCGGCGCCGTGGCGAAACTTACAAGCCTTGCGTGCGATCCCCTTGCGCAAATCCCATGAGCGGTTGCGCCAATCCCTTGGAAAAAGCGATGACCTTGAACAGATCGCCCATTTCAGCGGGGGACAAGAGTCGGTTGGCCTGATTGGACAGCGGCAAGTAGCGTTTGGCATCGCTTGCCGGCACCCGCGCCAGGATATCGGTGATACCGCAGTTGATCAGGAACTGGGCCTGCGTCGCGAAGCCCTCAAGCTGTAATCCTCCCTCTGTGGCAGTCGCGGCAATGGCGCTGAAATCCACATGGGCGGTGATGTCCTGCAGGCCGGGCAGAAAAAATGGATCGGCGTGCGCGCGATGGCGGTAATGGCACATCAGCGTGCCCAGGTTTCTTTGCGGATGGTGGTACTCAGCCGCGACAAACCCATAGTCTATAAAAATCGCCGCGCCTTTTTCAATGCACGCGGCCAGGCTGCGCATGAAGCCGTTTGAGGCAATCCCGAGTTCGGTGCGGTAATCGTTTGGCAAGGATAGTTTCTGGACTGCCAGCTGCAATTCTTCGTTCGCGGGCCGGGGGGCGAAGCGAAATCCGCCGTCCGAGAATTCGACACCGATCTCATCGACGCGGCCACTAGTCTGGTGAACCAAACGAACCGGCATGGCATCGAGCACTTCGTTTCCGAGAACCACGCCTGCGAATGAGGGGGGTAACTGATTCAACCAGGCTACCCGCTCCAACAGGTGAGGCACACGCGCCGCGAGCGTGTCACGGCTGCGCTCGCGCAAATCAGCCGAGAGTTCCAGAATCAAATAGCGCTTGGGCAGCGCATCGAGACGTTCCAGCTCTTCGAGCAGGGAAGCGGCGAGCGCGCCGCTGCCCGCGCCGACTTCGAGTATTTCGTCAACGTCCTGCTCGAGCACTTCGCGCACTTGTTGCGCCAAGGTGTGGCCGAACAGGGGCGATAGTTCGGGCGCGGTGATGAAGTCCCCCTCTGCGCCGAGCTTCTTCGCGCCGGCGCTGTAGTACCCCAGTCCCGGCGCATAAAGCGCAAGACTCATGTAGCGCTCAAAGGATATCCATCCTGTGCTTGACGCAATTTCATCGCGGATATGCCCGACCATGCGCTCGCTATGCGCGAGGGCATCGGAATCAGGCGCGGGCAGTCCGCTAGTGGGGGCGGTCATTGGATTCATCATGGCTAATATAATCGAAGGGTTATTGGTCTGGACTTTGTCATCTTCCATGCTGCGCGTTTCCGGTAAAATTCGCAACGCATGAAGGGCATCGAAACCTCCCGGAAGACTTCGAAGCCGTCAAATTGGCTTCGAAATTTTGAGATGCTTTTGAAACTTTCAGACGGCTTTGAAACTTTCAGGGAGCTTAGAACCTTCCCGAAAGGTTTCAATATTTTCAGATGGCTTCGACTCTCCGCCCAAGGCGTCTATTTTCCGATCTCATGACAAACACACTGGATGGCAAGGTGGTACTTATTACCGGCGCGGCTCGTAGAGTCGGCGCGGCGATCGCGCGGCGGCTGCATGGCGCCGGCGCCAAAGTCGTGGTGCACTATCACCGTTCGGAACGCGAGGCGCACAGCTTGCGCGACCAACTTAACGCGATTCGCGCCGATTCAGTGGCCCTGATTCAGGCCGATCTGTTGAACCTGCCGGGCTTGTCCGAGATGATACGAAACACGGTGGCGCGATTCGATCGCCTGGACGCGCTGATCAACAATGCCTCTACATTTCACGCAACGCCGGTGGGAGAAATAGTCGAAGCCGACTGGAATAGCCTGGCCGGCATCAACGTCCGTGCGCCCTTGTTTCTGAGTCAAGCTGCCGCGCCGCATCTACGCAAAGCTATGGGCTGCATTGTCAACATCACCGATATTCATGCCGATCGGCCACTGAAAAATTATGTGGTCTACAGCCTCGCTAAAACCGCGCTTACCGGGTTGACCATGTCACTCGCTCGTGAACTCGGTCCGGAGATCAGGGTCAATGCGGTTGCGCCCGGGCCGATTCTTTGGCCGGAGGACGACTCCTTCGACGAATTGGCGCGTCAGCGGGTGATCTCGCATACCCTGCTGAAACGCGCCGGCGAGCCGGATGATGTCGCGCGTGCGGTGTATTACCTTGTCGCCGAATCTCCTTTTGTCACGGGTCAAATCATCGCCGTGGATGGTGGCCGCAGCGTCAATCTCTAAAGCGGCCGCGTGTGTCTCAATTCAGCCATCTGATCGAAATTAACGACCTGCAGAATCCCTCCATCACCAAGCTCACGCGTGAGGAGCTTTGGGTCGGACTGGTGCTTCGTGCCGAGAATCCGGTGTGTTTTGTGAGGGGGTTGGACTCCTGTACCATCCTCGGTCGCCGCATCGTCGGCGGTGAGTTGCTATCCCTGCGACGCGAGCTGCGGTTTGGCGCGATGATAGTGCGAGACAGGGTGAGCTTTTCGCCATTGGAATCGGTCCGCTATGAGGTTGAGAAAAGTGAAACCTATCCCGCCAGTAAGCTCATCATGCGCATCGAGGAACCGCAGCCGGATCATCTGTTTGTGCGTTTCGAGTATTCCAACAATGGCCCCGATTCAAGTGACGCGGACGTCATCAATGCCAGGCAGGTTCTGCGTTGCGCTTACACCGCCGCGGATATCGACACAATTCGCGAGATTCGTAGAGCCATAGCCGAACGCAAGTTGCATTGACTCACGGATCCGGCGGCGCAGTTTCGCCCCTGAAATTCCGGGATAATTCCCCCTTGAACTGGCGCAATCGCCAAGAAACGCTTTGAACACTGCCATGATCCGCTCTGAACACGGCCTGAATGGCTCGGAACACTTACATAAACGCGGCCCGTTACCATATGAACGCTCCTGAACACCAAGCACTGGAAAAACAACGCCGCGAGGCCGCTAAGCTGGAAAAGCGCCTATGCCGTCAGGTCGGCCAAGCTATCGCGGACTACAACATGATCGGCGAAGGCGATCGCGTTATGGTGTGTTTGTCCGGTGGCAAGGACAGTTATGGTCTCTTGGATATTCTTATTAAGTTACGTGCACGTGCCAAGGTCAATTTCGAGTTGATCGCCGTCAATCTGGACCAGCGCCATCCGGGCTATCCCGAGCACGTGCTACCCGATTATCTTGGTACGCTGAACATTCCTTTTCGCATCGAGGTGCAGGACACCTACTCGGTGGTGAAACGGCTTATCCCGGAGGGCAAGACCATGTGTTCATTGTGCTCGCGCATGCGCCGTGGCGTGCTCTACCGGGTGGCCAAGGAGCTTGGCGCGACACGCATTGCGCTCGGCCACCATCGCGACGATATTCTTGAGACTTTTTTCCTGAATCTTTTCTTTGGCGGAAAGATGAAGGGCATGTCCCCAAAATTACAATCCGATAATGGTGAGCACATTCTCATCCGTCCCCTGGCCTTCGTAGCGGAGGACGACCTGGAGGAGTGGGCGCGTTTGCGGGAGTTCCCCATTATTCCCTGCGATTTATGCGGGTCCCAGGAAACGCTGCAAAGAAAGCAGGTGAAGCAACTGTTGAGAGACTGGGAGCGCGAGCATCCGGGGCGCACCGAATCCATGTTTCGCGCCATGAGCGATGTCGTGGGTTCGCACCTTATGGATCGGAAGCTATTTAATTTCAGCGATCTTAAGCCAGGCGCGGCGCAGCTCGGTGAGGCACAACTGGACGATGCTCGCCTGCCCGATTTCGCACCTATACGGATTTATGGCAGGACAGCGCCCGGCGAAGCGCCAGGCGAGAATTAAACGCGGCAAACATCAAACAGCGACGCGAACTGCGGCTCAGCTCACCCTTTCGAGGCGGCCGCCGAGGCGAGAGCTTGGAGAATTTTGATCGTGCGCAGCCGGCGTTGATAGGATTCCAGTACCTTCCAAAGCAATGTCGGTTGGCACCGAATCTCCGCCGCAGGGATCGCCATCAACTCGGATTTCAAGCGGGCAATGCTGTGCCATTGGGGGCGGATTCTCGCCTATGCAAAACGCCTCACCCACAAATTCGCCTGGGTCGATGATTTCCAGGGTCTTGCCTTAGCCAGCCGGTAGTTGCAGCGCTTCTGATTGAACCAAGCGGAGGAATTGCACCCAATTGTCCGCGATGGCATTGGCATTTAACGCGAGCAAACGGCTTTCACGCGAGATGGGCCCCAGCTCAGCGACGTTCAGGTGGAAGAAGAAAGTCGCGTCGTACGAAGAAATGCCGTGTCCGCGCGATCGGTGCGTGGCAAGCCATACCAGCCGCCATTGAGAAAAAATGACCTGAAGGTGTAGACGTTGATACGCCGCCGCCGCACAGGGGAGGTGGCACGCCAGGTGGCATCGCTCTCTTCGTCGACCAA
>CAMDFL010000214.1 GCA_945897475.1 Bordetella parapertussis
CTGTGCCAAAGCATCGCCAAGCCGCGCGGCGAGCGGCGCTTGGTCAAGATCACCGAGCGCGTCGGACGGCTCAAACAAAAGTGCCGGGGCGTCGCCCAACACTACCGCATTGAATATCAGATGGATGACGCAGGCAAAAAAATTACCGCTTTGACTTGGACTAAGCAGCCGATTTCAGGCACTCAGATGAGCGATCCGGGCGTGTACTGCCTGCGCAACATCCTGCGGGTGCAGCGCCGCGTCACCAGCAGTTTCAAGATGCGCGCGGGACCAAGCCTCACCGTGCGCAAAGCATCCCAACCCGAGGCCGAACTCGCCCCGCTCTACACAGCACTGGCTCTGGATCCCAACCCAGGAGGAACAAAGAAGCTCATCATCTGAACAAAATGACGTGAATGTAGTGCCACTTGCCGATTTCTGGCAGCGGAAACTATTGATCTCACGAAGAAACTTTTTGCCGATGTTAAAGATGGGTTAAGCCCATTTGTTCGATAGCAATGCGTGCCGTGATGCGGTATTCCGCATAGATGACCGCGCCCAGACTGGCGGTGATGACATAAAGGACGATGATGGCGTGCGTGTAGGCGGGCGCCGAGACGCCGCGCGCGCGGCCGATGAACGTGTCCGATCCACGCTGTGCAGGAACCCAGGCGCCGATCGGCTGATGGGTGATCGCGCCCAGCAAGGCCACCGCCATAAGGCTGTGCAGGATGAGCAGAAAAATGGTTATGGTCGAAATTCACATCAATCGATCCGATCTTGAGGGGACTGTGGCTGCCGGGGCGACCCGAATGCTGGAGCAAATACGCCCGCCGCTGTAGACTCGCGAGGTTAAGGGAGGATTCATCGAGGGACTGCAGTTCATCGATCATTTCACCATCCATGTGTGCACCGCCGATCTGGGCAAGGTGGTGCGCTTTTAGCCGACGCGCTAGACCTGCATGATGGCCGGTGCCCGCCTGCGGGCAACTGGACCACATTTCCTTTCGTTCCACGGGCATGCAGTAACAGCGTGAACGGCTGCGCAAGTAGGCGGTGAATTTCGAGGAGGCCGATGTGCCGTCCTCGCCGATCCAGCAGATTTTTGTTCGCGATCCGGCCAGGATCCTGGTGGAATTGACCTATGACAGGCGGGTCGAGGCGCCCGAATGAGGCTGCATGCGGGCGCGCGGCAATGGCGATGCCCGGGCGGCGGTGAGCCTATAATCGGCGCCTGATCTGGAAATCTGGCAGCAAAGTCAAATAACCGAGGAGCACACGCATGGCCGACATCAAAGAACTGTATTCGGGAATCCTGACCAGCCTGCATCGCGAGGCGCCGCACAAGACGATGGCAAAAAAACTGATCATCAATGTGGCGCCCACCGGTTCGTTCACCAACCGGGAACAGAATCCCGGCCAGCCCTACACCATGGAAGAGAACGTCAAGTCCGTGGTTGAGGCATACAAGGCCGGGGCTTCGGTGTGGCATGCGCATGCGCGGGAAAAAAGCGGCTTGCCGAGCAAAGATCCGCAGGTGATGAAGGAAACCATTGCGCGGGTGCTGGATCAGTGTCCGGACATCGTCACCTCGGTGATTCCTTATGCCGATTACAGCGCCCAGGGCGTGGACCTCATCAAGCCCTGCGTGGATCTGCTGACCGAAGCCGGCCCCGAGTACATGCAGTCGGCGGTGCTCCTGATCCAGACCACCGGATTTTCGGAAAAATTCACTTACTCGATCACGCAGAAAACGCTCACCGACCAGGTCAAGTACCTGGAAGATCACGGCGTGCGCCCCGAGTATCAGTCCACCAGCTATCAGGGCACCAAGGACGTGATCGACTGGCTGATCGACACCGGAATCGCCAAGGATCCGCCTTTGATGAACATCATGACCGGCTTCCATGGTTACTCGCATGGATCGCCCATCGGCCCCGATCCGTGGAACTACATCTACATGATGACCATGCAGCAGACTTTCCCGGCCAAGGCGGTCAAGGGCGTATGCGCCGGCGGGCGCAACTGGATGCCGTTCTCGACCATGGCCATGATGCTGGGCTTTGACATGGTGCGCGTGGGCATGGAGGACACGGTATTCGTTTATCCGCATCGCGAGGAAAAGATTCAAAGTTCCGCGCAGGCGGTGAAAAAGATTGTCGAAATCGCGCAGGCCCTGGGGCGCGAGATTGCCACGCCGGCGGAAGCACGCGAGATCATGGGCATCAATTCTTCACACAAGCGACTGGGTATCGGCAAGGAGAAAAAGGCGGACGCACTGGCTTAGTGATTTTACCTGGACTTAGTCCCAGTCCCGAAGTAAAAAAGCCGCCAAGTTGTAGCGGCTTTTTTTATCGGAAACGTCCCCCGACTCGGGACATCGGGGCACGTCCCTGCCAAGACTTATTCCGGCGCTTTGGAGGGTTTGATGCCAATGCTGCGGAAAACCTTGAGGGCATTTTCGCGGTCGGCGCGGGCGAACTGCGCGAACTGGTCGGCTGTGTTGTCGACCAGTTCCAGGGTGTAGGTCTTGTAGAAGTCGAGCATCTTCGGGGTGCGGATGGCTTTGGACAGCTCGGCATTCAATTTATCCACGATGGGCTTCGGCGTTTTGCCGGGGGCGTACATCGCGAAGTAACCCTGCAGGCCGGGGTCGCCGCCTTCTTCACCGAGGGTGCTGAGCGCAGGCATGAAACCCGAGCGACGCGTGCCCACGGCGACGATCGGTTTGAGTTTGCCGGCTTTGATCAGCGGCGCCGCCACACCGAATCCCATGTAGGTTAGATCGGCTTCGCTGGAAATTACGGCGGGATTGGCCTGCCCGGCACCCTTGTAGGGGATTGCGGCGATATCCACGCCGGCGGAGCGCTTGATCCATTGCAGGTACAGGTCCGGCAGACTCGCCGCTCCCCATGTCGCAAAGTTCAGTTTGCCGGGATTGGCCTTGGCGTGGGCGACCATTTCGCGGTAATTGCCGAACGGCACTTTGGCACTCGCCACCAGCAGATTATTGGACAATCCCATGTTGATGATGGGGGCGAAGTCGGTCTCGGGGTTGAACGGAAGATCCGAAAACAGCGCCGGGTTGTAACTCAACGCGTCGGCAACGACGAGGCACAGGGTATGCCCGTCCGGCGCCGAGGTGGCGCAGGCCTGCATGCCGATGATGGCGCTTCCGCCCGGGCGGGTTTCCACGACGACCGGCTGGCCCATGGATTCGGTGAGAAACGGGCCTACCGACCTGGCCATCAACTCGACCAGGCCACCGGCCGCATAAGGGACGATGACGCGTATCGGTTTATTTGGATACGCCTGTGCAAGAGCAGTGGGCGCGCTACAAGCGAAGAGCGAGGCGGCTATGGCAAAGATGGTTGGGGGCAGGACACGGGCAATCACTTTTCATTTCCTCCAATGACAAAATCCAGGTTCGCGACTAATAAGTATCAGAGCGGTCTACACAAGTATCAAAGCGGTCTACACAAGTATCAAAGCGGTCTACACGGGTATCAGAGCGGTCTACACAGGTATCAGAGCGGTCTTACGTGGCAGTTGCGCAGATTATAGGCCGCTTACCCAGCAAGCCCAGGATCGGGCATCGGCAAACACAGAATTTGAACATAATCGATCATGTATGCTTTTCAAAAGTTCAAAACATGGCCCATTGGAGAAATTTAGCTGCCGCCACACGTTCAGCTCGGGTTCGATTTGACTATCAGTAGTGTCCTGTGATGTCACGGCAATTTTGATCGCGCCATCATTGGTGTGGCTGGCATGTTTCTCTTCAGATAGTGGCGCATGCCATTTCAAAAGCAACGGTTGACTGCGAGACCACCCGGCAGTGATACTCCATGAAGCATCGTTGGATATCTAGTCGAATGTTTGAAACATTAAGTATCCGGGAGTGGGGATGAAGACTCGAACCCTGGCATTTGCCGCCATCCCCTTTTTTCTTGTCGCAGGGACGTCTTGCGCGCAGAGCTGGCCCTCGAAGCCCATTCACATTGTTGTACCCTCAGCAGCCGGAACCTCAAGCGACGCCTTGGGACGGGTGCTCGGTCAACACATGGGAAAAATGCTGAATCAAACGGTCATCATTGAGAACAAGCCGGGGGCGAATGGCACAATCGGCACCCGGGATGTGGCAAGGGCGGCAGCCGACGGGCATACCCTGCTTTCTTATTCGTCAGGGCACCTGGCAAACACGTTTCTGGTGAAAGACGTGCCCTACGATCCGCTGAACGACTTTACCCCTGTCACCACTACCCTGATCTGGCCACAGGGATTGGTCGTCAATGCGAGCCTCGGGGTGAACAATATCGGCGAGCTCACAAAGCTGGCCAAAACTTCGCCTGGCAAGCTTAGCTTTGGCGCCGGAGCCGCGACAGCACGCATTGGCATGGAGCTATACAAGCAACTTGTCAATGTCGATATCCTGCATGTGCCATACAACGGAAACGCTGGAGCGATGAAGGATTTGCTGGGCGCTCGCATCGACATGATGGTCGTCGACCTTGCCCTGGCACGGCCACAAATACAGGCGCGAAGACTGCTCGCTCTCGCTGTCACCGGCTCCACGCGTCTGAAACTCATGCCGGAGGTTCCAACCATGGCGGAAGCAGGCGTGCCGGGGTACGAGTTGTTATCGTGGACGGGAATCTGGGCGCCCGCGAAATTGCCACCGGCGATGGTGGCGCGCCTGAGCAACCTTTTCGGCGAGGTGCTTGCCTCGGACCCCTTGCGGCAGTTCGCGGAAAAAATGGGCGGCGAATTGTTTTACTCCAGTCCCGCGGAATTCGACCGCTTCCAGCGCTTGGACATGGCGCGATGGCGCAGCGTGACTTCCGCGGCTGGCGTCAGGCCGGAATAAACGACCCGCGATCGCCCGCCTGAGCGGGTTAGCCGGCAAAAGGGCAAGGTGCGTTCACAACGCAATAACGATCTTTCCCAGGTGCGCACCTGCCTCGAGGTGTGCCTTTGCCTTGGGGAGGTCTTCAAATGAAAAGACCTTGTCGACGATTGGACGAATACGAGCATCGGCGAGCGCGGGCAGAATATCCTTGATGAAACCACTGACCAGTTGCGCGCGCTCGCTGGCAGATTGCATGCGGGCAGATACGCCAAAAAGGCGCAGACGTTTGCGATGCAATGCGCCCAGATCGATTGGGGCTCTAACACTTCCGTCGAGATAACCCACCGTGGCAAGCTTTCCTTGAAATGCAAGGCAGTCCATACATGCCGCGAACATCGTCCCGCCGACGTTATTGACGGCAAGGTCAATGCCATGACCGTCAGTCGCCGCATCAACGGCCGAACGAATGTCAGCCCCATGCGTGGCCAGAGCAACGTCCAGACCCAATGCGCGCAGCCTGCCCAGTTTGTCAGGCGAACCTGATGTGCCGATCACACGGGCGCCAAGCAGCTTGCTCATCTGCAGGCAGGCAACGCCGACCCCGGAAGAAACAGCCGTCACGAGCACCCACTCATCCCTGGCAAGATGCCCCTCATTGCAGAGAATGTCGTAAGCAGTAAGCATTGTCACCGGGACTGCCGCCGCTTCCGCCCACCCAAGATTTGGCGGAATCCGCATGGCCTGGCGTGCATCTGCAATCATGTATTCGGAAAATGCACCGCGCCCCGCGAGCATGACCCGATCACCGATGTTCCATTCACCATGCCCTGGTCCCACCGCCTCCACCTCGCCGGCGGCGTCAACGCCAAGCCGCCGGGCTTCCCCCGCTTTGGCGTGCGAGGGACGCTGCAACAACTCGCCCCTGTTAAGGGATGCTGCGTGTACCCGAAGCCTAATCTCGCCAGTGGCCGGTTCGGGAATTGAGGTCTCGCGAAAATCCAGAGTGATGCCAGGTTCGAGGTCCGTCGCCCACCAGGATCTGCATTTCACAAAAACTTCCCCCGTAGAGTCGCGAAACGGTTGTGGCGTCCTTATTTCACCAATCCATATATCTTTCGGGCTTCGGCAACCGTCGCGGGCTCCCTGCCGAACTCACGGGCGATGCGAACCATCGCTTCCACCTGGTTGTGGTTATGCGCGGCGGCCTTCCCATTGGGCAGATAGATGTTGTCTTCGAACCCGACTCGAACAATGTCGCAGCCCTCAAGCAGCGCCACGGTATTTATTGGAAACATGGACCTGTCGCTCGCCGTAACCTGCCATTTCGCATTGGGGAATATTCTGCGGCCCTCGTCAAGCGCGAAAGCAAACGCCCGCGGTGTGGGCTCCATTCCGCCAAAACCAAAGCAGTAATTCAACCAATAGCGATTTTCATTGGTATTGAATACGCCCTCGTCAGCCAGTCGCTTGAGTCGATCCAGAAAGCTGACTTGAACGATCTCGAATTCTATTGACGAACCGGCGGCGTGAACTGCCGG
>CAMDFL010000215.1 GCA_945897475.1 Bordetella parapertussis
GCTGCATGCTGGCAAACCGGCTCTCGGCGGATCCGGCCCATCGCGTGCTGCTGCTGGAAGCTGGCGGCGACAACGATGCGTTCTGGCTAAAAGTGCCCATCGGTTATCGCTACACCATCGGCGACCCGCGCTACGACTGGTGTTTTCAGTCGGCACCCGATGCCAATATCAATGGCAGATCGATATCGCATCCACGCGGCAAGCTCATCGGCGGTAGAAAAATGGCCGGCGCTGGAGCGCGGCAAGCGCGTTCCTGAAACCCGCGATGGCGCGCGCCAACCTCAAGGTGGAAACGCACGCGTTGGTGCATCGCATCCAGTTCGAAGGCCAGCGCGCCCGCCCGCCACTTATTGCAGGCTGAGCCCGGAGGCTTTGATCGCCGGAATCCAGCGCTCGTAATCCGCTTTCACCAGCGCGGCCAGTTGTGCCGGCGTCAATTCCGTGGCGTGCAGGCCAAGTTTATCGAGCCTGCCCTTCATCGCTTCCGTTCTGACGGCTTTGAGGAAGATGCCATTCAACTGCGACACGATTTCGCCCGGCGTGCCGGGTGGCGCGAAGATGCCGAACCAACTGGCCACTGTCAGCGAGGGATGGCCCAGTTCGGCCATGGTCGGCGTGGCGGGCGACTCCGGTGCGCGCTTCGCGCCCGTGGTGGCGACCAAGCGGATCTTGCCGGCCTGCGCCAGAGCCAGCACCGTTCCGAGCGGTTGCACCGCCGATGCAATCTGCCCGGCGAGCAGCGCGGTAATTATTTGTCCGGATCCGGTGTAGGGAATGGTCTGCAGCGGCACGCCGATGGCCTGGCCGATGAGGATGCCGATGAACTGCGTCGATCCTCCTTGCCCCGCGCCGAAATTGGCCTGGGCCGGATTGGCTTTGGCCCAGGTGGCAAATTCGCGCAGGTCGCGGGCAGGTATGCCGCCGCCGATCGCGAACACGTAATCCTGCTCGCCGGCATGCGCTACCGCGGCAAAGTCCTTCAAGGGATCGTAGGGCGGTGCCTTCATCATCAGCGGGCGCAGCACCAGGCTCGAGTCCGGGGTGACGATCAGCATGTTGCCGTCAGGTGGCGCGGCTTTCACCATCTCAAGACCGATCTGGCCGCCCGCGCCCACGCGGTTGACCACGACCACCGGCCGCCCGATGGCTTCTCCCCATTTCTCGGCGAACAGGCGCGCCAGTATGTCGACATTGCCTCCCGGGGCGTAGCCTGAAATCATTTGCACCGGTTTGCCCGACACCTGCGCCAATGCATTGGCTGCGAGCAGCAGCGCCGCCGCAATTCCGATTCTGCTCAATTTCAAAAGTTTCTCCTAAATAAAGTCAATATTGGCGAGCGTAAGATGAAAATTCCTATTTCTCTTCGCGATATTCCGGGCAGGGCTGCAACTGCTCGAAGCCCGACTGGCGATCCACGCCCACGGTATGCACGAGATTGCGCTCGATGGCGATCAGCCGCACGCGCTTAGCGCCGGTATTGACGTGGCGATACACCACGCCCTTGGCGAACACCGGCAGTGTCATCACGTCGCCGGCCTTCCATGCGTGGCGCGCGCCATCTACCTCGGTGTAGCCCTCGCCTTCGAGCAGGTAGAACACCGCATCGCCGCCGTGGCGCTGCACGCCGCTGCGGCTGCCGGGCGCAATCTCCTGCCGATAGAACAAATGCGTTTGCACCGCGGTATAGGCAAGCGCGGGGTGCAGGTACCACTGCATTTTTCCGTGGGCATTCTGCTCCCAGGGCAGTTCGCTGCCGCGGATGAGGAAGGTGGCCTGTACCAGCCGCCGGCGCTGCAGGTCGCGCAGGCCCATGAGCTGGTCGAACAGGTTAAGGTTTTTCAAGTCGTCCGGATGCGCAACCATTGGCATTTGCTCGGTGGTGGCGCTGGCCTTCCATTCGCCCTGCCGCTCTCCCAGCGGGCCGCTGCCCGAGGCGCCGCGCAATTCCGGCGTGTCACTCACCTGGTCGATTGCATTGGCGATGTAGCGCGCCATCAGCAGGTCGCGAAACGCCACCCAGCGGCATCCCTTGGATGCGTCCTTGTTCCAGTGCTGGTGCACCGAGCCATCCGGCTGCACCGGCAAGAGCAGCAGGTCGCCTTCCTGCCAGTCGAGAATCTTGCCGTTGGTTTCGGTCATGCCTTCGCCTTCGAGCACGTAGATGATGATGCCGCCCTGATGCTTGTGGCGGCCTGACTGGCGTTTGATGATGTGCTCGAACACGCCCCAGCTGCTCAGGGCCGTATGTTCGAACACGGCATTGAGGTAGTAACGGATCAGGCCCTGGCGCGACTGCTGGAATTCGCAGTCGTCGCCGCGAATCAGCAGCTGCCCGCTTTTCTGGCGCTCCATCCATTCCTGGTAGTGGCGGATGGTCTTGTCGTAATCCGAATCAGGGATGGCCTCTGGCTCTTTGATGCGTTCACGTTCCATTTATATGAGTCCAATACTGATTGTCAATGTGTTCACTGCGGCAACGAATTTTATTATGCAAGCAGTTCTTAAAAATATTCTTATAAATTTTCCACTGATGAGTTGTCCAATGTCCATTAATATCAGCAAGGAGGTACCGATATCCTCTTTCATTTCACCACTGATCCGGAGCATTCATGGCTGAGTCCCGACCGTACGTCATCGCACTTGAAGAACATTACGCGGACCCCAAGGTTCAAGCGTATGCCAAAGTCACAGGAGGGCCGGCGCCGATCGGCAGCGCGTATGCCCAACTGTTGCAGCGCGTCAATGACCTTGGCGAGATACGTTTGAAACTGATGGACGAGGCGGGCATCGATATGCAGGTGCTCTCGCACATTCCTTCGCCGCTACAGCAGATCGAAGCAGCCTCTGCCATCCCGCTTGCCACCGCAACCAATAATTATATGCACGAGGCGGTGCTGCTCCATCCCAAGCGCTTTGCGGGATTCGCCGCGCTGCCGACCCAGGATGCCAATGCCGCGGCCGACGAACTCGAGCGCTGCGTCAACAAACTCGGATTCAAGGGCGCGATGATCCATGGCCGCACCCAGGGCGTGTTTCATGACCATCCGCGCTTCCATCCCATATTCGAGCGTGCGCAGGCTCTGGACGTGCCGATCTACATTCACCCCGGTCCTCCGCATGAAGCCGTGGCCGCGGCTTACTACAACGATTACCTCAAGGATTTCCCGGCACTTGCCAGTGCGGCATGGGGGTTCACCATCGATACGGCAAGTCAGATCCTGCGCATGATTTTGAGCGGGATGTTCGACAAGTATCCGAAACTGAAAATTATCGTCGGCCACCTGGGCGAGGGCATGCCGTTTCTGGTCGATCGCGTCGACGAGGCGGTGAATCGCGGCGGCAAGCAGGTGGCGTTCAAGGAAATTTTCTGCAACAACTTCTGGATCACCACCAGCGGCCACTTCTCCACGCCGGCGCTAACCTGCACGCTGATGGAAATGGGCGTCGAGCGCGTGCTGTTCTCGGTGGACTATCCCTACGTGGAGAACGCGCCCGGGACGAAATGGATGCAAGGCGTGCCCCTGTCGCGCGAGGACAAGGACAAGATTCTCCACGGCAATGCAAAGAAACTGTTGAAGATGTAGCACACAGCCCGGGCTTCGAAGAGTTATTGGTTTTCTGCCAGATGAACAGGAGAAATGATATGAAAATGCTGTTGATGCGCAGCGCAGGCATGATCGCCGCCTGCTTGTTGCTTGCGGACGCCTCCGCACAGAGTTATCCGAACAAACCGGTGCGCATTATTGTGCCGACTTCACCGGGCGGGCTCACGGATCTGCTGGCCAGGAATCTGGGGCAAGCGGTCGCGGAGTCGCTGGGTCAGCCGGTGGTGGTGGAAAATCGGGCGGGGGGCGGCAGCATCATCGGCATGGTCGCTCTCTCCAAGTCGCCGCCGGATGGTTATACCGTGGCGATTACCTCAAAGGAACCACTGGTCTACAACCCGCTTCGCTACGTAAAGTTGCCCTATGACGCAGACAATGATTTCAGCTACGTGTCGGGTCTGGTGAGCAGTCTGTCGGTGATCGTCGCAAACGCCTCCGCGCCCGTCAGTACTTTTCCGGAAATGATTGCTTACGCCAAAGCGAACCCCGGAAAACTCAATTGGGCGACCTGGGGTCCAGGCAGTTCTCCGGCCATCTACCTGGAGTGGATCAACCGCAGAAACGGCGTGGAAATTGTCGGCATTCCCTACAAAGGTGCCGGCCCGTCGGTAACCGCCATAGTGTCCGGCCAGGTACACGTGACCTATACAGGAATCGGTCTGGTGGCTGCGCACATCCAGTCGGGCAAGTTGAAAGGCCTCGCGGTACCCAGCGCCGGTCTCAATTCGAAGTTTGCGGGCATCCCGAGTCTCGCCCTGTTCAACAGTGATCCGGATTTGCCCAGCGGCTTCGGCGCCTATGCGCCGGCAAAAACGCCGATCGCCATGCTTGACAGGCTGAGTGCGGAGTTCCGCAAAGCGCTGGCTACGCCGCAACTCAACAAGATCATGGCCGGATCGATGGAGCCGGTGGGGAGCACGCCCGCAGAGTTTGAGGCTTATATCAGGAAAGCGAAGTCAAACGCCGCCATGGTTTTCAAAACGCTCGGCATCCAGCCTACCGACCAGCCGGAGTAAGAGCAGCGCAATGACGCGTTGGGTAAAACGTCACGGCTGACCATTCGCTGCAGCAAGCAGCTATTCCGCTTTGAGTCCCGCAGCCTTGATGGCGATGGCCACGACATCAATATCCTTCCTGCGCTGCGCGCCCATCTCATCGAGGGTGGTGCCGTTGGGGAAGAAGGCAATGTCGCGCATGCGCGCACGCACGTCCGGCGCGGCCAGTGCTTTCTGCATTTCGGTGACGACGCGTTTGGCGATCGCCGGCGTCAGGCCGGCGGGCCCGTAGAGATCCACCCCGGCGGCCACCTTCTCGTAACCCTGCACCTGATCGCCCATCGCGGGCAAATCTGGCAACTCAGGCAGGCGCGCCTTCTCAAGGGTCGCGATCACTTTCAACTTGCCCGCCTTCACCTGGGGCAGCGCCGTGGCGCACGGCGCATAGGCAATCGGCAGGGTGGCCGTTGTCGCCGCCATCAGCGCGTCCACGCCGCTCTTGTAGCCCACATGGATGAGGTCAATGCCGAATTTCTGGCTCAGCAATGCCATGTCGAGGTGATAGGTGCCGCCGATGCCATTGGTGCCATAGGCTAGCTTGCCCGGATTCGCGCGGGCCAACTGCACGATTTCGGCGATGGTGTTGGGCGCAAAGGTCACCGAAGCCACCATGCAGGTGGCCGCCTGGGCCACGACGATGATGGGCGTGAAGTCCTTCAGCTCGAAAGGCTTGGCAAGCATCAATTGCGGCGTGGTGACGATGGTGCTGACCAGCGTGTAGAGCAGGGTATAGCCATCGGGTGCGGCGCGCGCCACCGTCTGTGCGGCGAGCACGCCCGCAGCGCCGGCCTGAATCTCCACCACCACCGGCAGCGCGATCGATTCAGCGAATCTTTGCGTGATCTGGCGCAGCAGCACATCGGCCGGGCTGCCGGCCGTCTGCGTCGACACCACCCGTATCAGTTTTGCGGGATAGGCCTGCGCCATGGCGGGCAGCGTGACTGCCCAGAGTGTTGCCGCGGCAATGGGCATCATGAAGCGGTTCATCATTTTGGTGTCTCCTTGCGTGTCGGGGAATGGGATGCGATTGGCGGTCGCTCTCGGATGTTGTTGTCGCAATATAGGGCAGGTGAACGTTCCTGTCACTCACCGGCGCGCATGCGCCCTGCAAAGGCATTTTTGGTCCTGTGTCCCTGGCAGGATCCGTCCATGAGAATGAAGGCTACGCGGTGAATCTTGTTCGAGCGGTTGCTTCAGGCAAGAAGCGTACTGCGCAGCAGAAGCACTTCGCGATAGATGTTTCTGTCGTGAGGCTTCATGCGCTCTAAAACCCGTTGGCCTCAAGGTCGGCAATCCGCACGGCCATGCTTCTCTCGGGATCGAATGGCAAATTCTCAAAACCGAAACTGCGATAAAAATTACGCACGCCATCGTCGAGCGGATGGGTGATTACACAAAAGCAGCCGATCTCCCGCGAGAAGCGCACGGCGGAGGTGAGCGCGAAGAACATCAGGGATCTGGCAATGCCACGCCGCTGATAACGCACATCCACCGCCAGCTGGGCAAGAAGCAGTGCCGGGATGGGATCGGGCCGGTTGCGTTGGGCTGATTTTGGCAGATGCGACCGTTCTATTTGCGCTGCGCAAAGACTGACGAATCCGGCAATTTCCCCGGTAGACCTGTCACAGACAACATTGGTT
>CAMDFL010000216.1 GCA_945897475.1 Bordetella parapertussis
CGACGTAGTGATCAAGGTCCACGCCTTTTGGCATGTGCTCCGGTTCGAACAACCAGTCATAGATGATTCTCACCGTTTCCGGGCCGGTGGGAAACATCATGTGCGCGTTGACGTAATCAGGCTGGACGTTGAGAAACAGATTGGGTGGCGCCAACCAGGGCACGTAAAGCGATTGTCGTTCTGTATCGTCAAGTCCTCGAAACGGCGGGATGCGTGCGCTGCCATCAAGGGTCAAGGTCGTCGCCCCCGCTTTATATTCGGGCAAGGTTTCCGCCTCGTCTCGCAACCCCCAGGCGCCGGCCTCCCGATAGGAAGGAACCACACGGCAGAATTCGGGATGCACTGGCGGGCAGTGAAAGCACTCCGAGAAATTTTCAGCGACTAATTTCCAGTTGGCGCGCACTTCTGTGACGATGCGCTTGCCGATGCGAAGGTCGGAGAAATTGTAATTGCGAAATTTTTGCGGCGCCTCGCCCAGAGTCTTGCTCAGGGGAGGAGGTTTTGCGCCCAAATGAACGAATACAAAGCCGCCCCATGCCTGCACCGCGACCGGGAAAAGGGAGAATTTTCTGGCGTCGAAATCCGGCGTGGGCATGCGCCTGGGCGTTGCCTGGAGACCTCCGCGCAGGTTGTAGCTCCATGAGTGGTAGGGACAAGTTATTCGGCCGTGCGGGAAATTGCCGGCATCCTCGGTGCAAAGGATAGAGCCGCGATGGCGGCAGGTATTGTGAAATCCGCGCGTCGATCCATCGGTGTCGCGCAGCAGCATGACCGATTGCGTGCCGATGGTGACGACTCGGTAATCACCTGGCAATGGCAGTTCTTCCTCGCGGGCAACCGCAATCCAGCGCGAATACCAGAACGATTCGAGCTCGCGCTGGTAATGCGCGGGGTCACGATACCAACTCGCTGGCAAACCGGATTCGACTCGCAATAGCGGCGTCCTGACAGCGTTTAATTCGCTTTTTTTTCGAGCCATGCTTGACCTATTTAGTCTGTCGCCTCGGCGCTGTCGCCTAGTCGCTGTCGCCTAGTCGCCGTCGTTTAGTCGCTGTCGTTTAGTCGATTATCTCGGGCGCATGTTGCATCGAATGCCAACGCCTGTACCCGGCATCGATCTGCGGCTCGATGTCGTTCCACAACTATAGCAATCCGGTACCTTTCATGCGCGCTAAACTCCAGGCCCATGCGTTAAGCTCTGCGCAGCAGAGCCGTCGATTAGTCACTTACTTCTTAGGTATTGATAATTCTGGCGAAGAACCAGGGGTTGGAGAGGGTTTGAACAGGGTTTGAATACGTCCCGCCAATTTGTAGACTTGCTCTTTTGCAACGCTAAAAATTGGCGGGAAAGGTGGCCTCAGTGACGCCCTGTTTGGTTCCGGCTCCGGCCGGCTTAGGGTGGG
Source organism: Bordetella parapertussis (assembly GCA_945897475.1). GTDB lineage: Bacteria > Pseudomonadota > Gammaproteobacteria > Burkholderiales > SG8-39 > 2-02-FULL-62-17. Next base: position 1,404 of record CAMDFL010000216.1, read on the forward strand.
TGCAATCGAGGCAAACGAGGCGATATCATCTGATGGGAGGTGGAGCTATGAGAGTAATTGGATTCTTAGCGGTTGCGGCTTCGATGCTGCTTGCCGCGAATCTTCAAGCGCAAGGTTTTCCCGTCAAACCGATCCGGCTGATTGTCTCCGGTGCAGCGGCTGGTTCGCTTGATATCCCGGCGCGCGCCATTGCCGAGCGATTGCGCGAGCGCTTACCCTTGATCGTGGAGAACCAGCCCGCTGCAGGCGGCACTATCGCGGTGGGTGGCGTGGCGAAGGCTGCTCCTGACGGCTATACCTTGGTATTTGGATTCAATGGGCCGCTCGCCTATGCGCCGTTTCTGTTCTCCAAACTCGCCTATGACCCTATCCGTGATCTGACTCCCGTCATCTGGATGGGTGGGCAACCCTTTACCCTGGGCGTGGTGCCCTCACTGGGCGTCAATAACGTCAAAGAGTTGATTGATCTATTGCGCAAGAATCCCGGTAAATACAATTATTCGTCGCTGGGCAACGGCAGCGGCTCGCACCTCACCATGGAATTGCTCAAGGCGACGACCAAAACCTTCATGCTGCATATTCCCTATAACGGCGCACCGCCCGCAGCGGTGGCGGTGGCGTCGGGTGATGCGCATGCCAGCTTCCTGCCAGCGGCGGTGATGGCGCCGCATGTTCAGGCGGGCCGAATCAAGTTGCTGGCGGTATCGACGCTGGAACGCTTTGCGCTGACCCCGGAAATACCTACCGTCGCGGAATCGGGCGGTTTGAAAAACTTCGATTCCGATGGTTGGAACGGCATACTCGCCCCGGCGGGTACGCCGCGCGAGGTTGTATTGCGCATCAACCGCGATATCAACGAGGCCCTTGCCTCCGTTGAAGTGCAGGCCATTCTCACCAAGGCGCAGATACGGCCGCGTGGCGGTACGCCGGAGCAGTTCGGGGAACTGATGCGTGGTGAAGGGCAGAAATGGGGCCCGGTGATCAAATACACCGGCGCACGGCTCGACTGAAATTCCGGCGCGGCGTTGTGGTGCCAACGCCGAGTGCCAAGCGCATCTATTCCGGCTGCAAGCCTATAGCCTTGACCAGCTTGCCTATGGTGCTGATGTCCTGGCGTAACAGCTTTGCCAGTTCCTCGGGCGTGCTGCCCACGACTTCCAGCCCCAGGTCGTTCAGCTTGGGCGTGACATCTGGTTGCAGCAGGGCCGTTTTCGATTCGGCTGCGATGCGATTCGCAATCGGGGCGGGTAGGCCGACCGGACCGAGAAGTCCCCACCAGACGACAAAAGGTTCGTAGTTGGGCAAGAAATCGGTGACCACCTGCACATCGGGGGCGTGTTTGCTGCGCTGGCGGTCGAGAATTGCCAGCGCTTTGAGGCGGTGCAGATTGGGGCCGACGTTGAACCAAGTGGTCGGGAACAGCGCGATCCGTCCATTCAAAAAATCGGTCTGCAGTTGCGGATAGTTTGCTTGTGAATAGGGGACGTGCAATATGTCGATTCCCGCGGCATGCTTCACTGATTCGCCGGCTAAGTGAAAGAAGGAACCATTGCCGGTGGAGCCAAATTCCAACTTGCCCGGATTTTTCTTTGCATATGCGATTAATTCCTGCATGGTGTTGATGCCGTGCGACTGGTGTATCGCGACATAGGCCGGGGAATTCAAGGACATGCTGATCGGCGTGTAATCTTTGAGCACGTCGAAGCTCATGTTCTTGAAGAGGAATCTCCCGTAGACGAAGGTTCCCGAAGTGCCGAAGGTGATGGTGTGGCCATCAGGCAGAGACTTCGAGAGGACCGCATGGGCCTGGGCACCACGCGCCGCGCTGCGCAGTTCGACAATAATGGATTGGCCCATGCTTTGCGACATTTTCGCCGTCATCATGCGTAAGCCCGCGTCGCCGCTGGTGCCGGGCGAGGCGGAACTCACCACCAGTATCTGCTTGGTGGGATAAGACTGCGCGTGAAGCTTAGTTGCTATTAGCGCTGCCGCCAGGGCAATGCTTGTTCGTAATACTGCCTGCGTCATTTTCATTACTCCGGTTGTAGGCCGATGGCCTTGACGACTTTGCCGATGGCATTGATGTCATCGCGTAGTAGTTTCGCGAGTTCCTCGGGCGTGCTGCCCACCACTTCCATGCCCAGGTCGCTAAGTTTGGGAGTGACCTCAGGGTGCAGCATGGCTTTTTTCGATTCGGCGGCGATTCGAGTGGCGATTGGCGAGGGTAGGCCCAGAGGTCCGAAGAATCCCCACCAGACCACAAACGGCTCCATATTGGGCAGGGCATCGGTGACCAAGGGCACGTTCGGTGTGTGACGGCTGCGCTGTCGGTCAATGATCGCCAGTAGATTCACCTTGTCCAGATTGGCGGCCACCGTGGCCCAAGTGGTGTACCACATCGCGATTCGGCCATTGAGCCAATCGGTCTGCAACTGCGGAAAGTTGGCTTGCGCGTAGGGGATGTGCAGGAAATCGATCCCTCCCGCGTTTTTCAATGACTCCCCGGCCAGGTGAAAGAAAGAACCGCTGCCGGTGGAGCCATATTCGAGCTTGCCCGGATTCTTCTTGGCATAGTCGATCAACTCTTTCATGGTGTTGATGCCGCGCGATTTGTGAATTGCAACGTAGCCCGGCGAATTCATTGACATGCTGATCGGCGCGTAGTCTTTCAGGATATCGAATACCATGTTCTTGAATAAAAATCGGCCATATACAAAGGTGCCGGCGGTGCCAAACGTTACCGTATGTCCATCAGGGGCTGCCTTGGAGACTATCGCGTAGGCCTGGGCGCCGCGCGCGGCGGTGCGCATTTCGATAATCACTGATTGGCCCATGCTTTCGGTCATTTTTACGGCCATCATGCGAAGACCCGCGTCGCCGCTGGATCCGGGCGAAGCCGAACTGACAACCAGGATTGGCTTGGTCGGATAGGCTTGCGCATGCAGCATTGGCGCCATGAGCGCGGCAAACATTGCCGCGACGCCCAGGCTTGCCGACTTCGCCGCCGTTTGCGAACGCAGCTTCGCGTGTGGATTGGTGCACGAACGCAGCTTCGCGAACGTATTGAACAGGATCATGCTGGTCTCCCTCAGAGTCAGAGTGTATTAGGTCAAATTGGCGAAAGTGTACCTGAAGCCGCTATGTCGCTGAGGCCGCGATGTACCTGAAGCCGCTATGTGCCTGAAGCCACTGTGTACCTGAAGCCGTTATGTGCCTGAGGCCACTGTGTCCCCGAGCCCCACGCCGGTTTGAAAGCAAATGCTGGCGATCCCATCGGGACAGGGCTTATGGCATTCCCTGGGGCGTCTGCTGCAAACGATCCCTAACCATCTGAATGTGAGAGCGCAATGCATACAACTGATCGGTATAGCCAAGCGGGACGGAAATTTCCTCGGCCCTTGCGTCCAGGACATTGAGCCGCGCAAGTAAGCTTGCCCGAGGTACGGTGTTGGCCGTGAGATCCGACTCGATCTCAAGCAGATCGCGGTACCAGCGGAAAATCCGCGAGCGAATGCGGAAGCGATACATCGGCGGCACCACGCGCGACAGCGGAATCAGAATGGCGACTATGGAGAACAAAGCCACCCACATTCGGTCAACGAGATTAGCCAGCCAGAACGGCAGATGCCGTTGCAGAAACGGCGCGCCAGTTTTGTAGAATCGTTCGGCTTCCTCGGCCAGGGGATACTCGGCGTGGCGGGGGTTGGGAAATTGGCCGATGCTTGAGAACCAACCGGCACCGCCATGGATTCTGCCAGCGGCCTGCACTAATAACTGCACCAGCGCGGGGTGGGTGGCTTCGCGCGCCACCAGCATGGTGGTGGATGCAAGCAGACGAACGTCTTGCCTGGGGTGTTCTGCGGCCAGATCGATCATGCCCTTGGGAAGGCTTACCGGGCTCAGAAATGGAAAGCGACGCGAATACGCTTCCGCCTGGGAAAACTCGAACAGGCCCACGCCCGGGGCACGCAGCAAGGACTGCACCAGCGGCGATTCCGGGGCGGAAACCAGAACCACGGCATCGAGCTTTCCCTTCATCAGGGCTTGGACTGCGATGGCGGGTTCGTCGCGGCTCAAAGTTATCTTTGTGGGATTTACGCCATTGGCGTTAAACAGTTTCATCATCAGATTGGGCGAGCCGCTGCCCGGCTCGCCGATATTTAAGCGCTTGCCTTGTAGTTGGGAAAGATTCGCCAGTGTGCCGTTTTGCGCACCGCGGGTCGCGCCTTTGCGATAGAAAATCCAGATCGGTTCGTAGAAGACACTGCCCAGCGACTCGATGTCCCAATCGCCTTCTTCCTCGTCCGCGATCTGCATGGCTTCGCCGGAGCCGCCCTGAACGAAGGCAATATCGACATCCTGATTTTCATCCAGCAGCAACCGTCGGTTCTCGCTGGAGCCGTCGGTTTCGCGCAGGACCACCTCGATACCAAAGCGTTTCAGTTCCGCGGCGTAATGATGGCCGAATACCGCATAGTCGGACTGCGCCGGGCCGGTGGCGAGCACTACGCGTTTGGGTGGGGTCGGATCGAGGATGTAGTAGGCGCCTGCGAGCAATGCCAGCACCAGGAGAATGAACGGCCCGAGTGTGGAGAGCAGGTCGCGGGCCGAAAGCAGGGTTTGCCGAATGATTCGCGCCATGTCGGACTCGCACAGAACATTGTGATTTTTATTATAGGGCTTGGCCGTATTCGTATCCGTGAAACCGAATATCGTGCGCGCGCCTTCTCCCTCTATCTCTCTCTCGTACTCCACCCCGATTGACGCAATATGTTTTAATGAATCGATGCTCACAGGCGGCAGGCGGGACTAATTGGGGTTCAGAGTCAGATTGATTAATCCTGCTTTGAGCCCATTAAATTCTCAGGAGGGAGGTGCAATGAA
>CAMDFL010000217.1 GCA_945897475.1 Bordetella parapertussis
CCAGAAAGATCCCGCTCTCCGGCGCAATCGTCGCGCGCCCCTCCAGCAGGTAATCCAGCGCGGACAGTCCGGAGTCTCCGGGATGGCTGCCCTGCACCGGCTGGCTTAACTGCATCTGGTCACCAAGCAAGACGATGTTTCGTGCACTGGTTGCCATCGGCACCAGCATGCCCAGCGCGACCTGGCCTGCCTCATCCACGAACAGATAATCCAGCGTCTGGTTGAGATCCGGCTCGGCGAACAACCACGCTGTGCCGGCAATCAACCGGTAAGTCGCTCCAGCCAAATGCTTGTTATCCCAAACGTCGACGATCATTTTTCCGTTGACGTGCTGTGACGGATCCGCCTTAGCAGATTTTTTAGCCCCTTTGAATTCGAAACCTTCTTCCAGCGCGCATTTTTCAATCGCATGTAACAAATTGACGATTGCCTTGTGGCTGTTGGACGAAACACCCACGCGCTTGCCGGCCTTGAGCAGCGATACGATCACGCGGGAGCCGGTATAGGTCTTGCCCGCGCCTGGCGGCCCTTGAATAAATAAATAACTCTGGTCGAGGCTGGCGACCACCGAGGTGATCTCCTCGACCGTGGCGCTTGCCGACACCAACGCTGTGCCTGCCGGGTGCTTATGCAGGCGCGGCAGTTCGCGCTGTAACAGCGCATCGATCGCCGGGTAGATCGAACGACCCTCCTCGCCCGGCGGGGCTATCACCGAATCGGCATAACGAAACAGCGCAGCGGTTAATTTTTTTGTATTGGTGGGGCCGGCGACCCCAATGTCGAGGGGCCCTTCCGGCAGTGCCCTGGTGTTACCGAGCTTAAAGCTCGCCGTGCGCGCCGCCTCGTCAACGACAAGATCGTTCAACTGAAACATCGTGTCGACATGCACACAACTGTCGCCGGTTTTGAGCTTGAACTCCTGCTCCGGATAGCGAAACGTGTAGCGCAGCGAGCGCGCCTCTGTCCTCGGCGCGTGCACCGGGTCCGCCAGACCCGCGATGCATTCCGGATCTTCATGGCGCTCGTCGGCCGCCATACCCTGCCGGTCAAACATCGCCCACCACTGCGGCTTGGCGGCGCGCCGGTGGAAATCCAACAACTGATAGGTAATCTCGCGCCGGCGTTCTTCGGCACCCCACCTGAGAACATCTTCAGGCAATCCGCCCAACAATCTGTCACGATAAAGAACCAGACGACGTTCTATATCGTTGAGCACCGCGTCATCATCGTCATTCGCCGCTGATTCGGGCTGCGTAAAAGTCGCCCAGGGCAAGTCTTTCGGGCGCTGCGTCAGCAACCACTGCCGCAGCTCAAAAGTCGATTCGACATCGTCGCGGTTATAGGCGGCGATGTCCTGCAGGATTTGCGCGTCCTGCGTGTCTTTCCACTTCTCATAAGCCACGATGCTCGCACCAGCGTTCTGCACGTTGCCTGCGCGCGGTGGCCGGTAAAAATACTCGATATTCTTGATGGAATACTTGGGCTCCGATACCCGGATGGATTCGCGCACCACCTGATAAAGATCCACCAGCTTGTGACCGCGCAGCAGGTTGTCGACTTCCGCCTCGCGCGTGCCGTGCAGGCCCATCAACTTCCGAAGCGCGGTGACCTCGTAGGGGGCGTAGTGATAGATGTACGCGTCAGGATGTGCCGCCAGGTGATCAGTCACAAAATCCATGAAGTCTTCGAAGGCAATCCGCTCTTTGGCGCGACTGTGCGCCCAGAAAGGTTTAAACACTGCCTTGTCGCCTTCAAAGTAATAGAGACCGAACAGATACTCCAACCCGCCGTCTTCAAGCGGATCTCCTTCCATGTCGAAAAAGAGATCGCCGTCCGCCGGTTCCGGGATGCGCGCAAAACCGCGTAAGCCCGTCTGGGCAGGCGCCACCGGATCTGGCACGATGACCTCGACGATGTTCTTCCCTGTCTCCCGCGAACGCAGTTGCAGGCTGGCCTGATGCCGCAAGCGGTTCAACACCGGAACGGGAACTTTGGGCACCTTGGTCTGGGCAGGCAAGGTCGCCAGCGTCTCCAGCGTATTAACGCCAGCCGCGTTCAGCTTACGGATATGGGTCTTAAGAATATTCGCAACCTGGCACAGATGGTCATCCGCCTTCCATTGCGCATCGCAAAGATCACGCCAACGACACAGACCACAATGATCACATTGTGAGGGATAGGTTTTAGCCACCGTAGGGTCGGCAACACAAGCGAGAAAACGCGCCCTCAATCGGTCGAAGTAATGCGCATAGTCGGCAACGCGAAACGCCTCTTCGCGCCCATCGCCCAGCACCACATACATCAACTGCGGCACCTGCCCTTGCAGATCAGCCAGCATAGCCGAATAGAACGCAAGCTGAATGATGAACTTACCCTTGGCGCTTCGTGCGAGCTTGGTGTCGAGCACCTCGTAGCTATAGGTCCCGAGGTCGGATGGTGACTCCACCCGCCGCAGAAAATCCGCATAGCCCAGAAACGGCTCATCGATAAAGGTGGCCTGATAGATGATCTGCACGCCCTCGCGCATGGCTTTGATCGTGGCTTCGTGGCGCGCCTCGCGCGAGTCCCCCGCAGCAGCGATATCGATAAAGCTTGAGTGGTGCTCACGCAGCCTTTTTACGTATGCCGCTTCATGGGCAAAGCCCTTGTTCTTGATGAGTTCGGCCTGCTCATCATCAACCGCTTTCTGGAGAGGCTTCTCAAGATGCTGTAAATCCAGCGCGGTGAGGTGCTCGCATTCCAAAAAATTGACGAGATCGGTGGCTGCATAGAGCCGCTTTCCGTTTGAGAGTTTTTGCATTCGTTGGCCTGTAAGAAGATCAAGCTATTCAGGGTCGCCGGTCTCGTCGGCGACAGCCACAGTCTCAAGAGTATCGGCAATCGCTGAGAACGAGCGGTAGCGTTCGCGTGCCGTGAGTCGGATGACTTCGGGGCTTTTACAGCCAAGTTGCTTTAAGAATTCCCGCTCGGCGGATTCATCACGGGTCTCGATCCACCAGGCTTGTGGTGTCTTATATTTACCATCGTGCCAGCGGTAACCATGCGTCTTGGCAATGTCTTTACTGGCAAACGGCAGATTGATCGCATGAATGCGCGATGAACGTAACCGCGCTGAGGCGAGCAACTGAGCAAGTAGGGTCTGCCCACCTTCGGGCGCCTGCTGCGCGAGCAGTGCGAGCAGCATGTCGACATCGGCACGAGCACGATGCGCCTCATGAAAAAGGCCGAAGCGAAAACCCAGGTAATCGAGTTTGCTGCTGCTGATACCCCAAGTGCGCCACGGAATTTCGTAGAGCGAGCAGGCGAAATGCATGTCGCAAAATGTCGGGTAACGTGCCTCCAGAAAACCGCGGTCAAAGGATGCGTTATGGCATACCACGAGACCAACACCGTCGAGCGCCTGCGCAATACCCGCCTCGTTGATGCGGTGGCCACGCACCATTTCGTTTGTGATGCCGGTCAACTGGGTAATCTGCGGCGCAATTGGACCATCGGGATCTTCGAGGCTTTCGTAACGCGCCACCACGCGGTAGAGCTGGCCCGATTCACGCCCATATTCGCAGGTTGCAATGGCAAGATCAATGATCCGGTCTCCCAGATCGGCGTTCAGTCCCGTGGTCTCGGTATCAATGACCGCTAGCCGCCTGCAAGGCTCACCCGAGGTGTTCTGCGCAAACACCTGCTCATCCTCGACGCAGACGCGGCGCAATACGCGGTAATCCGGATCATGGCCCAGCACTGCAGCCGCCAGCCCTGACTCCATTCACAACTCCATGCCGCACGACGGCGGCGCATTCACATCAATCCGTAAGATTATCCAAAAACATTTAACGGGGTGCATCAAAAGCTTCTTTTAAGGCATCGACCCCGGGAACGTATGGTTGCCGCAACCACCAGAATTCCTGTTTTTGGAGAACACTTTGAAAAACATCAATGGCCGCATCAACCGCATCTGGATCCGAGGCGACCAGCGCCTCTTCGATCATATCCTTGTTGGCATGATATGCCGACACTAAGGCATCACGCGCTCGCATCGGGCGTGACTGTTCATGATCGCTATGCGGCAAGAACGTTCTAAGAAGAATTTTTTCCGTATCAACGATTCCAATGAAATTACCCTGATTCGCGGGAAACACGCATTGTTTGTAGCCTAGTCTGAAATAGGCCTGCGGCAGAAAAGGCAGATAAATTGACATGTCCGACAGGCAGGCGCGCACATCTTTCCAATGAAAACTACCGATGCGTTGAAACGCCCGCTCCAGCGCGTGCTGCGAAATTTCGACTGGATAATCAATCGTTTGCAAACCACGCAGCATGCCTGGCTCAAACTCTACGTGCGTACTATAAAAGCTTAACTTAAACGGATCTTCGTCCAAGTCGAAGGCGGGATAGAGGAACAGCCATACGGCTTTTCGGCGCCCCGTGCGCCCGTTCACGATAAGCAGAGCGAAGTTTTGATTAATCCGCTCGTGTTCCTTGAAACGCTTGGCAAACCCCCGCAGGGTTTTTGGAATGCGCTGCAGAAGCTGTTTGTACTCGCGTCTTTGCTTCCCGTGCTGAGCCTGATGCTCGCGGATCGCCTGACGCAACGACGCCTGAGCGTGTCTCGGTGACAGAGTCAATCGATCCTCCCATCTGTGGCGTTTAAATAGCCAAGCCCCGGGGCGCCGCGCGCGCTACGGCAACGAAATTATTTTTCAGATCCGCAGAACTTATATGAGTGGTGGCTCACCTGCTGAGCTTTTCAGCAAATAAACTACGGGCGCATCGTAGATATGCGTCTTCCAAAATGCGCTAACCACTGTTTTTTAATGATATTTAACAAAATACAGAAGGATCAAATGAACCACCTCTACAAAACCCTACGCGATTGCCCGCAATGCAGCAGCACCCTACACGCCTGCAATTTTGTGGAGGATTGTCTGGAGGGAACCCGATTCTGGTCCGATGGCAAACTCGACACCTACGCGCTGCCAGGGTGGCTTGCCTACGCTCGCTGCCCCCTATGCCAGGAACCACTCAAAATTAACGGTTGGCCCAAAAGCAACGCGCCTAACGCGGCGTTCCGGCGTGCGCCGAGCGTCGAATGGCCGGATGCCGCAGGTTTTCGGCAATTGATTGAGCGCGCCTTGGCGGCGAACGACCGTGAAGAAGAAAAACTGGTGCGCATCGCCTACTGGCTACACCTGAATGATGCCCTAAGAAGCGGACACCTTCGCCTGAGGCCCGTGATCGATGACGCGTGGCAACTGGCCTTGGATCAAAACCTCGCCCGCCTCGCCCACTTGCTTGATGAAACGGTCCCGGACGAGAGATTGCGCAAGGGGGAGGTTTTGCGCGAACGTGGATTTTTCGATGAGGCTCTCAAAATGTTAAGGGACCTCCCACCCAAACTGCAGTGGAACGCCGACCAGATCGCAATCCATGCGGCCTCCGGCAACGAGGCTCTCTTTGGTCTGGAGAATAGTTCCGGCGTATGGATGCCAATACCACCGGCCAGTGGCAACACGCGCGGCATCGCCGACGTCACACGCCTGGGTTAATCGGACGGATTACCCCGTGGGTCAAATAATGAGCTATCGTAGAAACGGCGTCTAAAGTTGGACTCGATAAATAGACATACTGCTTCGAACGGGCGGTGCGCACTGGTGGGGGGCTAGCCCCTCGCCGACCGAGCAGCACCGGATCATCGAGCATATCGGGAGGTCCTGTGAATAGACTGGAACGTTTCTACAAAATCGACCAGATCCTGCAGAGCCGAAAGATAGTCCCGCGTGAGATCTTTCTCGATGAGATGGAGATTTCACTTGCGACCTTCAAGCGTGATCTGGAATACATGCGCGACCGGTTCAATGCACCGGTGACCTGGGACGCGGAGGCTCGTGGTTATCGCTACGAATCCGCCCCGCAGCCTGGCAAGAAGTTCGAGCTCCCCGGTCTGTGGTTTGACGAGCAGGAGGCCTATGCTCTGCTCACCATGCAGCACTTGCTCGCATCCCTCGACCAGGGCGGGTTGATCGGCCCGCACATCGCGCCGCTGATGTCACGGCTCAATGCCATCCTGGGCACAGGCAATACATCGGCGAACGACCTGCGCAAGCGCTTTCGTATCCTGACGGTGGCCACCCGCAAGGTGACGCTCGAGCATTTCTC
>CAMDFL010000218.1 GCA_945897475.1 Bordetella parapertussis
GCAGTTGCAGCAAAGCCAGTGGCACGAAAGGCAGTTGCAGCAAAGCCAGTGGCACGAAAGGCAGTTGCAGCAAAGCCAGTGGCACGAAAGGCAGTCGCAGCAAAGCCAGTGGCACGAAAGGCAGTCGCGGCAAAGCCAGTGGCACGAAAGGCAGTTGCAGCAAAGCCAGTGGCACGAAAGGCAGTTGCAACAAAGCCAGTGGCACGAAAGGCAGTCGCGGCAAAGCCAGTGGCGCCAGAATCGGTTAAAAAAGCTAAACCTGCCGCCAAGTCAGTCACTGTGCTGACCCTGGTACAGACGCAAAGCAGCGCGGCGACCCCGGCGGTAAAAACCGCTGTCAGTCCGATTGCTGCGTGGCCATTTCCGACTGGCACCAGGCCATAGGCGAGGCGCATCTGTGTGCGGCTGATGCGCCGCACAATGGTTCTATGCAAAAAGACCCCTCTGAAACTTTTCAGGCCAGAGTGTTCTTGACAATGTCTCGGTTGACACTTGGTAACTATTTAATTAAAATAGACTTTCCTCTTACTACATCGATCCTCACTCAATGGATCTTTTGTTGGCAACTGGCGCGAAGTTCATGGCAACCTGTCATGGTTGGGCAAAGCGTTCGGTTGCAAGGAAGACGGATCTCGGCACGCTCATTCTGCCATTTAATTATTGCAATAAAAACATGCTATTAGCATGTTTTTATTGGCGCTGATGGCATGAGCGTAGTACCTGATAACCAAGTTGGCGACGGAGGTGCGTGATGAACCCATCATTTGCAATTCAGTTTGTGGAATTTCGCTCTGGCAAGGTTTTTTCCGCGGTGCACAATGGACTTGCAATGATAGGAGTGATTGCTTTGGTACTGTCACTTTTATACGGCGCACGTGCGGCCAATGAGGCTTTGGATAGCCGCTCGACGGCATTTGGACAAATCCGCTATGCCGGCAATCAGATATTCGAGTCTTCACCCGAGCTTGAGAATCAGCAATACCGCGCTTTGGCGAGTCATTTGTCGCGACGTTATCGGGTGGCCAGCGATCCCATTGAGCATTTGATTGGCGCGACCTTCGAGGCGGGCAGGCAGGTTGGGATAGATCCATTGCTGATACTCGCGGTGATGGCGATTGAGTCCCGATTCAATCCTATTGCGGAAAGCGAATTCGGGGCAAAGGGCCTGATGCAGGTGATTCCCAAACATCATTGGGACAAAGTCGAGGAACTGGGTGGTGTTCAGGCAATGCTGGATCCCATGAACAATATCCTGATCGGTGCACGCATCCTCAAGCAGTACGTCCGGCAATCTGGCAGCGTCGAGTCGGCGTTGCAGATTTATAACGGTGCATTGTCTGATACCACCAACCAATATGCCCAAAAGGTGATTGGCGAGCAAGAACGTATGCGTCTTGCCATGCGTGTTAATTCAGCCTTGGCGCGTGCTTCGGCAATCTAGCCAGAAATTCCAAGCGGCAGTCCTGGTCGGGTTCGGACCTATACGGTTCAGACCTGAATGGCACTCTCTTAAGTCCGAAATCCGGGACAAAGAATAAACCGACTCTGCTTTATTCAGAAACCGCGTTTTTATACGGATGGTGTTTATCCGCATAAAACGCGGTTCGCCCGCGCTGCCAAAACCTGCACGAACGAAAAATCCGTTCGTGCGGATTGTTGTTTCAAACAACGATCTTGAGCAAACCGCTCGCGGCAGGAGGGGACGAGCCAAAAAACCTTAAGTAAGTGCCATTCGGTTCAGACCTATAATTCGCGGCGCAAGAAAACTGGCGTATAGAAAAAATTCCGCGACGCCATGAGTGTCTAATGTAACGAAAATTCGTAACGAAAATTCGCACGATTTCTCAATATCGCCTCTGGAGCGTCATGGAAGAATCGCTAAAACAAGCCGCGCTCGATTACCACCGACTGCCGCGACCCGGAAAAATCTCGATAAACGCAACCAAGAGCCTGGTCAATCAGCGCGACCTGGCGCTTGCCTATTCGCCAGGAGTGGCGGCCGCCTGCGATGAGATAGTTCGCGATCCCTCTGAGGTCAACAACATGACCTCGCGCGCCAATCTGATCGGCGTGATCACCAATGGCACCGCAGTGCTGGGCTTGGGCGCGATCGGTCCACTGGCTGCCAAGCCGGTGATGGAAGGCAAGGCAGTCCTGTTTAAAAAGTTCGCCGGCATCGATTGTTTCGATATAGAAATCAATGAGCGCGATCCGGATAAGCTGGTCGATATCATTGCGTCGCTGGAGCCGACCTTCGGCGGAATTAATTTGGAGGACATCAAGGCGCCGGAATGTTTTTATGTCGAGCGCAAGCTGCGCGAACGCATGCGGATTCCGGTGTTTCATGACGATCAACATGGCACGGCAATTATTGTCGGCGCAGCAATGTTGAATGGATTGCGGGTGGTTGGCAAGGACATAGGGGCAGTCAAGCTGGTCTGCTCCGGCGCGGGCGCCGCGGCGCTCGCTTGCCTGGATATTCTGGTCTGCCTTGGCCTCAATAGAGAAAACGTCTGGGTGTCGGACATCAAAGGCGTGGTCTGGGCCGGGCGCACGGAGGAAATGGACGACAACAAGGCGCGATATGCGCGAAGCACCAATGCGCGTCAGCTCGCCGATATCATCGAAGGCGCGGATGTGTTTCTTGGCCTGTCCGCGGGGGGGGTGTTAAAACCCGAGATGCTCAAGAAAATGATGCCTAATCCCTTGATTTTTGCACTGGCGAACCCCGAACCGGAAATTCATCCCGCGGTCGCGAAGGCGGCGCGGCCCGACGCGATTATTGCCACCGGGCGCTCGGATTACCCCAATCAAGTCAACAATGTGCTTTGCTTCCCATTTATTTTTCGTGGCGCGCTGGATGTCTGCGCCACGCAGATCAATGAGGCAATGAAGCTTGCCGCGGTGCGCGCCATCGCCGAACTCGCCACTGCCGAGCAATCTGAGGTGGTCGCCGCGGCCTATGGTGAGTCCAATGTCAAATTTGGTCCTGAATACTTGATTCCGAGGCCGTTCGATCCACGCTTGATTGTGGTGGTCGCGCCAGCGGTGGCCAAGGCGGCGATGGATTCCGGTGTCGCGACCCGCCCCATCGCTGACTTCGATGCCTACCGCGATTCCCTGCAGCAATTCGTCTACCACTCCGGTCTCATCATGAAACCGGTATTCACCGCCGCGAAGGAAGGTCCGCGTCGTCGCATCGTGTTCGCTGAGGGCGAGGACGAACGCGTACTGCGCGCGACACAGGCGGTGGTCGACGAGGGATTGGCCCGCCCAATACTCATCGGCCGTCCAGAGGTGATAGAGCGCCGAATTGCGCGATATGGCCTACGTATTAAGCCAGGCTTGGATTTCGAACTGGTGAACACCGAGAAAGACGATCGATTTCGCGATTACTGGCAGGAGTATTACCGTTTGACCGAACGGCGCGGTGTTTCCCGGCAATACGCCCAGATCGAGATGCGCCGCCGCAATACGCTGATCGGCGTCATGCTGATGCACAAGGGCGATGCTGAGGGCATGTTGTGCGGCACCTTCGGCACGCATCAGGTGCACCTGAACTACGTCGACCAGGTGATCGGTCGCAGGCCGGGGGTCAAAAATTACTATGCGATGAACGTGCTGATGTTGCCGGAGCGCACGATTTTTATTTGCGACACCTATGTCAACGTAGATCCCAGCGCCGAGCAGGTGGCTGAAATGACGGTGCTGGCGGCCGAGGAAGTCCGCCGCTTTGGAGTCGTCCCCAAGGTGGCGTTGCTGTCGCACTCGTCGTTTGGCTCGAGCGATGCCGCCAGCGCGAGAAAGATGCGCGAAGCACTGAGCTTATTGCGCAATAGTGCGCCGGATATCGAAGTCGAAGGAGAAATGCATGGCGATGCGGCGCTGTCGAGCGAATTGCGCCGTGCGGCTTTTCCCAGTTCCCGGCTCAAAGGCGATGCCAATGTTCTCATCATGCCCAACCTGGACGCGGCCAATATCGCATTTAACCTTCTCATGGTCGCCGCCGGTGGCCGCATCACCATAGGCCCGATACTTTTGGGTGCCGCGCGGCCGGTACATATCGTCACACCCTCGGCCACCGTGCGTCGCATCGTGAATATGACCGCCTTGACGGTCATGGATATAAACGCAGCGCGCCGAGACTTGTTCGACGGCAGCTGATTTGGCCGCAGATGGAGCAACGGCAAGCTCAAAGGCCGGGCTTATCCTGACCGGTGGCGGCGCGCGCGCCGCCTATCAGGTTGGCGTGCTCAAAGCGGTCCGCGAACTGCTGCCTCTGCCCGAGCAGAATCCCTTTTCCATACTTTGCGGGACGTCAGCCGGCGCAATCAATGCCGCCACATTGGCGGTGAATTCCGATAATTTCGACGCCGCTGTATCCCATCTCCTGGAAATCTGGGAGAACATGCACGTGCATTTAATCTATCGTTCTGACCCCTTGAGCGTGGCAAAAACCGGCGCTCGCTGGCTGGCCGCGATGATGCTGTTGTCACGCACCAGTCCGATTTCCTTGTTGGACAACGCGCCCCTGGGGGATATGCTCTCGCGCAATCTGGATTTTGGTCGGGTACAGAAAAACATCGACGACGGTTGCCTCTACGCGGTTTCGATTACCTGCTCCGGATATTCTTCGGGACAAAGCGTGTCGTTTTATCAGGGAGGGCCGGGTGTTGAGGACTGGCGGCGAAGCCAACGCATTGGTTGCGCGATGCCGCTGCGCATTGAGCATCTGATGGCATCGGCCGCACTGCCTTTCATATTTCCGGCTGTCAGAATCAATCGGGAATATTTTGGCGATGGCACAATGCGCCAGATCGCACCAATCAGTCCGGCGCTGCACCTCGGGGCTGATCGCGTATTGGTCATCGGAACCGGACGACAAATCAATGAGCCGGCGCGAGTCAGGTCAAGCAAATATCCAACGCTTGCACAAATCGCCGGCCATGGCTTGAACAGCATATTTCTCGACAGCCTGAATGTCGATATTGAACGGGTGGAGCGCATTAACCAGACCATCAGCATGATTCCCAAGGAAACACTGAATAAAGCCGGCTCGGCCTTGCGTCCGGTGAAGGTGCTGGTCATTTCGCCTTCTCAGGCTATTGAGCGTGTCGCAACACGTTACCTGCGCGATCTGCCCTGGACTATTCGCTTTCTGCTTCGTGGTATCGGCGCCATGAATCGCAATGGCTCCAATTTGGCCAGCTACCTCCTGTTTGAGCGTGGGTTTTGTCGCGCCCTCATCGACATGGGCTATCGCGATACCATGGCACGTCGCGGGGAGGTCGTTGAGTTTTTGGCAGGATAGCGCGGACCGGTGGCTTTACCGGCGACGCACGCCGCCAGGGCTCGCGCGGACTGATACACTGGCTACGCCAGCATTTTGAGAGCACCGAATGAACTCACCTTCAGGCCAGGATCCGCTTCAGTTTCTCAAGTCTCTTTGGGGACAGATGGGCATTCCATTTGCCGGAATGATCACCCCGACCCTGGATGTTGGTGAACTGGAGAAGCGTATTGGCGATCTGAAATCGGTGCAAAACTGGTTGACTATGAATTTATCCATGGTTCAAGCAACCATTCAAGGCCTGGAAATGCAGAAAGCTACGCTCAGTATGATTCGGCAAGGCATAAGCGGCAAGCCACCCGAATCCTCCTCGAGGAACCCGATGGTTGACATCTGGTGGGATCTCATTCAAGCGCAAATGAAACAAGCCAACGCGACCCAAGGCAACGCGACCCAAGGCAATGCGACCCAAGGCAACGCGACCCAAGGCGATGCGAGCCAAGGCAATACGCCCCAGCGCAATGCGCAACAAGGCCGCTCGCAACAAGACAAGGATTCCGACAAGAACAAATGAAACAGGGAAGAAATATGTCGACGCAAGCGATGTTGGCGGCTGGCCGTGAACCATAGTCAAAAGCCGGGCAACCGGGCAATGCATAAATTGTTTCCTGAGTTGGATCCCCGCTGCAGCGGCATGCTCACCCTCGATGCGTTGCATGCCATGTACTGGGAGGAATGTGGCAATCCCCTGGGCATTCCCGTGGTTTTCCTGCATGGCGGCCCCGGCGCCGGCAGCACGGCCGCGCACCGGCGTTTCTTTGATCCAGAGGC
>CAMDFL010000219.1 GCA_945897475.1 Bordetella parapertussis
ATTTCGTGATACTCGAAAAAGAAAGTAATGAGATCCAGATCGCGAACCTCGGCAGGCACCGGATCATCGAAGGGGCGCATCAGACGGATGGCCGTTTTCATCGGCGCAGTGTTGGCCCGGCTCGCGTAGTTCTTGATTCCGCCCGGCGACGCGTTGGGCGCGTCCTGCCCGTAGACCACGCCTGTCGGCCCGACCACACGCGCCATCAGCTCGGTACTGTAGCCACCACCGGTGGCCATATCCAATACCTTCATGCCGGGCCGAACACCGGTGAAAGCGAGCAACTGCGCGGCTTTGCGTCGAATATCGTTCTTGCGGTCGGCGTCGCTGCGGTCGGTGGCGGAGATAATGGCTTCGTAATTAACCGGGGCCTCTCTCATCATCCCCGCACAAGCGGCAAGCAGCATTACCGAAAACATCGCCGTGAGTGCTGGAAAAAATCCCGATTTTAAATTCCCCCTTAAATTCACTCGCGTCATTTATCTCTCCTGCGAACAGTCCCAGAAAAAATGAATGTAGCATTGATCATGGGCCTTTGACACCCCCACTGCCGCGTGTGCCACTCGAATTGATCACCGGCAAGGATGCACACCGGCAAGGATACCCGGGGGGGATGAAACAAAAACATCATGGACTGAAGATCAAGCACTGGCGCGCCTTCCTGGCCAAATGGCGATATATACGGAAGCTATTTTGCCAATCCGATCGACGCCGCGTATTGCGCCGTGAAGCTACTCCACTGCTGTCTCGTTATCTCGCTCATCTGCAAGCCTGCATCCATCATCCGCTTCATATAGGCATCGCCTTGCGCGAAAGCAATCAGCTCATCCGCGCTGCAAGAGCCGGAACGCCCACTCGCACGAAGCTGATCCCAGGCAAGCACGCGGCCCATGGCGGCGACAACGCTCTCCAGGCGCGCAAGCTTGCGTCCCCAGTTGCCGATCGCCACCCGGTCTTCTGTCGGTTGAAGCTCCTTTAGAACACAAGGCAGCCGCGCGAGTGTCACTGGATGGAGAAAAGCATGGCCGACTGCCTGCATCCGGTTCTGCAGGGTAGCCACGCGACTGGCTTCGGTCGACCATGCCGGTTGCCGGACGCCAAGAAGGTTCAAGCGCGGCGCAAGAGCCGAGGGCCTGCATTGCTTGATCTCGAGCAGGTAATTGCCATCGGGTGATCCTTTGCCCTCGACCAGCACCACGAATCTGGTCAAACCGAGGCTACCGGTTCCCGCGATACGGCAGCCGATATCGAGGACCTTGAAAAACTTCGCTTCAGACTGCGTCGCGCCATATCGATCCATCAATAGCGTGACGGCGTGCTTTTGCTTATCGGAAGCCGGCAAGGTTTTCACGCCGTCCACATTCAGAGCGCGGCGACGGCCACGTCGGATAGTGCGTTGGTCGAGAAACGCGGCGCGCTCACGCCCCCGCAAATCGGTCAATAAATCATTCACCAATCCACCCGAGGTTTCCCGCTCTACCCAGAGCGGTTTTCCCTGAATGAGAGCGCAGCGATAGGCCTTCAGGCAGCTCATGCTGACGGCAAGTGCTTCTGCGCGAGTCGCATTGAGGAGGTCAGCGCCGCACTGAATGCTGGCGAGCAGGCGAACCATGTCCCAGGTGGAAGGGGCCAGGGCCGCCTCGTCGAAATCGTTGATGTCGAAATACACCTGCCGGTTATTGCCCTTGTATCCGCCGAAATTCTCGAAATGCGCGTCCCCGCAGCACCAGGCAAGCGGCGCGTCGCGAAAAATAGGCGAATCCGGCAACGCGTCGTAGAACATGTGGCAGGCGCCGCGAAGAAAAACGAAAGGGCTCCTGGCCATCTTGGCGAACTTCATGGCGAGACGCTCGGGCTCGCGGCCGGCATTGAATGCTGCGACTGCATCGAAGACCGCGGTGCGAGACTGCGTGGATTTTTTCTTCATGCAAAAGTCGCCCTGAAAAGACTGTAGAACCCCGGATTGAAACACTGACGGCCTGGCCACACCAATTCCCTTGGCTGGCGCATGAGCGTCGTCCCTCTGCCCCGCAGGGTACTGGAGGCTCGATACCCATTATGATTCGATACGGTTGCCGCGTTCATCAAAAACGAACGCGACAAATGGGGAAAAATCATTCGTGACGCCGACATCAAACCGGAATAATGAAAGCACCATGAACAGAACTGCAAAAACAAGCGCCATCCAACGACCGCGCAACACCCACGAGCACTACCACGCGCACGTCTACTTCGATGAGGGTAGCGCCGATCATGCCAATGATCTGTGTCGACGCGCGGGAGAAACCTTTGGTGTCACCGTCGGAAGGTTTCACAAGAAACTGGTTGGCCCTCACCCCGAATGGAGCTGTCAGTTGAGCTTCGACTCGAAGCAGTTTGAAGCGCTGATCGATTGGCTTGAGCAGAATCGCGACAGCCTCACGGTATTCGTTCATGGCCTCTCCGGCGATGCGCTCGACGATCACACCACGCACGCAACCTTTCTGGGCGAGCCGGCGACCCTGAGTCTGGATGTGTTCCGGCAATAAGCCTCACGCCGGCTGCGGGCTTTGGCGCATTCGCTGCCAGAGGTAGACCGGCACCCCGATTACAAGGCCGATCACGTCCATCACGGTTCCGGGGTGGATCATCAGGATGGCCGCGACGAACATCAGCACCCGCAGCGGATAGGATAGCTTGCCACCGAACCAGGCTTCGGTAGAGCCCGCGAGGAACCATACGCCGATGGAAGCCGTCAGCGTGGCCTGCACGATGTCAATCCATTCGCCCTTCATCAACAGGACCGGTGCGTAGAAGAACATGAACGGCACGATGAAGGTGGCAAGGCCCATTTTCAGCGCGATCCAGGAGGTCTTCCACGGATCGGCCTGCGCCATTCCCGCGGCGGCGAACGAGGCGAGAGCCACCGGCGGGGTGATCGAGGAGATCACCGCGAAATAAAAGATAAACATATGCGCGACCAGTATCGGCACGCCGATCTTGGCAAGACCCGGCGCGATCACCGCCGCCGCGATCGCATACGCGGCGGTGGTCGGCATTCCCATGCCGAGCGTGAGCGCGACCAGCGCCGCGAAGAACATCGCCAGGAGCTGGTTAGCGCCGGCGATGGCGAGGATCAATTCCGAGAAGCGTCCACCGATGCCGGTGAGCGCGACTACGCCGACGATGATCCCGGCGCAGGCGCACACCGCGACCAGTTGTATGCAATCGCGCGCGGCGACATCCAATGCCTGCAAGGTGCGCTGCAAGCCAAAGAGAATAACCGGCACGATCACCACAATCGCGGCCAACACCCACACCAGCCATGGCGCGACCGATGCAACGGCGGGAAACCCGTAAATCACCGCGGCGGTGAGCAGCGCCCCGCCCAAGGCCATGGCTGCAAATCGCGCAACTAGCGACACCAACACCGCTTGAGCGGTGCGCACATCCGGCGGTGCGCCGGCACTGTCGATGTCGCCGAACATACGTGAAAGCCAGCCCGCCACCAGCGCGGCGACAATACCCAGGCCTCCCGCGCGGAACGGCGAGTAACCATCAAGGAGCGCCCACACCAGCACCACGATAGGCGAGAACAGATACAAGCGCGTCAGCATCTGCTTCATCGGCGGCAGCTCGCTGCGCGCAATGCCTTTCAATCCGAGGCGGATGGCATGCAGATCGACGTGGATCCAGCAGGCGATATAAAACAGCAATGCCGGAATCACCGCGGCAAGCGCGATTTCGCCGTAGGGGATGCCGGTAATCTCGGCCATCAGGAAAGCGCCTGCGCCCAGCACCGGCGGCGTGATCTGCCCGCCGGTGGAGGAGGTCGCCTCGATGGCCGCCGCGGTGGCGCGGTCGTAGCCGACCTTGCGCATCATCGGGATGGTGACCATGCCCGAGGCGACCACATTGGCCACCGAGGAGCCCGAGATGGTCCCGAACATCACGCCTGAGGCGACACAGGCTTTGGCCGGGCCGCCGCGCGCCCAGCCGAACAGGGCATTGCACAGATCGTTGATGTAGTCGCCGACTTTGGACACTGTCAGAAACGCGGCGAACGCAACAAACAAAATGATGTAGGAGGAAGATACCTGGGTGGTCACCCCGAATATGCCGTACTCGCTGTAGATGTAAGTGAAGAAGCGATCGGGGGCGAAGCCGCGGTGTTCGAGCACACCGGGCATCCATGGCCCAGCAAACGAGTACAGGATAAATACCAGGGCGATGATAGGCAGCGCCAATCCCGCGGTGCGCCGCGCGAATTCCAGCACCAGCAGCGTGCCGATGACGCCGGTGGCGACATCGCCAGGGGTGAACTGCGCGCCGGCGCGAAACAGCAGCCCATCCAGTTCAATAGTGATATAGACCGCGCAGGCAATCGACAGCAGCACGCACACCCAGTCGTACCAGGGCACTCCGCTCCTCGCAGCGCGCTGCACCGGGGCGTAGAGAATGAAGCCCAGCGCCCCGCCCCAGCCGACATGGATGGCGCGAAACAGCAGCGGCTCGAGCGAGTAGACATTGAGGACGTACAGATGGAATAGCGTGAAACCGATGCATAGGACCGACAGCAGGACAGTTTCCCAACGGTGCAACAGGCGCTTGTTGCCGCCAAACTCCTCCTCGGTAATCGGTTTTACGACTTCGTCAGTGACGCTCATGCCATTTCACTTTCCTCAATCGCGAATCCGCAAGCAGCATAAAAAAACCGCGCCGCACCCATCAATGGCGCAGCGCGGTTCCAGATTCAGCCTGGGTCAGATCAGCCCTTGAACTCGGGCGGAAACAGGTTCTTGGGAACGTTGATTTTCTTTTCCCTGAAATAGCGTATGGCCCCAGGGTGGAACGGCAGAAAGCCATTGCGATTCCAGTTTTCGGTTACCGTTTCCTTGGAGGCGGCGTGCCCCTTGATCATCTGCGCGTTGTTCTCCAGCACCTCCTTGGTGACCGCATATACAAGGTCTTCGGGGACGTCTTTGTGCGCGATCGCGAAATTGAAAACACCCACGGTCTTTTGATCGTCGAGCTGGCTTTTGTAGGTGCCCCTCGGAATGGTCGAGTCCGACAGCTCTGGCAGTCCGGTCTTGAGCTTTTTCAGTTCGTCATCGTTGAAAGAAAAGAAGCGCACCTTGTTGGAGGTTTCCAACTCCGAATAGGCCGCGATCGGCACGCCGGCGCAGAACGGGAAGGCATCGATCAGGCCGTCCTGAAGGTTGGCGGCCATATCGGATGCCTGGCCATTGCGAATGGTGGTATCGATGCCCAGAATCTTGAACATCATCGGGAAGTAGGTGCCACAGGTGCCGGCGCGCGGACCGATGCCGGACTTCTTGCCCACGAGGTCCTTCACCGAGCGGATTCCCGATTTCTCAAGAGCGACGAAGTGAAACGGCGTGTCGTACATTGGGAAGGTGGCGCGGATGTTGGTGTACTTCTGCCCCTTGGTCCAATCGCCCTTGCCTTCCCAGGCCTGCAGCGCCACGCCCATGGTGGTCATGCCGAATTCAACCTGCTTCGAATCGGTGAGGATGATGTTCTGATTCGGCCCTTGCGTCTGCTGGGTGCTGATGTTGGTGCCGAGTTTTTCGTTCACCAGGCTCGCCCAAACCTGTCCATAAACGAAATAGGTGCCGCCCACCGAGGCGGTGCCCACGGTGAGCGTTTTAGACCAGGCGGGATTGGGCTTGGGTTGTGCCAGCGCGCCGCTCGCCAACGTAAGACCAATCACCGCGCATGACGCCAACTTGAGGCTTGTTGCGAATCTGAATTCGAATCTCATGGCTATTTCCTCCTTAATAGGGGCCAGAGCGATCTAACAAGTGTCAGAGGGATCTAATTTGCCGGACGCTTGCCCTGACCTGAAGAATCCGTAGAATTCAATGCAGCGTATCTGCGTTCTATCCCACTCGAGTCCCAAACCAGTCCCAAACCACGTGCAGACTAGCAAACACATGCCCCCTTGGCAATAATAAATCCAGTGCATGATGGATCCAGTGCCAGCGCGAGTACCCGCGCCCGGTCGGGCAGTTAGGCAGTCGTTCAAAAAGCGCACCGTTGCAGGAAAATAAATGCAGTTGCTTTG
>CAMDFL010000220.1 GCA_945897475.1 Bordetella parapertussis
TCTGCAGAACCAGCAGCGTCGGCGCAAGCCGGAAGGTTTCCACCGCGCCGCCGTCTTCGCTGGTGAGGGTGATCGAGGTTGCCTCGATTGAGTTCACCGTGGCGTTGATTGCGAAGGCATTGGGGCTTTGCGCCATCACCGGAGCGGTGAAAAGCGTCATGCACATTCCAAGTATCAGGGCTGATCGCATCGCAGGTTTCCTTGTTACATTCAAGGCACGGTTTGCACCTGCATTATCTAACCACATTTGGAGCGGACATTCATCTGGTCAACAAGGCTGTCCAATACAGTATGCATCGATACGTGCAACGCCGCGAAGTACGCCAATCCGCCAGTCCAGTACCTGGACCGGAGTAGCTATGAAAATTCCTTCCATCGACGCGCCATGCGCCGCCGTGGATATAAATATTGATCGGCGCGTTCGGCGACTTGGTATTGTAGATGTCGAGTTATTCAATGTTCTTGGGGCCATAGGCCTCGCGCCGTGGCATGCCCAATCTGGCCAGCGCCGCTTCGCACTTCTGCGCATTGCGTTTGGCCACCACCGCCTGATTGAACGCCCAAACAGCCTGGTCGTAGGCCGAGTCGAGTTCCTGCTTGTCGTAATCCAGATAAACAGGCGGTCCCTTGGGTTTGGGTGCGATACCCGGTGGCAAATAGTTTTGCATCATTTCGTTTCCGATCGTTCGTTTGCCTTCGTATCTCCTACCATTTGGCCACCAGCATTTCCTGAAAGGCGTCGCGCCATCCGCCGCGCTTTGCCACCAACCCATCCCACGGACGTACACCACGGTGACTCGAAGCCTCGGCACCGGGCGGGTTTTCACCCCGTTCCACTTTTCTGGTGGCCTCGAGCAGCATGCGGCGCATCCCCACGATGGCGCGATCGGAGGTGCCCAGGTGCTCCTGCGAACGATCCACAATGGCGCCCATGCCTTCCTGCACTGCGAGGTCCTGGGTGTTGATGCCGCGTATGCCGGTAAAGGTTTTGGTTTTCTGTTTGGCGCGATCGATGAAGTAATCGTTGGCCAGACTGGCTTTCAACTGAGAAGTGCCAGGCACAAAATCCTCCGGGCCGCGCCCGTAGCGCACTTCCAGGCCTTCGACGTATTCCGGCGTCAGAGGTGGCGCGAATTCGTAGCCGCACATCCAGTTGAACACATGCGTGTGCTCATCATCGATGGGCACCCAGATGTGGCCGTCGTAGCGCGGGATGGCGGTGCCGGTGCCGCCCTTGCCCGTCATGGCATTGGGCCGCATCTGCTGGAAGGGCATGATGTAGTGGTAGACGCGCACATACTCGCCCTGTTCGCCCGCGTTGCGGGTGGAGACGTAGTAATAGCCGTAATCGGTCTCGAACACATCGATTGCCGGCGCGCCATCCCGCTGCACCAGGCGATCCTTGTTGCCCAGGTCTTCGTTGTGCAGGTAGCTGGCATGCGCCGTGTCGAGGCCGCCTTCGAGGGCCTGCAGGTAATTGCAGGATTGAAAACTCTTTGAGACATGGCGATGCGATTCTGGCGCGCGCGTCCATTCGTAATCGGGTGGCGGAGGCATATTTTCGGCAGGGCCCATGTAAGTCCAGATCACACCGCCGCGCTCCACAGTCGGATAGCTTTTGATCGAGGTGCGCGACTTCATCGGGCTGCCGGCGGGCTCGGACGGAAGGTCCATGCATTGGCCGTCGGCATTGAACTTCCAGCCGTGATACACGCAGCGGATGCCGCCTTCTTCGTTGCGCCCGTAATACAGCGGCGCTCGTCGATGCGGGCAATTGGCATCCACAAGCCCAACGCGACCGCTGCTGTCGCGATAAGCGACCAGATCCTCCCCTAGCAGGCGCACCCGCGCGGGTGCGCCATCGACTTCGGCGACTTCGCTCGCCAGCAGCGCCGGCTGCCAATAGCGCCGGAAAAGTTCACCCGCTGGCGTGCCCGGCCCCACCCTCACCAGGCGTTCATTGTCTTCGTGCTTCAACATACGGCCTCCATTCGCTTGACTCCCCTCCAGATCCCCTGGATTTTCCAATGACCCGAAGATTAACCGATCACCTGCAATTTGACGCGGCCTGCGCCGACCAATCGAGCATCGTCGCCAGGCATTCAAGGGATAATGCGCCACTCAAGACAAGAGCCGGAAACCGAACATGAACCTGAGATCTTCTACCGCCTGCTCCCTGTTTGCAGCCTGTGCGATTGGCGCGGCATCTGCATTGGCGCAAACCTGGCCGCAAAAGCCCATCCGCGTGATCGTGCCATACACCGCCGGCGGCACCACCGACATCATGGCGCGCGTGTTGCAACCCAGGCTGGGAGCATCCATCGGCCAGGCCATCATTGTCGAGAACCGTCCCGGCGGCAACGGCGTGATCGGCGCCGAGATCGTGGCGCGCGCAGCCCCTGACGGCTACACGCTGATGCTCACCACCTCCGCCACCAACACCATGCTGCAGTTCACTGCAAAAAGCCTGCCCTA
This sequence comes from Bordetella parapertussis, assembly GCA_945897475.1. Taxonomy (GTDB): domain Bacteria; phylum Pseudomonadota; class Gammaproteobacteria; order Burkholderiales; family SG8-39; genus 2-02-FULL-62-17. The sequence continues at coordinate 2,476 of CAMDFL010000220.1, forward strand.
CGATCCGGTCAAGGATTTCACGCCCATAGCGGCCACCGGCCGTTCGCGCGGCTACATCATTGCCCACCCATCGATGCCGTTCGGCAATTTTCGCGAGTTGCTCGAGTACGCGAAGAAAAATCCGGGCAAGCTGTCTTACGGAACGCCCAATCATGCCTCGAGCTTTCACCTTTCCGGTTCGCTACTCAGCGAAGCCTCGGGCATCAACATGGTCCACATCCCCTACAAGGGCGGGTCGGAAGTCATGCGCGGACTTGTCTCGGGTGACATCGCGCTCGCCATCCTCAGCAACGGCTCGGCCACCGCAGCCCTGGGTGCGGGCAAGGCAAAACTCATAGCAGTCCTCGACAACGATCGCGATCCCAAATGGCCGGCAGTGGGATCGGTGACCGAGATCTACCCGTCGTTCGAGCGCACCGCCGACTGGACCGGCGTATTCGGTCCCGCAGCGATGGCGCGGCCGCTGATCCAGCGCCTGAATGCGGAAATTATTGCTGCGTTCAATGCCGCCGATTCGGTGGAGCGCTTGGCCAACGTCGGATTGATTCCGCAAAGCGCGACGCCCGAAGAATTCTCGGCCATGGTGATGCGCGCGGTCGAAGTCAATCGCAAGGGCGTCAAAGCGGCAGGAATCAAGCAGGAATAGCCCGATGCCAAGCCGGTTTTACGCTGACCTTCCTTTATTCAATTAACAGGAAAATCAATCGGCACGTACGACGCGCGGGCGGATGGAACGCTCTGCCATGTTGTGATTCAGGGTTTCAAAATCGCGCACATCATCGATTATGTTCACATCCTGTTTTTGCCGATGCCCGACCCCGGGTTTGCTGGGTAAGCATATGTGGCAAAGGCTCGCCCTTTTCATCGGTGAGCCGGCTAACCCATCGGACTTGAATCTGTGTGCCGCGGCGAACCACGAAGCTGCGAGCAGGTGGCGGCGCTAAATCATCGCCACGCTTTCATTGCCGCAGAGGTGCGTGTGCGCCGGGTTTCCAGCCGTGCGGTGCCAGATACTTTTGCGCCACGTCCATGGGTTCGGGTTCGAGGGGCGTGGCATTGGCGGCGTTCCATCGGTCGAAAAACCCGTATAGCGCGATGAGCGAGGTGATATCGACCAGTTCTTCATCGCTCCAATGGGCGCGCATCTGCCGGACCATGTCGTCGGTGACGGCACAAGGTATCGACGCTACTGCCTGCGAATAGTCGAGCGTGAGTTTTTCCTTTGCCGAAAAGAGCGCACTGTTGCGGTAATCGTGGATCGCCGCGAGCTTGGCTTCTGCGCCCGAATGCAGCATCGCATGCGCCGCGTGCGCCAGCACATAGGGGCAGCCGGCAACGCCGCTGGCAACAAGGGTAATCATGGCTTTGGTTGCCGCATCAATGAGGCTGCCTTCGCCGCTGATAGCGCCGGTTGCCTGGCGAAATGCTTTGACGCTTGCGGGGCGGCGCTGCAGGATCATCATGCTATTGGGGTAGAAGCCCAGGCGCTTGCGAAAACCTTCGAAGCCGTCTTTCAGGTCGGCGTGCGTATCCCAGGGCAATGGGGCCAGGCGTGCATTCTGCGGGTTACTCATCGGTGAGGGATGCCTTGTCAGTTTTCTGCCGGCTACTCGGGTTTGATTCCACCGTATTCAAAAATCTTTGCCCAGCGCACGGTTTCTTCATCAATTGCCTGTGCCATTTCACGCGAACTGAGGTTCGTGATTCGGATGCCGAATTTCTGCACCGACTGGGCAAATTCAGGCGTCGCCACCACTTTTCGCATGGCGCCTTCCAGACGAGCCACCGTTTCAGCGGGTGTTCCGCCAGTTGTCCATACGCCGTTCCAGGTGAGAAATTCAAAGCCGGGAAATCCCAGTTCGATCATGGTCGGCACGTTGGGCAGAGAGGGGTCGCGCTCGCGCGAGGTGACGGCGAGTGCTTTCATTTTTCCGGCCCGCACCTGCGGCAGGGAAAACACCATGTTGTCGAATTGGAAATCGACCTGTCGGGTGATGATGGCAGCAGTGTTGTCGCCGCCGCCCTTGTAGCCGATTTCGACCAGCTGCGTGCCGCTGTCGCGCATGAACTGGATGGCCGCCAGTTGCAGGAAAGAACCGCGTCCGACGGTGGCGTAATTGAGCTTGCCGGGATTCTTGCGCGCGGCTTCGACCAGTTCTTTCACGCTGTTGATCGGGTGATCGGCAGCCAGCACCAGCGCGTTTGAGGTATAGCCCACCTGCACCACGGGCTGCAGGTCCTTCACCGGATTGAAGGACAGATTCTTGTAGAGCATCGGCCCGGTGGGCACCACCGAGCCTGCGATCATCAGCATGCTGCCGTCGGGCGGGCCTTTTGCCACCAGTTCGGTGCCGATCATGCCGCCGGCGCCGGCGCGGTTTTCGACCACGATGGTCTGCCCGAGCATGGGTGAGATCTGCGCCGATATCAGGCGCGCAAGGACATCGGCGATGCCGCCGGGCGGAAATGGCACGATCCAGCGAATGGTCTTGCCGGAAGTCTGGGCGATTGCATGGCTGGTCATCATGAGGAGCAGCAGTGGCATCAATTGCCGGGCAAAGCGGTTTGAAATCATGAAAAATCCTATTGAGATGGCGGGGGGATGTTCGCCGCGTCGATTTCGCCAGTGCCACCGAACCGGATTGCGGCGAAACACAACTCTAGCAGAGTTGACGGGCAATGCCGCTTGGGTCGAGCGCAGCCCGCCGCATGCGGGCATACTGCCGCCCGTGCTCGGCGTCTTCTATACTTTTCTCGCAACCATTTCCTTTGGCATCAACAGCGCCACGGTGAGGCGCGGCGTCATCACCGGTTCGGTGACGCAGGTGGTGGTGGTGTCGATGCCGATTGGACTTGCCATGTTCGCCGCGGCGGCATTGGCCACCGGGCAATTTGCGCGCATCACCGAATTCTCACCACAGTCTTTCGCTTTTCTGGCCTCTGCAGGCGTGGTTCACTTTGTGGTGGGCCGGTACTGCGGTTATCGTTCGATCCAGGCGATGGGCGCCAATCTTGCCTCGCCGGTGCAGCAATGGTCGCTGTTGGTGACACTCACCCTTGCGATCGTTTATCTGAGTGAAACCCTGGATATCCTGAAGATGTTCGGCATCGCGTTGATGGTGCTGGGCCCGTCGATCGTGGTGGGTGCACGGCGCATGCGATCGCGTCCTGAGGCTTCGCCGACGCAGCCCGAGGCGCCGGCCGAAGCGGCGGCAACGGGAAAACCGAAATTCAAACCGAAACTCGCCGAGGGCTATTTCTTCGGCATCCTGTGCTGTTTGTGCTGGGGCTCATCGCCCATCCTGGTGCGCGCGGGACTCGACGGCACCGGACTGGCACTCGCCGGAGGGGTGGTTTCCTATAGCGCGGCCCTGATGGCAGTCGCGCTGGTGCTGTTGCTTCGTGCGCCGCGCGCCGATGCACGCGCGATCGACCCGGCCAACATGAAATGGTTTATATGGATCGGCGTGACGGT
>CAMDFL010000221.1 GCA_945897475.1 Bordetella parapertussis
TGACTTCGCGCAACTCCCTGGTATCGGCGCCGCGATGCGTTTCCGAATTCAGCCGCGCAATGATGGCTGCAGGCGTGCCTGCCGGCGCGAGCAATCCCGACCAGGTTCCCGATTCCACCGAAGGAAAGCCGGCTTCGGCCACGGTTGGAATATCGGGGGCAAACGGGCTGCGCTTCGCTGCCGCAATCGCCAGAAGACGCATCTTTCCTGCCTTGACCTGCGGCCCTATGGCTCCCAGAGCTTCGATGAACAGGTGAGCATCGCCGTTCAATACCGCCATGATGACCTTGGCTGGCGTGCCGAATGGGATGTGAACCATGTCCAGACCCAGAGTGTTTATGAACAGCGCGCCGGAAATATGCGGCGGACTGGCGGCCGCCGACGATCCGTAGTTGTATTTGCCCGGATTGGCTTTGACAAGTTCGACGAATTGTTTGAGCGTTGTGACAGGAAGCGACACGGGCACTGCGATCACGCTGGGCGCCGCCGCGACCTGACTGATCGGCGCGAACATTTTCACCGGGTCGATCCCCGCGCTGGGATACATCGCGGGCCCAATCGAGAGCGACGTGATGCTGCCCATCATGATGGTGTAGCCGTCGGGCGCTGCTTTGGCCGTCACGCCCGCGCCGAGGGTTCCGCCCGCGCCGCCGCGATTCTCCACGATCATCGGCTGGCCGATTCCCGCGCTCATCCTGGTGGTCAGCACGCGCAATGCCTGGTCTGGCGGGCTGCCGGGCACGGTGGGCATGATGACGCGGATGGGTTTGACCGGATAGGTTTGCGCCTGCGATCTGGCGCTCCAGAGCGCCCCCGCAACCAGAGCCAGGCCGGCCAGAAACACCGTGCCGTTGCGGCCCATATGGGTAGGGGAAATCATCACGCTCTCCTTTCGATTACTCTTGAAATATCGCCATGAAGTGCGCAGAGCAGTGTCATCGCGGCTTCCTATACCCGCTGCGATTCGGGCAATTGTCCAACAGGGGCGCGCCTATTGCCGACCTCGATCGTGGCGTGCTCGTAGGCGTCTGACAGCTTGAGATGATCTGGCGCCAGAAAATATCCGCCTTTGACGCGGGCGTAGAGCACGCCGTCTTTGGCCGGCCCCATTTCACCCTTCTCAAGCGCTCCTGCCGTGGTCAGCAGCATCCGCCGGGTTACCGCGATCATGCGGTCGCTGGGTGCCAGATGCTCCAGGCTGCGGTCAATGATGCCGCCCATGCTTTCGGTGACAGCCTGATCTTCCGGTGCGATGCCGGGCAAACCGGAAAAGCTGTCGGTGCGCTGCCGCTGACGATCGATGAGATAGTCATTCTCGGCCGTGGTCTCCGGCCGCCAGCGTCCGTACCAGTCAGTGGCGTTCGGCAGCACACGGTCGAGGTTTATCTCGACTCCAATGTTGGCCGGGCGGTTGGATCGGATCAGGACGCGCATCGCCATCGTATGGGTATCGTCCATGGGTACCCAGGCGCGGGCGTACATATGATCGCCGAATACACCGCTCGGCGTGATGGTCCAGAAGGGATAGAGAAACTGCGCCACCCGCCAGTAAGTCTGGCCAGGTCCGCCGGGACGATGGGCGCCATACATCACACCCCATTCGGTTTCTTTGACCTCATATTCGGGCGAGCGGTTGATCGCCCCCCAACGGCGGGGATCGTCGGCGGCATAGGCGCGCTCGGTGCGCGCACCGCCATGCAGAAAATCGACGTGCGAGGTATCGATGTCGCCTTCCAGCGCCTGCAGCCAGTTGCAGCTGCGCTGCGCGAAATTGAACTCCATTTTTTCCGGCGAAATCAACAATGCCTCGATCGCAGGCAGCGACGGGATATCGCTCTGATCTCCCATATAGACCCAGATAAGGCCGTTCTGCTCGACTGTCTTGTAGGCCTTCGCATGGATCCTGTGCTTGAAGTCCTGATGCGCCGGCACATTCGGCATGTCGACGCAGTGGCCTTCCGCGTCGAACTTCCAGCCGTGGTAGATGCAGCGGATGCCGCCTTCCTCATTGCGTCCGTAAAAAAGAGAGGCGCAACGATGAGGGCAGCGGTGGTCCATCACGCATACTTTTCCACCAGTCGCGCGAAACGCGATGAGCTTCTCCCCCAACAACAAGAGCCGCATGGGATCGCCGTCTGCACGCAATTCCGTAGAGAGCGCTGCCGGGATCCAATGGCGCCGCATGAGCGTGCCCATGGGAGTGCCGGGCCCGACTTGCGTGAGAATATTATTGTCATCTTCCGAGACCATCTGTGCCTTTCCATTTGCCGCGCAGGTCCCCCTGGACGTGAATGCCGGCATCTTCTATCAGACCGCTCTGAAACTTATCAGACCGCTCTGATACTTATTCCGGCTGTATTCCAGCCGCCTTCACAAACCTCGCCACCGCGGCGATGTCATCCTTCATCTTTGCGGCAAGATGTTCGGGGCGCGGGTCACCTTGCACCAGCCCCAATTTTTCGAACATGGCGTTGACATCGGGAGTGGCCATTGCCTTGGAGGCTTCATCGTGGAATCGTTGCACGATGGCTGATGGCAGGCCGGCCGGTCCGAAGTAGCCGCCCCATATCGGCAGCAGCGGGAATCCGGGCAGGCTCTCCCTCACGGTTGGCACATCCGGCAGGGTTTTCAACCGGCTGTGGTGAAACACCGCCACATATTTCGCCTTGCCGGATCTCACAAAAGGTTCTGTCGACGTGGATATGGCCAAAACCAGCGGAATGCGGCCCGCCACCAGGTCGGTCAATGACTGCGGACTGCCCTTGTAGGGCACGTGCAGCAGCTGCGCGCCGGTCTGCAGCTGCATCAACTCGCCGGCCATGTGATACACCGATCCGACGCCGGTGGTGCCGTAAGACAGCTTTCCCGGATTGCGCTTGCCGGTGTCGATGATTTCGGCCACCGTTGAGGGGCCCGTCGGATGCGAGGAGATGACCGCGATGGCATCGAAGATTTGCCTGATCGGCGTGAAGTCGGTCAGAGGGTCCCACGGCACGTCCTTGACGAGAAACCTGCGCACGACGATGGTGGCGTTGGCCGAGAGCAGCGTGTAGCCGTCGGGCGCGGCACGGGCCGCCATGGCGTTGCCGATGGAGCCGCCTGCTCCGGGCTGGACGTCGAGAATGACCGGCTGGCCAAGCGCTTCGGAAACCTTCTGGTCCACCAGGCGCACCAGCGGCTCTGAGCCGCCCGCATAGCTCATGATCACGCGCACCGGCTTGGCGGGCCAGGACTGCGCCTGTGCAGGGTTCGGGGCCAGTGCGAAGCAAAGCGCTGCGACGATGCACGCGCAATTTGTGAAACGATTCATGTGCCGCTCCTTTTCGACTGCAAAGATCAAGGTTTCACTGCCTGGGGCGATCCGGCCGCCTCCTCCGCGAGTTTGAGCGCGAGGATGCGCCGCGCCATCACGCCTGCTAGCGGGGGCAGGCTCGGTGCACAGGTGCCGGTAACTCTCGAACAAGGGGCCGCCTTTACGCTAACTGCGCCACACGTAACTCCCCCAACTCAGAGGGAAAGGCTGATGGGATTAAAAAGAATTGAGACTTGATCAACGTCTCCTTGACTATTGAGTAGTCATGGGCTTGAGCGTAATCTGGACGTGACCAATCCCGCTTTCACAATTTTAACAGGCCCCGTTCAGAGGCCGATTTCTTTATACGGCAACAAAATCAGGAGCACGTAGCCATTTAACAACGCAGTCCTTGGAGGGTAGATTGTGAAAAATCCATTGATCAATACGATCCAGTTTGTGATGCTCGGGGTGGCGCTTGCCCAGCCGGGACAACTTAACGCGCAAACCTCTTTCCCCTCCAAGCCAATTCGCCTTGTCACCGCAATACCACCTGCGTTCGACAGCTATATAAGACTGCTGGGATCCAATCTTGCGACCCAGTTGGGCCGTCCGGTGGTGGTCGAAAACAAGGTAGGCGGCAATTTCACGATTGCCACGCAGGCCGTGGCTACAGCAGCTCCTGACGGCCACACGCTGATCATCCAGTCAGTTCTGGCCCTTGTCTCCAAGAACGTGCTGCCAGCGTTGCAGTTTGAGCCCGTCACCGATTTTGCCGCAGTGGCCAGAATTTACGACACAGGGGCGTCAGTACTTATGGTTCGCACCGAATTGCCCGCGAGAAACGTCGAACAACTGATCTCGATGGTAAAAGGATCACCAGGCAGGCTGAGCTACGGATCTTCAGGGAGCGGTTCGCTGTCGCACCTGGCCGCCGAGGTCTTCATGGTGCTGATCCAGGGCAAGACGCTCCATGTTCCTTTCAAAAGCTCCGGAGATTTGCTCCAGGGGTTCATGCGCGGGGACATTGATTTCACGATTTCCGTCACGACAACAGCGCTGCCGCAGATCCGAACCGGCAAGGTCCGGGCACTGGCCGTGACGACCGCCGAGCGAATCAAAGACCTGCCGGATGTGCCGACACTCAGCGATGTTGTAAAGAGCGAGCTGCTTACTTTGGAGAATTGGTCCGGCCTGGCCGCGCCCGCAAAGACGCCAGCGGAGATCGTCCGGCGGCTGAACAACGAAACGTTCAAGGCGCTTGCGGACCCGGGTTTGCGCAAAGTGATAGAAGCCACGGGTAACGAGGTAGCCGCACCTGAAAGTCCGGAGCAGTATGCGGCGTTCGTGCGCAGGGAGAACGACAAATGGCGCGAAATCGTGAAACTCGCCGGGATCAAGCCAGAGTAATTGCGTGCGCGTGAGGAATGCCGGCTGCAACTATTGCCTCTGATCCGGCTCGCATGAGCAACAATCTCGTTCCAGACGCCGGTCCGAGCCGGCATTCATTGGTGCATAGTCCAAAAGCAGTATGGATAATGACCTATACAGTCCGCCAATAGTCGATATTAAATTTCTAATTTATTGAAATTTAAATATCAGTTTAGCGGAATGTTGCGGTCTTCCGCGAGGCGTGCCGTTGATGCCGAGCGTCGCTGCATGCAGCCCGGAATCAAGAATATCCGATAAAGTAGGTACTTGGACTTGGAGGAGTTTCTTATGAATCGGACCGAACGAATCGAGCGCGTACTGCGCCGCATGGCGGCTGCGCGAATCGACACGCTGATCGCATTGTCGAACGCCAAGCATCACCTGGCACGCACCAACCTGGCGGCGCATCTCATGGGCTATCGGGCGCTCGGGGAGAGCGCGCTGGTGCTCCGCAGCGATGGCAGCCAGAGGCTGATCGTTACCCCTGCCTGGGACGCCGAGCGCGCGGCGTTGAGGCGCCCGGAGTTGCTGCTCACGGCGGGCGACGATCTTGCCGTTGCGCTCGCCGAGGTGCTGCGCCAGCGAGCGCCGGGCCGAATGGCGACCACTGGCCTGGACGCCATGCCGCACGATCTCGCGATGCGACTTCTCGACATCGTCGGCAAGGATGCGCTGGCGTTCGACGCGACCGTCAACGAGGTCACGGCCCCGAAAACCGACGAGGAGATCGCCAATGCACGCAAGGCCGTCGCCATCGCAGAAGAGACGCATCTGCACATGCTCGCCACTGCGCGCACGGGCATGCGCGAGTGCGATCTCGCGGTCGAGATGAACCTCTACGCGAGGGGGCTCGGCGCCAATGACAGTTTCCTGATGCTCTCCAGCGGGCCTCACCAGCAGGGCGTTGGTGCTTCAAGCAACCGGCCGCTGGAACGCGGTGATGTCATCATCGCCGAATCGACGCCGGCTTATGACGGGCAGTTCGGGCAGATCTGCCGCAGTGCCTCGGTGGGAGCGCCCTCCGATGTCCTCGTGGAGAAATACAAGCTGCTGTGCCGGGCGATGGCCGCGGGGATCGGGAAGGTTCGTCCCGGCGCCACGGTTTCGGAGGTCGCCGGCGCGGTCGATGCCGTTCTGATCGACGCCGGGTACGACGAAAAATACAACCATCCGCCCTACATGAACCG
>CAMDFL010000222.1 GCA_945897475.1 Bordetella parapertussis
CCGACGGCATGGTGATAGAGCGCGACGTGGCGGCGGTTTCTGAATAAAGCACAGATACCAGGATCTGCGGCCTCGCACACCCTACAGCCGTTCTAAGCGTAGCAACGCAGCCGCTTGGAGAACTCCGCCAGCGGCGCGACGCCGCTCGCCTCGGCGCGCAAGCACCAGTCCTGCAAGCGCGCGACCAGTTCCTCCTGCGAGGTCATTGAGCGCGCCCACAGCGAGCTCAATTCATGACGCATTTCTACCACCAAGCGCAATCTTGGCGACAATAACAATTCCTTCTCGATTTCGGCGCGCTGAAAATCAGGCAGGTTACGGTCGTCACGCATCAGCCAGCGTTTGAGATTCCTCAAGATTCGCATGTTGTGCACGGTAGAGCCGCTCCTCGCGTCGACCTCCTCGGCATGTGCGCGCAGCAAGGATGCGCGGTAGTTGGCCAGCACATCGAAACGATGTTCGATCACCGCGCGCAGCATACCTAGATCGGCGTCGCGCCTTGCCTCGATGAAACGCGGAATCGGCGCGAGGTGCTTCACCCGAGCCAATCCCAACATCACCAATATGCGGATATACAACCAGCCCAGATCGAATTCATACGGCTTAATAGAGAACTTCGCCGAGGTGGCATACGCATGGTGATTGTTGTGCAACTCCTCCCCGCCAATCCACGCGGCAATGGGAAAAATATTGGTGCTGGCATCCTCCGTGGACCAACTGCGGTAGCCCAAAAAGTGACCGACACCATTGATGACGCCGGCGGCCCAGAATGGAATCCATAAAATCTGCACAAGAAGAATCAACATACCCGGAATGATGCCGAATAAAGCGACATCCATCAGCCCCATCAATGTGAGGCCGAACATCACGTACTTGGAATAAAGATTACGCTCAAGCCAGTCATCGGGCGTGCCCTGACCGAAACGCTCGATCGTCTCGCGTTGAGCAGACTCATCGACATAGAGCAACACCCCGCCCCACAGTACTCGATTGAGGCCCAACACCTGCGGGCTGTGCGGATCTTCAGCGGTCTCACAGCGCGCATGGTGCTTGCGATGCACCGCTACCCACTCGCGAGTTCGCATGCCAGTGGTGAGCCACAACCATAGCCTGAAGCAATGGCATACCAGGGGATGCAGATCGAGCGCATGGTGAGTTTGATTGCGGTGCAGATACAAGGTAACAGCGGCAATGGTGACTTGCGTGAGCAACAACACCGCGATCAAATCGCCCCACCAGGGCAAGCCCAGCAAACCCGCGAAAAGCATGGATTCCATCTAACTCCTTTACTGCGTGATACACAAAAAGTGTGGAGAGGATACTACGATCCTACTGACTGTTCACGCTGAACTGAATATCGGATACGATAATTCGCCGCATGAATACTCGAAGTGCGCAGAATCATGGAACACCCGGGTTTACAGGAAAGAAACAATCGGGCAAGAATGCCTGATCCATGTACTCGATATCATTGTGAGATCGGTGGATCGGGCGATGTGGTCGATGGCGTCGGTCTTGTTTATGGATGGGTTATTGGCCAGCTACACCGACCGAATCTTGCCGCTGGATGCGCAGGCTGCCCGGTTGGCGGGGCAAATTTCAGATGCCGCCATCGCGCAAGGCTGCCACCCCGGTTTTGCCGATGTCGCGATTGCGGCCTTGGCTCAAAACGCGGGTTTGCTCTTGCTGACCTGCAACCTCAGACACTTTCAGCCGCTGGGCGCGGCCTGCGCTGACCCGCTGATCGCACTGCCTCCGGAATAACAAGCCACCATGCCAGCTAGCCTTTCGCACACAAAAGATTTCGTTCGTTCCCGGCATGGCGATTTCCGCGCTACGCTGGTTGCGGTTGGCCGGTCGGGGATTTTTCCGGCTTCGTCGGCAGCGTCTTGATCTCCGTGCCCGCATCTTCCTCGGCCATCCGCACGTCGTAGAGCGCCTGCAGATTCATCCAGAACTGCGGGCTCGTGCAGAACCAGTGTGCGAGACGAAGAGCGGTATCGCCGGTAATCGAGCGCTTGCCGTTGATGATCTGGCTAATGCGGTTCGCGGGCACCCGGATCTGCCGCGACAGCTCGGTCGGGCTGACGCCGAGTTCTTCAAGTTCGTCGGCGAGAATTTCGCCTGGGTGGATCGGTGTGCGGGCCATGGTCAGATGCCTTTCAGTGGTAGTCCATAATTTCGACATTCGAGGGTCCGCTCTGCCCTTCAGGCCATTCGAAACAGATCCGCCACTGCGTATTGATGCGGATGCTGTACTGGCCCTTGCGGTCGCCTTTGATACTCTCCAGCGCATTTGATGGCAGCGCCTGAAGGTCTGGAAGGCCGGCAGCCGCGTCGAGAATGTCGAGCCGCTTTTCCGCCTGGCGGCGAAAGCCCTCGAACTCCTTGACGCGCTTGCCTTCGGCAAATTCTTTCGTGCGCTTGTCGCGATAACTTTGGATCATTGCCGGACAACATAGTACGGCATACGATGTACGTCAAGCGTAAATCCGTTTTGCCCGCCTCGCCGCCATGGCGCGCCGACGCTGCAAGCCGGCGACGACCCCACGCCCGGCCCGCAATGCGCCATTTAAGGTGGCGCATTGCGGTTCAATTTGGCGCAATAGTGGTCAAAACCTAAACCGAGAAAATTATATGCATATAAAGGTATTTTCAGGCTTTATATATTCCTTATAATACATTGCATGAAGCTAAAGATCTATGAAACCATTCGAGCACGGCGGCTTGCCCTGGGCCTGTCGCAAGTCGAGGCTGCGCGCCGAAGCGGAATTCAGCAACGGCAAGTGTCGACCTTCGAGCGCGGGGGAGACGTTACGCTATCCACGCTCTTGAAGCTGGCCCAAGCGCTCGACGTGGAACTCATGTCCGTTCCACGGGAGGACACGTCAAAGGTTGAATCTCTGCTCAAGAAGAAACGCGAGCCGGCACCTTCAGCCGCCCCCCCTTCGCTGCTCGATCGCTATCAGGTGAAGGAAGATGAGGAGCAATCGAATGGCTGATGCCCGCGTCCTGAAAATATTGCTGGGCGATGCTCCTGTCGGCCACCTCACCGGATTTCAGGACGGCAAAAGCCTCTTCGCCTTCGATGACAGCTACATCGACCTGGGACCCGGCCGGCCGACCCTGAGCCTGTCCTTCAACACGCCGGGCGATGAGGAAGCGACTGAACGCAAGCTGCGGGAAATTTATTCGAGCCGGATGAAGCTCCCGCCTTTCTTCAGCAATCTGCTGCCGGAGGGTGTGCTGCGGGAATACATGCTCAAGCGCCTGAAGATCCACCACGACCATGAGTTCGACATTCTCATGGCGCTGGGCGCGAGCTTGCCCGGCGCGGTCCGCGCGCTCCCGGCAGATGAACTGCCGCAGTCCGCCAGCAACTATCGGCCGGGCACGACTCACGCCGCTTCCGACGAGACACCGATCAAATTCTCGCTGGGCGGATCACAACTCAAGTTCTCGATGATCGAGCGCGGCGGGAGATTCACGCTGGAAGACGGCAACGAGGAATGGATTGTGAAACCACCACACCCCAGCCATCCCAACGTACCGGCAAACGAATACACGATGATGCGGCTGGCGGCTGCCGCCGGAATACAGACTCCTGAAGTCAAACTGGTGAAGCTTGATGATGTTGATCTGGGTGGCCTGGCCGGCCTATCGATACCCCAATGGGAAACCTGGGCTTACGCCATCAAACGCTATGACCGCACCCCGGAAGGCCGCGTCCACGTCGAGGACTTCGCTCAGGTGTTCAACGTCTACGGCGACCAAGAATACAAGGCCACGAACTACGACACGATAGGCCGCTTGATCTTCGATCTCTTTCCCAATCGCTTTGAGCAGATCGCGGAATTCGTCCGGCGACTGGTGGTCAACATTCTCATCGGCAACGGCGACGCCCACCTCAAGAACTGGTCGGTAATCTATCGAGAAAAAGTCACGCCTCAGCTGGCGCCGGCATACGACCTGGTATCGACGATCCAATATGTCGCCAACGACACCCTCGCACTGAATCTCGCTGGTGAGAAACGCTTCGAAGCCATCGACGAGTCGCATTTCGACCGGTTGGCTCGCCGCATGGAAGCACCAGCGAAATTCGTGCTGGAGACCGTCAAAGAGACAGTGGCAACCGCCCGCAAGGAATGGCCCGGAATTATTCGCGAAATAGGTCTGCCAGAAGATCTGCGCGAACGTCTTTACCGCCACTGGGGCGGGCTTTCCGAATTTCTGCTGATAAGACAATAGCCGAACACTTGGACCGGCGATATGGACGATCTACGGATGCCAGGTCAGGCTGCGCGCGTGAAAGTCCTTTCAGAAAATTACGCTGCGCGCCGGTCAACCGTTGCGGCAGTTCCGCGCGCAGGCGCGCGCGCGTTTCCAGCAGCGTCTCAAGGCTGACCGGGTCCGCAGTGATGCCGACGAAGGTGTTTCTGTATTCATCGGCGATGTCTTTGTCGTTGCCGAACAGGACCTCATGGGTCGGCCGGTTGTGACAGGCCAGGTAGGTTACGAAGCACTCCACCGTCGCGTCGGACAAACCGCCGGCGGCGAACATCTGCCACGCATCGAACAGATCGCGGGGATGTTGCCGGTCCATCGCCGCCACGAGCTTGCTGCCGTAGAGTTCAGCCGTGGCGAGCACGGGCAGTACAAGGTCAGCACCGAACAGCTCAGCCGTTCTGGGCGTCAGCGCGCGCCGCTCGACCGGCAGAAAGGTTCCACGGAAAACCGCATTGACTTCGATCTTCACCTGATTGTCCGCGTCCTCGATCAGCAGTTTGGTATCACCGAGATCCTTGCTCGCCACCTTGCGCGTACGCATGCCGCGTTTCGCGAGCCGCCCGGCGATCGCGTCGATCTCGCTGGCGATGGCCGCCAGTGCCTGCTCGCGCGGGATCTGCCATGGTGTGTAGGCCACGTCGATGTCGACCGACAGGCGCGGCATGTCGCGCACGAACAGATTGATGGCGGTGCCGCCCTTCATCGCGAAGATGTCGTTGGCGAACACTTCAGGGGCGGCGGCCAGCAGCAAGCGCACGGCATCGGCGTAGGCCTTATCCATGCGGTTTCAGGCTCAGCAAGGTGCCGTCTTTCAGGCGGGTCATCCAGCGCTTGTCGCTGCCCACCGGCAGCTTGTACTGCTGCTGGAGGGCCGCGACATCCACCACCTTTGTCTCGCGCGCCCAGGTCAGGAAGAGGCGCACTGTCTTGACGCTGGTGCAACAGACAAGCAGGCGGCCGAGCATTTCCTTGCGCGGGTTGGAGAGGCCCTCGAACAGGTTGCGCGCTTCTTCCAGGCCCTGATGCGTGCCCACGTCGTACAGCAACTCGAGCAGCGCGCGCTCGGGCACCGACACGCGCAGGCCCTCGGTCGCGCCGGGTGGCGTGGTCAGGCTCTTTGCGGCCAGCGCCTCATCCGGCCAATCAAACAAGCGGGCCGACACGTAACGCGCGGGAAAGCGCGTGGTGAACCATGCGGGCAGGGCGAAGCGCACGTCGCCCCAGAGCACCCACTGCTCGCGCGCGGCCAGATTGTGGCGCACGCCCTGTATGGCGAGCGCGCTCTTGCCTGCCACGTGCAGGCCGGCGACACGGGTCTGAAGGAATTTAATCGTGCCGTGCGCGCTCAGTTCGTCGGCAGGAAAGGCGTACACGCCCTGCCCGACCCGAACCAACCAACCCGTCCCGGCGTAGTGGGCTGCCAGCTTTGCGGAGATGCCCAAGCGCGCGAGCGCGCCCACGTCGAATGGCGCCCCGCGTGGAAAGCTGGTCTGGAGTTGCTTGATTAGAGCATGCTTGGAAGTTCGCATATTGGATGAATATTAGATCATTTTCTAATCAAATTGAGATGGATTGATTAGATAGAGTA
>CAMDFL010000223.1 GCA_945897475.1 Bordetella parapertussis
TTGTCGAGTGGGGAAATTTTGCGCCTGCGCAGCACACGCCAATGCGCCGAGGACCAATGGGAACGCCAGTCTTGCGAGTTTTCTCATGGCGGTATTTTTCATCCTATTGTTTATGATCACTGTGTTTATCATCATCGCTGTCTCACTGAGAGGAAAATCAATTATGCATGAACCGACTGTTGCCGCAATGAAAGTCAACGTGAAAGCCGACAACTTCCAGAATTTCTGACTTCCTGATTTTTTGACTTTGTTCAAGAAGGCCTTTATTCAAAAGGGGCGACCGACTTGAGGTTTGACTTATTAATTTTCGGTAGCTACATTATTGTGTGCTCATCGAATATGACCCCGCCAAAGATGGACTGAACCTCGCTAAGCACGACCTGTCATTGGCGTTCGCGAGAAGATTGATTTGGGATGAGGCACTCGTCTGGATCGACACTCGATATGAATAAGACGAGATCAGAATGATCGGACCTGTAACGGATCTTCATTACATTGCCTTTGTAGATCGCGGCGAAATCCGTAGAGTAATCAGTCTTCGATTTGCTGAGCGCAAGGAGATTCAACACTATGCCGAAAATTACGCCTAGGCGCGACATTCGTATGCCGTCGCCTGCGGAGAACGCAAAAATTGTCGCAGCCGCCAAGGCCGATCCCGACGCGCAGCCACTGACTAAGAGGCAACTTGCAGCCATGGTTCCTCTAAAATCCGTGCGCGGATGGCCAAAGTCTGAAAATAAAAAACTACTTGCTTCCGTTCGCTACAGCCCGGAAGCCATCGCCTATTTCCGTAGCACCGGCGACGGATGGCAAGGGCGAATGGACGGTCTGCTCCAATAGTCTGGACCAATAGTCTCGTTCAATATTCTCGTTCAATAGTCTGGGCCAATAGCCTGGCTCAATATTAATAACTTTTAAACATCCGCATCCATATTGGACGGGCACTTTTATTAAAATGGCATATAAAATATGGTATTAACACCACACAAACTCGCGCTAGGCACATTCGGCGTCAACCTCTCCGGCGCGATTTCGGCGACCACGGTTGCAGAGCGCTGGTCAGGCTCCTGGGAGGATAACCTCGCCCTCGCGCAACTGGCCGATGAGGCCGGCCTTGATTTCATGATGCCGGTGGGACGCTGGCGCGGCTACGGCGGGCAAACCGACCACAATTCCCATTCCTTCGAGACGCTGACCTGGGCCGCCGGCCTGCTCGCGGCGACCAAGCGCATCAAAGTGTTCGGCACGGTGCATGTGTCGTTATTTCATCCGGTGCTTGCCGCCAAGCAGATGGCCACTGTCGACCACATCGGCGGCGGGCGCTTCGGCTTGAACATTGTTTGCGGCTGGTACGAGGACGAATTCAGAATGTTCGGACTCTCAGCCGGGGATTCGAGCAGCACGCGCTACGACGAAGGCGATGAATGGCTGGAAATCGTCAAACGCATCTGGAGCGAGGACGCGCCGTTTGACTACAGCGGCCAATTCTTTCAATTGCTGGGCGTCAAAGGCGACCCCAAACCGGTGCAACGCCCGCACCCGCCCATCTTCAACGCCGGGCATTCCGCGCGCGGACGCCAATTCGCGATGCAACACGCCGACACCCTGTTCTCCGGCGTGTCGGATGTGGAGGCCGCCGCCCGCGAACTCAAAGTTTTGAAAGCGGATATCACCGCGACCGGGCGCAATGTAGGCATCTACACCAACAGCTTCATCGTCTGCCGTCCAACACGCAAAGAAGCCGAGGATTACTACCACTGGTACGCGGTGGAAAACGCCGACGAAGGCGCTGTGGAGACTATCCTGCGCGGACGCGGCTACCTCAATCGCGGCCTGCCGCCGGAGGCGATCGCACGTTTAAGGAAACGCATCGCAGGCGGCAACGGCGGCTACCCATTCATCGGCACACCCGATGAGGTGGTCGCCGAAATGCAGAAAGTCAATGCGATCGGAATCGATGGATTGGCGCTCGGATTCGTCAATGGGCTGAAGTACCTGCCTTATATACGCGACGAGGTGCTGCCTAGATTAGAGAAGCTCGGACTGAGAGAAGCAAGCTAGCGCCAGAAGGACCTGGCGACATCAATCCGGTGTTGGCTTACCCCCAGGGCGTGGTCGCCCTTGATGTATTGCTGGTCAGTCACTAAAACCACAATCATTACCGCGCGAGGACTCCTATGGACATGAATTTCACCGACGAACAAAACATGCTTCGCACCAGCGTGCAAAAGCTCATGGATCGCCACGCGCCGATTGAGAAAATCCGGCAATGGGACAAGGAGCGCGTCTATCCCTATGAACTCTACGACGCCTGGGTCGAGGCAGGCCTGTTGCGAATGCCCTTTCCAGAAGCCTATGGGGGCCTGGGCGGCAACGTGGTCGATATGATGATCATCAACGAAGAGCTTGCCTACCGCAGCGCTGATCTATCCATGTGCTATGGCGGCAATATCTTCTGCGGCTTGAATCTGGTGCACAAGGCATCCGAGGAGCAGAAGAAATTCTGGCTGCCGCAACTGCTGGATGGAAAAATCCGTTTTTCGATTTCCATGTCCGAACCCGACGCGGGCTCCGACATCGGCGCCATGCGCACCAACGCGCGCCGCGACGGCGACGATTACATCATTAACGGCCAGAAGCTCTGGGCCACCACCGCCGGTGCGAAAAACAACGTCATGAACGTGTACGTGAAAACTGATACCAAGGCGCACTACCGCCAAGGGATGTCGCTGTTTCTCGTCGAGAACGATCGCCCCGGCGTTAAATTACGCAAGCTCGACATGCTCGGACGGCGCTCAGCGGGAACCTACGAAGTGTTTTTCGACGACGTTCGCGTTCCTGCGGACCGACTGATAGGCGGGGAAAACAAAGGATGGGACGTGGTCATGGCCGGCTTGCAAGTGGAGCGCGTGGTGTCCGCTGCGGGCTCAGTCGGCGCCGGCATGGCTATCGTTGATCTGGCCATCCAGTTCGCCAAAGACCGCAAACAGTTCGGCAAGCCGATCGGCAACAACCAGGCCATCGCCCACATGCTCGCCGACATGGCCACCGAAGTGGAAGCAGCGCGAACCCTTACCTGGCGCGCCGCGTCGCTGGTGGCCGATGGCAAACCCGCCCTTCGAGAAATCACCATGGCCAAACTCTATGCAAGCGAGGTCTACGTCAAGGTGGCGCAGAACGGTATGCAGGTGATGGGGGGATACGGTTACAACGAAGAGTTCGATATGGCGAGGTATTTTCGGGATAGCCGGGCGGCAACGATTGCCGCGGGGACTTCACAGATTCAGCGCAATTTGATCGCCAATTTGATGGGATTCAAGGTCACTTAAATACGACACAGCACAGCTACCGATTCAGAATGATCCTTCGTGAACCCCATCTCGCGGACTAGAAGAGAGATGCCAATGAAGTCCTCTGAAACAGAAATCAAACCACGGCAGCTTCGCGCTTCTCTGAAGCATTGATGCGTCCGATAACTTCGTCGGTGGTCTGCACATCGCCAAAATAGGTAATAAAACCTAACAGCGCTGCCTGATGCTCGTCCTCGGCAAACGACGCATTGCCATCGGACACCATAATGGTGCGAAACCCTCGCATCATGCAATCGCGACCGGTGGAATCGCAGCATACGTTGGTGGCTACACCTGTGATCAGCACCATCTCCACACCGTGACGGCGCAGCACTTCCTCGATGTTGGAGGCGCCCTGAATGAAGGCGCTGTATCGCTTTTTGATGACTCGTTCGTCTTCGGGTTTCACGTCCATCTCGGGCCACAGCTTGAACCCCTCGCCGTTGATATTCATCGAACTTAGGCGGCGGCCCCGCGCTTTTTCATGAAACAAGGCATGGAACGGCTCCCAGCCATCAGTGCCGGGGGCTTCAGCCAGCGCCTGAATCCAGACGACGACACCGCCTGCGGCGCGCAGCTCACGCGCCAGACGATTGACATTGGGAACGATATCGGCCGCACCATTGGCGGCCATCAACTCGCCATCGGCCATGAAAAAGTTCTGCATGTCGACCACCACCAGAGCAGTTTTCTTAGGATCGACTGAATCGTAGGCATGCAATTTGCCACGCCGGGCAAGCAGTTTTTTCTCTAACTCGGGAGGGACAACAAATGGCTTGTGCATGACCTGCTCCTTCAATTGGATCGTTCAGTTCGGTTGGATAATTCGCCGAAGTTTATCCCCGATCAATTCGGCCCACAAGCGTGCGTGCGGATCTGAATTACAGGCATGATCGTGATAACGATCAAGCTTGTAATCCAGCGCTAAGAATCGCCTGACAGATAAGCATGCAACTGCAGCAGCATGGCCGCGGTCGCGCCCCATATGTACTGGGGGCCATAGGGTATAGCATCGAATTCCCGAAGGCGGCCGTCCCGGGTCATGCTATCGCGGCGGTAATTTATGGGATTTAGAAGAAATGCCAGCGGAACCTCGAATACCTCCGCAACCTCGAAATCATCCAGACGCAGATCGAAGGGCGAGGCGATAAGGCCCACGACAGGTGTAACCCGGTAACCGGTGACCGTCGGGTGCTCTTCCAGTTGGCCCAGAACCTCCACCTGGTGTGGGAGTAGGCCGATTTCTTCCTCGGTTTCTCGCAAGGCGGTGGCAATGGGGGAAGCATCGCTTGGTTCGGCGCCACCGCCGGGAAAACTGATTTGACCCGCATGCGTCTGGAGATGTTCGGTACGCCGGGTAAACAGCACCGTCAGCCCCGCTTCGCGTTCGATCACGGGGATTAATACAGAAGCCGGCCGAAGCGGGGTCTCGAGGGCAGGCGATTCGACCAATAATCGAACCCGGCGCTCAAGGGTAGTTTGAGAAAATCGCGCCCGAAGCCATGCGGTGTCAGGATTGCGAATACAAGCCGCCTTAATGGAAGCCGTCTCCATGTTCAATAGGGAAACCTTTACCAAGTTTCTATTCTTACAAAAGAGTACATCGTGTTTCCTCTGAAGTGAGGGGATTTACAAGGGGACTCCCCTTGTTCGGCATCTGCCTAGACGAAGCCGCCGCTTCGTTTGAAGCACTCGGTGGCCTCGACCAGCGCATCGAGTATTCCCGGCTCCCAGACCGAATGGCCCGCATCAGGGATGACTTTGTACACCGCCTGCGGCCAAGCCGAGGCCAACTCATGCGCTGTGACCAGCGGGCACACCATGTCATAGCGGCCTTGCACAATGATGGCCGGAATCCTGGCCAGCGAGCCGACTCTCTCCAGCAGAGAATTTTCCGGCAGGAAAATATTGTTCACAAAATAATGCGCTTCAATGCGCGCAAGACCCAAAGCAACGACATCACCGGAAAAATAGGCCAACGTATCGGGGCTGGGCATGAGTGTGGAGCACGACCCTTCATAGACACTCCACGCACGCGCTGCAGGCATATGTACCGCAGGGTCGGGATTGACCAGACGCCTATGATAATTCGTCAGCAGATCACCTTGCTCCTCGAGGGAAAGCATGTCTGCCAGCTTCCTCCAGGCTTCCGGGAAAATACTGCGCAGGCCATATAAGAACCAGTCGATTTCGCTCTTTCTGCAAAGGAAAATGCCACGCAACACCAAGCCCAGGCAGCGCTCAGGATGCGCCTCGGCATAGGCGAGCGCCAATGTGCTTCCCCAAGAGCCACCAAATACCAACCAGCGTTCGATTTTCAAATGTTCGCGCAAGCGCTCCAGGTCGGCGATGAGTTGCGGGGTGGTGTTGTCACGTAACTCACCCAAGGGCGTGGATCGGCCCGCTCCGCGCTGGTCAAGCACCACGATGCGATAAGCCTCTGGATCAAAGAAACG